>NZ_JBEZKG010000016.1:0-238656 GCF_040651535.1 Streptomyces sp. NPDC048420
GGGAGTCGACGCGGAGCGTCGGCGAGTGACGACAACGCGGCAGATGCGCGTGCCAGACCCCGCGCCGCCGGCATGATCCGCCGGACAGGCCCTAGACGATGTTGCGGGCCACTGTCCAGGCGACGGCGACCGCCAGGACGGCCACCTGGGCCCGGGGACTCAGCGTGGGGCGCCAGCGGCGGCCGCGCAGCCCCTCCCATGCCCAACGGCCCAGCAGGGCCAGGGCGTACGGCGAGGCGAGCAGCAGGGCGCGGTTGTCCAGCCAGGCCTCGATGAAGTGGCCGTGCATCAGGTCGTACACCATGCGGGTGCCGCCGCAGGCCGGGCAGAGCAGGCCGGTGAGCATCCGGAACGGACACTGCGGCAGGACGTGGCCGGGCTCGTGCGGGTCGGTGCGGTAGAGGTACCCGGCACCGAGGGCTCCCGCGGCGAGGACCGCCGAGGGCGCCGCCGCGGGGTGACGGAGCGGGGAGCGCCGCACGGACGCGGAAGGCTCGGCCCCGGCCGTCTCCGCCCTAGCTCCGGAGGATCCGGCCATGTTCATCGGTGTGGTCGTTCCCGGTGAGCAGGAGGATGCCGTCGACCAGGGACCAGATGCCGAGCCCACCGCAGGTGAAGAGCTGTGCGAGCCCCATCCCGACGTTGCCGAGGTAGAAGCGTCCGACGCCGAAGCCGCCGAGGGTGAGCTGCAGGATGCCCGCGATGACCTTCGACTTGTCGGAGTACGGGCGCCCGTACGGGTCGTAGCCGTAGGGGGCGTTGGGGTCTCCGGTGTACGTCCCCGGCGGCGGGAAGTAGCCCGGCGGAGGGTAGCCGGGAGGCGGGTAGCCCGGGGGCGGATACCCCTGCTGTTGATATCCCTGCTGATATCCCTGCTGGTCGGGGCCCTGCTGGCTTGCCTGCTGCTCGTCTTGCGGCTGATAGCCGTGATGTTCGTGGCCATGATGTCCGTGGCCGTGGTGCTCGTGGCCCTGATGCTCGCTCAAGGGGGACTGCTCCTGGGGACCGAAGCGGGCGGACCCGCGAAAAGAAGACAATGCGCCCGGTCATCATGCCCGACGACACCGCGTCGCAGAAGCCCGTTCCGTCACCCCCGGCTTAATCTGACGACATGTCAGATGACCAGTCGTACGAACTGCTCGGATTCGACAACGTACTGCTGCCCGTCGGGAACCTCGGCGAGGCCGTCTCCTTCTACGAGCGCGCGGGCTTCACGGTGGGCTTCCGGCTCGACGAGGCCGGGATCGCCCTGCTGAAGGTGGGCGGCGAGACGCCCGGGATCCTGCTCCGGCAGGAGGAGGCCCTGGGACACCGACCGCCGCCGTGGCCCGCCACGCGCGTGTGGCTGGAGGTGCCGGACGCCAGGACTGCCGCCCGGGAGCTGCGCACGGCCGGCGTCGACCTGCTCGACGAGCCCTTCTCCGTGGCCACGGGCTGGACCGTCGAGGTCGCCGACCCATGGGGCAACGTCCTCGGGTTCACCGACTACACGAAGCGCCCGGAGCTCGGGCGCCGAGCCTGAGGCACTCCGCGCGGACGTGACGCAGACCTCTCCGCAAGCGAGTTGAACACGTTCAAAAGCAGGTCTAGAGTCTCCCCTGTCAGCGTTTTGAACGCGTTCAAGAAGGGGGAGGCGCATGGACCGCACGGTCGTCGCCTACGTCATCTACCTCGTCGTCAGCATCGGGCTGACCGTCTGGGTCGCCCGCACGCTCAGCAGGAACGGGCGGATCTTCCTCGCCGACGTACTGCGCGGCAACGAGAAGCTCGCCGAGGCCGTCAACCACCTCCTGGTGGTCGGCTTCTACCTGGTGAACCTCGGCTTCGTCGCCCTGTACCTCAGCGGCGACGGGACGATCGAGGACACGCGCGGCATCTTCGAGGCCCTGTCGACCAAGCTGGGCGTCGTACTGCTGGTGCTCGGCGTGATGCACCTGGCCAACGTCTACGTCCTCAACAAGATCCGCCGACGGGGCGCCATGGAGCGGGAGCAGGTACCGCCGGTCGCACCGCAGGACTGGGTCCGGGCGTGAGCACGGTCACCGCGGCGGACCGCACCCCGGTCCGCCGGCTCACCGTCCTGTACGACGCCGAGTGCTCGCTGTGCGCCTTCCTTCGCGACTGGCTCGTACGGCAGCCGCAGTTGGTGCCTCTGGAACTGGTACCGGCTGCCTCGGAGGAGGCCAGGCGGCGGTTCCCCGGGCTCGATCACCGCGCCACACTCGAAGAGATCACCGTGGTCGGCGACTCCGGGCAGGTCTACCGCTCCACGGCCGCTTGGATCGTCACACTGTGGGCGCTGCGCGAGCACAGGGGACTCGCGCATCGGCTCAGCACACCGTCGGGTGCTCGCCTCGCCAGGGGGGCCGTGCTCGCCGCGGCGAAGTGGCGCGGGGCGCAGTGGGGCGGGACGCTTCCTGGGGGCCCGGGACGGGGCGGGCGGGTGTACCGACGGGCGGACGGATGGTCGTACGACCCGAGTCTGGGCTGGACCCGCACCCCACCGGGGTGCGACAACGGCACCTGCGCCACTGGCTAGGCTCTCCTGTTGTGCCCGCCAAGAACGAAGGCCCCGAAGAGGGCTCCGCGCCGTCCACCAAGTCCGAGCAGACTCGCGCGCTGATCCTGGAGACGGCCATGCGGCTGTTCCAGGAGCGGGGGTACGACAAGACCACCATGCGTGCCATCGCGCAGGAGGCCGGAGTCTCCGTCGGCAACGCCTACTACTACTTCGCGGGCAAGGAGCACCTGATCCAGGGCTTCTACGACCGGATCGCCGCCGAGCACCAGGTGGCGGTCCGGGAGGTGCTGGCCCGGGAGAGCGACCTGGAGGCGCGGCTCGCGGGCGTGCTGAAGGTCTGGCTGGACATCGCGCAGCCGTACCACGAGTTCGCGGTGCAGTTCTTCAAGAACGCCGCCGATCCCGACAGCCCGCTCAGCCCCTTCTCACCCGAGTCGGAGCACGCGCGCGTGGAGGCGATCTCGGTGCACCGGAAGGTGCTGCGGGGCGCGACGAGGACCAAGGTGCCCGACGAACTGCGGGACATCCTGCCCGAGTTGATGTGGCTCTCCCAGATGGGGCTCGTCCTGTACTGGATCTTCGACCGCACGGAGGGCCGGGAGCGGAGTTACCGGCTCGCCGAGCGGGGGGCGCGGCTCACCGCGCGGGGCGTGACGCTGGCCCGGTTCCGGGTGCTGCGGCCGCTCGTACGGGAGGTGCACGAGCTGTTCACGGACTTCCTGCCGGGGATGACGAAGGTGATGCCGGACCCCGGCAGGAAGCCGTAGCCACGTCAGTTGACGGCGTCCACCTCACCCTCGGCGAGCTCCACGTCGTACACCAGCGGGCCCTGCCCCACGACGACGTGCCGCGCGCGCGAGCCGTACGACGCGGCCGTGGCGGCCAGCAGATACGTCCCCGGCGCCGGGACCGAGACGATGTACGAGCCGTCGGCCAGCGACACGACACGGTCCAGTTGCCGGCCCCCGGCCGACAGCAGTGTGACGGCCGCGCCCTCCACCGGGTCCCCCTCCGTCGTACGGACGAAGCCGTGGACGGCCGAGGCCGGGCCGCCGTCCGCGCGGACCTCGGCCACCGGAACCGCCGCCTCTTCCCCCGGTTCCACCGCGAGGTGCGGCAGCCGCTTCTCCAGCCACCCGGGCAGCCACCAGTTGGAGTTGCCGAGCAGATGCATCGCGGCCGGCACCAGGGCCGTGCGCAGGACGAAGGCGTCCAGGGCGACGGCGGCCGCGAGTCCCACGCCCGCCATGGCCGCGCCCGAGTCGCCGCTGAGGACGAAGGCCATGAACACGCAGACCATGATCAGGGCGGCGGAGTTGATGACCCGGCTGGTCTCCGCGAGGCCGACGCGTACCGCGCGCGCGTTGTCGCGGGTGTGCACCCACTCCTCGTGCATACGGCTCACCAGGAAGACCTGGTAGTCCATCGAGAGCCCGAAGAGCAGGGACAGCATGATGACCGGCAGGAAGGCGTTGATCGGGCCCTCCTTGCCGAGACCGAGCAGTTCCAGGCCCCATCCCCACTGGAAGATCGCGACCAGGACGCCGAAGGAGGCCGCGGCGGCGATCAGGTTCATGAGGGCGGCCGTCAGCGGCACCACCAGGGAGCGGAAGGCGACCAGCAGGAGCAGGAAGCCGAGTCCGATGATCGTCGCGATGAACAGCGGCAGGCGGTCGCCCGTGACGGACGCGAAGTCCTTCGAGACGGCCGTGACCCCGCCGACGTGGGCCTGTGCCCCGGCCGCGGGGATGACGTCGTCCCGCAGCCGGTCGATGAGCCGGTCCGTCGCCACGGACTGTGGTGACGTCGTCGGCACGACCTGGATCACCGTCACGCCCCGCGCGGGCGGCAGCGCGGCGACCCGCGCGACGCCCGGCGTGTCCTGGAGGCCCTTGACCAGGGTGCTCGTCCCGCCGCCCTCGGTGACCACCTGGAGCGGGCCGTTGAAACCGGGACCGAAGCCCTCGGCGAGCAGGTCGTACGCCTTCCTGGTGGTCGTCGAGGAGTCGTCGTTGCCCTGGTCGGTGGCGCCGAGGCGGAGCGACAGCACCGGAACGGCCAGGACGGCCATGAAGACCAGGGCGAGCGCGGCGGTCCTGCGGGGGCGCTTCTGGACGCCCGTCGACCAGCGGGCGGCGAGACCACTGGCGTGCTCCGGCTCGGGCCCCTGGTCGGCCAGCCTGCGCCGCTGGCGGCGGCTGAGCACGCGCGGGCCGAGAAAGCCGAGCAGGGCCGGCAGGAGGGTCGTGGCGGCCAGGACGCTCAGCACCACGGTCAGGGACGTGCCGATGACCACGCCGTCCAGGAAACGCAGGCGCGTCACCAGCATGCCGGCGAGCGCGATGCAGACCGTGCCGCCCGCGAACAGCACCGCCCGGCCCGAGGTGTTGAGGGCGGTGACCGCCGACTCCTCGGGGTCCAGGCCCCGCAGGATGCCGCGTCGGTGCCGGGTGACGATGAACAGCGCGTAGTCGATTCCGACGCCGAGGCCGATCAAGGAGGCGAGCAGCGGGGCGATGTCGGGTACGTCGGTGGTGTGGCTGAGCAGCTGGGTGGCGAACAGGCCCATGCCCACGCCGAAGACGGCGATCGCGATCGGCAGCATCATCGCGAAGAACGAGCCGAACGCCAGGAACAGCACGACCGCCGCCGCGACGATGCCGACCGTCTCCGACAGCCCCTGCGGCGGCTCCTGCACGCGCTGGATCGCCTGGCCGCCCAGTTCCACCTGCAGACCGGCCCGCTCGGCCCCGTGCGCGGTGTCGACGACGTCCTCGACGAGTCCCTTGGGCACCTCGTTCGCGCGCTTGACGAAGGTCACCTGGGCGTACGCGATCGTGCCGTCCTGGCTGATCTGCGCGGCCCCCTGGGCGCCGTAGGGACTGGTCACCGCCCCGACGCCCGGCATCTTCGCGATCTCGTCGAGGGCGGGCCGGATCCGGTCCCGGACCGCCTGGTCGCGCACCGAGCCGTCGTCGACCTTCCAGACCACCGTGTCGGTGTCGCCCGAGGTGTTCGGGAAGGCCTTCTCCATCAGGTCGTACGCGCTCTTGGAGTCCGTGTCGGGGAGGGAGAACACGTTCGCGTAGTTCGTGCCCGCCGTCGAGGCCGAGAAGCCAAGACCGAACAACGCCCCCACCCACAGCAACAGGACCACCAGCCGGTGCCGGTAGCACCAGCGTGCCAATGCCGCCACGCTCATCTCTCCTCAGTAGGTCGGTCGGTTGGTCCCCCAGGTCCTGGGCAACAGGATCGGGGCGGCACGCGCGCGTGGACACGAGAGGCCCATGACTCTCAAGGAACTCCAAAGCGCGAACCGGCCCGACTGTCAGTGGCCCGGCCGATACTGAGGACATGACTGGGGGAACGGCTGGGGAGAAGGCCGCGCATCAGGGCACCGTGCTGGTGGTGGAGGACGAGGAGAGCATCGCCGACGTGCTCGCCATCGCCCTGCGCTTCCACCGGTTCGAGGTGATGGTCGCCGGCACCGTCCGCGAGGCGCTCGCGCTCGCCGGGCGCACCTGCCCGGACGCGGCCCTGCTCGACGTCATGCTGCCCGACGGCGACGGCCGCGCCCTCGCCCGCGAACTGCGCGAGCGGCGACCGGAGCTGGCCCTCGTCTTCCTCACCGCGCGGGACTCCCCCGCCGAGATCGTCGGCGCCCTCGGCTTCGGCGACGACTACATCACCAAGCCGTTCAACATCGACGAGGTCGTCGCGCGGATCACCGCGGTCCTGCGCCGCACCCGCCCGGCCGACGTCCTGCCGCAGCGCCCGCCCCTGAGATACGGCGACCTGGAACTGGACGAGACGACCTACTCGGTGCACCGCGACGGCCGCACGGTCCAGCTCACCCCGACCGAGTACGCCCTGCTGCGGTTCCTGGTGCGCAACGGCGGCCGGATCGTGCCCAAGGAGCAACTCCTGCGCCATGTCTGGCAGTACGAGCACACCCCGCCCGAGTCGACCGTCGTGGAGACCTACATCAGCTATCTGCGGCGCAAGCTGGACGCCCTGGGACCGCCGGTGATCACCACCCGGCGGGGTGTCGGATACGGGCTCGCATGAAGTTCCGCCCCGCCCACGGCATCCACTCGCTGCGCGGCAAGCTGACGCTGGCCAATGTGGCGCTGCTCGCGATCGGCATCGTCGCGGCGACCGCCGTGAGCGTGATGGGCATGCGGTACTACCTGCTCGACCAGATCGACACCGAGCTCATCAAGAACCGGGACTCCCTGGGCGGCTCGCAGCTCACGCTGCGCCAGATCGACTCGCTGAGCGCCATGAGCTTCGTCCGCGACAGGCTGGTGCCGGAGGACCGGGACGAGGACCAGGACGACCGCACGACGGAGACCGTCTTCGCCGCGGTGGACCAGCGTGGCGAGCCGGTCGAGATCCTCGGTTTCGCGCCGACCGGGACCCAGCGGGCGCTCGCGAAGGCGGCCGGCGACCCGGGCGCGCTCGCCGCCGACTCCGAGCCGCACGACCTCACCCTGGGCGGCTCTCCCTACCGGGCCACGGCGGCCCGGCTCGGCGACGGCAGCTACGCGCTGATGGCCGCGCCCACCGACGTCCTGCACCAGGGCGTCGCCAAGGCCGTCAAGCTCGACCTCGCCATCGGCAGCCTGCTCCTGGCCCTGCTGGCCTGTCTCACGATGTTCAGCGTCCGGCGCCGGATGCGGCCGCTGGAGGACATGGTGGAGACCTCGTCGGCGATCGCCGAGGGGGACCTGACCCGGCGTGTGCCCTCCAGCCGCGAGGCCACCCTGGAGGTCGAGCAGCTGCGGGTCGCCCTCAACACCATGCTCCACCAGGTCGAGTCGGCGTACCGCACGCGCGAGCGCAGCGCGGCCCAGCTGCGCAGCTTCGTCGCCGACGCCTCGCACGAACTGCGCACCCCGCTGTCGGCGATACGCGGCTATCTCCAGCTGTACGACAAGGGCATGCTGTCCGACCCGGACGAGCGAAAGCGGGCCTGGGGGCGGGTCCTCGCGGAGACCGACCGTATGGGGCGGCTCGTGGACGAACTGCTCACCCTCGCCCGTCTCGACCAGCAGCCCGAACTGCGGTTCAGGAACGTCGACCTGAGCCGCCTGGTGCGGGAGGCGGCCGAGGATCTGCGGGTGCAGCAGCCGGACCGGCCCGTGGAGGTGGCCGCCGAGGGCTCGCTGCTCGTCCGGGCCGACGAGTCGGGGCTCAGACAGGTCCTGGGCAACCTGGTGGGCAACGTCCGCACGCACACTCCCGCCGACGTGCCGGTGCGGCTGGGGGTGGAGCGCGCGGACGGGGTCGTACGGCTGTGTGTCGCGGACGAGGGGCCGGGGCTGCCCGCGGACGACGCGGCTCGGGTCTTCGACCGGTTCTTCCGGACCGGCGGTGGCGCGGGCAGCGGTCTGGGCCTGGCGATCGTGCAGGGCGTGATCCGGGCCCACGGCGGCGAGGTGGCGGTCCGCACGGCGCCGGGCGAAGGGCTGGCCGTGACGGTCACGCTGCCGGGCCGGGCGGGGGTACCGTCCTGACACCGGGCGGGGGTACCGTCCTGGCGCCGGGCGCGGGTCCGGGCGGGCTGCGGGCGTGATCCGGGTCGCCATTGCGGCCGTGTGCGCCGGGAGGTCCTGCGGGGCCGGGGGCTCCCGGCGGTCCTGCGGGGTGGGGCCACGGCGGTTCTACGGAGCCTGGCTCCTCCGGGTGGTCCTACGGGGGTGGGGCCCCGGCGGTCCTACGGAGCCCGGCTCCCGGCAGTCCTACAGAGCCCGGCCCCGGCAGTCCTACAGAGCCCGACTCCCGGCGGTCCTGCGGGACGGGGCCACGGCGGTCCTGCGGAGCCCGGCTCCCGGCGGTCCTACGGAGCCCGGCCCCGGCGGTCCTACGGAGCCCGGCCCCGGCGGTCCTGCGGAGCCTGGCTCCTCCCGGTGGTCCTACGGGATGGGGCCCTGGCAGTCCTACAGAGCCCGGCTCCCGGCGGTCCTACGGGACGTGACTCCGGGCGGTTCGGCGGCCTTGGCGCCGTGTGTCCCGGTCGGCGCCCTCCGTCGGTGCCCGGCGCTGCGAGGCGCCGTCACGGGCGGGGCCCGGATCACGCCCTGCACGATCGCCAAGTCACTGACAGATCAGCTCAGTTGGCCATCACCAGAGCCCACACGGTCTTGCCGTGCCGGCCCCGGCTCCACACCCCCCACGCGGCGGCGATGTTCTCCACCAGGTGCAGCCCCCGCCCGGTCTCCTCCCACTCGCCGACCACCCGCAGCCGGGGTTCGAGCCGGCCCTCGTCGGAGACCTCTATGAGACAGGAGCCGTCGGCGAGGGCGGTCACCGCGACCTCGAACTCCCGCTCGAGGAGCGGCCCGTGGCGCACCACGTTGGTGGCCAGCTCCGACACCAGCAGAACGGCGTCACTCAGGGCCGGATCGTCCGGCCCGTGCCCCCAGTCGGCCAGATGATCCCGGACCCGGCGCCGGGCGAGACCGACGGAAGCCGGATGCCGGGGCAGCCGGAAGGAGTTGCGTCTCAACACGTTTGCTCCTCACCCCGCGCGCACCTCCGTCACATGGTGCTGCGTTGAGTGGCTGCCCGGCGTCACTCGGGCGAATGTCAGTTCCATGGAAATGCGTCAGATACGGCGCGAACGCATCGGGATCAGATCCAGTTGAGGCGCCAGAGCCGGAAGACCCCGGTACCGTCCGAGAGGTACTGGCCGCCGCCGACGTCCTCGCTGGTCACGACGTAGTCCTTGGCCTGCCACAGCGGGATGACCGGGACATCGCGGGCGATGTCCTCCTGGAGGTCACGGAAGTCCTGCTCGGCCTCGCCGCGGTCGGCGTACCGCTGACTGTCCTGAATCAGATGGTCGACCTCGTGGCTGCTGTAGCCGGTGTTCATGGTGCCGCCGGTGCCGATCAGCGGGGAACCGTAGGTGTCCGGGTCGGGGTAGTCCGCCACCCAGCCGACCGCGTAGGCGTCCAGCTTCCCGGTGGCCCAGCGCTTCTGGAAGTCGGTCCACTCGTAGCCCTTGAGCGTCACCTTGAACAGGCCGCTCGCCTCCAGCTGCTTCTTGAGCTCCTTGGCCTCCGCGGCGGCGGAGCCGCTGTTGAGTCCGTAGCCGTAGGTGAAGCTGACCGGGGTGCTCACCCCGGCCTCGGTGAGCAGGGCGCGTGCCTTCTTGACGCTCGGCTCCGAGTAGGTGTCGAAGAACGAGGTGGTGTGGCCGGTGATGCCGGTCGGGATCAGCGAGTACAGCGGGTCGACGGTCCCCTCGTACACCGAGGCGGCCAGCTGCTCGCGGTTGATCAGCCAGGCCATGGCCTGGCGCACCTTGACATCATGCAGCGGCTCGCCCGCGCGGGTGTTGAGGTAGAGGTTGCGGACCTCGGAGCTGTCGGCCTCGGAGACACGCTGGCCGGGGTCGCTCGGGTTCAGGTCGGCGAGGACCTTCGGCGGCAACTGGCGGTAGGCGACGTCGACCCGCTTCGCCTTCCAGGCGTCGTTCAGCTTGGCCGAGTCGCTGTAGTACTCGAGTTCGACCGAGCGGCCGGTGCCCTTGATCTCGCCCTTGTAGTCGCTGTTGGGCGCGAGGACCGCCTTCTTCTCCTTCGTATACGCCTGCAGCTCGTACGGACCGGTGCCGTCGACTCCGTTGTCCTTACGCAGGGAGTCGGCCGGGTACTTGGTGCGGTCCACGATGGCGCCGGCGCCCGTGGCCACCTTGAACGGGAAGGTGGCGTCCGGTGAGGACAGCTTGAAGGTGACGGTCCGGCCGCTGGCGTCGACGGACTTGAGGGTGTCCAGAAG
This sequence comes from Streptomyces sp. NPDC048420, assembly GCF_040651535.1. Classification (NCBI taxonomy): domain Bacteria; kingdom Bacillati; phylum Actinomycetota; class Actinomycetes; order Kitasatosporales; family Streptomycetaceae; genus Streptomyces; species Streptomyces sp. NPDC048420. The sequence goes on from NZ_JBEZKG010000016.1 coordinate 10,310, forward strand.
GCTGGCCGGGCCGACGTCGGAGTTGATCTTCTTGACCCGGTCGAAGGAGTACTTGACGTCCTCGGCGGTCATCTCGCGGCCGCTCGGGAACTTGATCCCCTCGCGCAGCACACAGCTGTAGGTGCGCAGATCGCTGCCCTTGAAGCCACAGCTCTCGGCCGCGTCGGGCACGGGTGTGGCGCTGCCCGGCTCGAAGGCCAGCAGTGACTGGAAAACGTTGTTGAACAGCGCCCAGGAACCGGCGTCATAGGCGCCGGCCGGATCGAGTGAGGTGACCTCGTCCGTAGTCCCCACCTTGATCGTCGCTCCGGCGCCCGCGTCGGACGGAAGCAACTGCCAGCCGCCGACCCCCACCACGCCCAGTACGAGCAGCGTCGCGAGAATCCGCATGCGAACCGACCGCATCGGTTTGCCCTCCCCGGACCCCTACGGGCCCCAGTGCACATGCCACCCCCTAGTGGCGCGGATCACCTAATCACAGGTGTTTCACCTGGGGGAAGAGGGATTTGTCGAGTTGGGCAAGACGTTACCGCAAGGAGTTTCGGCCAGGTTTCACAGACCTCGCACAGGGTCTCCGGCCGATGGTCAATGGGTCATCACGTAACCGAACACCCCGGCACACACCGTGATCGACGCGACGGCCCGCACCATGATCACCCGATCCACGATCCGCCGCAGCCACGGGACCGGAACGCCTCTCAGCAGCCAGGTGACCGGCAGGGAGAGCGCCGTCGCGCAGGCGAGGAGGAAGAACGGCCGCGCGGGCGGGTGGTCGGGGTCCCAGGGGTCGTGAGCCGCGTTCTCCAGATACAGCCCGCGACCGCGTACCAGAACAGCGCGCAGCCACCGGTGAGCAGCGTCTCGAACAGTGCGAACAGAACCGGCCTGCTGCGTGCGAGGCGCAGGACGGACGCGTCGGAGACCATGCGGCGAGCCCTTCCCCGGGTGGCGCCAGCAGGGCCGTCTCGCGTCAACGTACGCCGACTCGCGCGCCGTGCACAGCCGTACGACACGGAGGGCGCCGCCGTGCGACTCGCTCGGCGCGGGCCGCTGTTCAGGCCTGTCTCGAGGCCAGTTCGATGACCGTGATGTCCGACGGAGCTCCCACGCGCGTGGGCGGGCCCCAGGCGCCGGCGCCGCGGCTGACGTAGAGCTGGGTGTCGCCGTAGCGCTCCAGGCCGGCGACGGTCGGGTTGGCCGCCTCCGCGAGGAGGTTGCCGGGCCAGAGCTGGCCGCCGTGGGTGTGGCCGGAGAGCTGGAGGTCGACGCCGTGGTCGACCGCGTCGTGGATCTGGACCGGCTGGTGGGCGAGGAGCACACACGCGCGTGCCGTGTCCCGGTCGCCGAGGGCCTTGGCGAAGTCGGGGCCCTGGCCCTCGCTCTCGCCCGCGATGTCGTTGACACCGGCGAGGTCGAACCAGGCGAGTTCCGTACGGTCGTTCTCCAGCGGGCGCAGTCCGAGCCGCCGTACCTCATCGACCCACTGCTCGGCGCCGGAGAAGTACTCGTGGTTGCCGGTGACGAAGAACGAGCCGTGGCGTGCCCGGAGCTGCGCGAGGGGGGCGGCCGCCGGGCCGAGGTCCTTCACGCTGCCGTCGACCAGGTCGCCGACGACCGCGATCAGGTCGGGCTGGGTGGAGTTGATGGTGTCGACGACCTTCTGGGCGAAGCCTCGCCCGAGGACCGGGCTCAGATGGATGTCGCTGACCACCGCGATCCGGTAGCCCTGCGCCGCGCGCGGGAGCTTCGCCAGCGGCACGGTGACCCGCTTGACCCTCGGCCCGCGCAGAACCCCGTAGGTGCCGTAACCGACGGTCCCCACGGCGGCCGCTGCGGCGGCTCCGGCGACGACCCGGGAGACGAACAGGCGGCGGGAGGGAGCGGCGGCCAGGGTGGTCGGCCCGGGCTCCTCCTGCGGCGCCAGGGGCCCCGGTGCGGCCTCACGCGGTCCCTCGGGCGGGCTCGCGGCCGCTCCGTCGGCCTCCTGCGGCTGCTCGGCCGGCACTCCCGCCGGCACCCGCTCCGGATGCGGTACTGCGGCCACGGCCGGCTCCCCGCGCCCGGCCCGGCGTTCGAGGAAACGTCGCAGCAGGGGCCGTACGACCTCTCCCGCCATGACCCCGAACAGCAGGTAGATCGACAGCGCCAGCCACAGGAAGCCGGGCCACGCGAGCACGCGCTGGAGCCAGAAAGGGGCGCCGGAGCGCTCCGCGACCAGGGCGGCCACCGCCAGCACCCAGCCGCCGCCGATGGCCACCGCGCCCACCCGGCGGGCCCACCCGGGGCCGCTGGTGGTGTCGCGGAACAGGCGGCGCCACAGGTACCAGTTGGCCGTGACGAGGACGGCCAGGGCGAGCAGTGCGAAGACGATGATCACGCTGTGTTAACTCTCCGGGGTGGGCTGTGAGTTCCGGCGCAGTGCGCGCACTCCACGCAACCCGATGCCGCCGACGACCGTCCCCAGTACGAAGGAGACGACAGCCAGCAGCAGGTGCACCCAGAAATAGCCCGTCGGGTCGCCCGCGTCATCGAACGCGAGCCCGCTGGCGTCCTTGACGAGGTTCTTGACGAAAGTGATCCAGATGATCCAGCTCCACACCCCGAAGGCGAGCAGGAACCAGGAGACGGGGCGGCTGAGCTTCATGGGTCCAGTATCGCGGGGCGCTGTCCGGTTCGGAGCCCGGGGTGGCGAGGGCGGTGGGACTTCACCCTCCGCGCCATGTACGTTCCTGAGCGTGTCCGCTCCCCTGAAGAAGACCGCCGGGCGATCCCTGCTGGTCACCTCCGCCGCCGTCCTGTCGTCCCTCGCGCTGACCGCGCCCCCCGCCCTCGCGGCCCCCAGCCCGTCGCCGAGCGGTCCGTCGCCGAGCACCAGCCCCTCCGCCACTCCCCCGGCGAGCATGTCGACCGTGGGCGGCGCCCGGCTCGGCCAGGCGGGCACCCAGGTCAATCTCGCCAGCGGGGTCCCGGTACTGCCGAAGGACATCACCGCGCGGTCCTGGATCGTCACCGACGCCGAGTCCGGCGATGTGCTCGCCTCGCACAACGCGCACTGGCGGCTGCCCCCGGCGAGCACCCTCAAGATGCTCTTCGCGGACACCGTGCTGCCGAAGTTCCCCAAGACCGAGAAGCACAAGGTCGTCCCCTCCGATCTCGCGGGCATGGGCGCCGGCTCCAGCCTGGTCGGGATAAAGGAGGGCGAGACGTACACGGTCCACGATCTGTGGCTGGGTGTTTTCCTTCGCTCCGGCAACGACGCCGTGCACGTCCTGTCGGCGATGAACAAGGGCGTCGCCAAGACCGTCGCGGAGATGAACGAGCACGCCGAGGAGCTCCAGGCCCTCGACACGCATGTGGTCAGCCCCGACGGCTACGACGCCCCCGGCCAGGTCTCCTCCGCCTACGACCTGACCCTGTTCGCCCGCTCCGGCCTGCAGAAGAAGGACTTCCGCGAGTACTGCTCGACGGTCACCGCCAAGTTCCCCGGCGAGACGAAGAAGGACAAGAAGGGCAAGACCGTCCGCAAGCCCTTCGAGATCCAGAACACCAACCGACTGCTGAGCGGTGACTACGACATCTCGCAGTACCCGGGCATTGCAGGTGTGAAGAACGGCAACACCACCAACGCCGGTTCCACCTTCACCGGTGTCGCCGAGCGCAATGGCAGGGTGCTGCTCGTCACCGTCATGCACCCGTCGAAGGAAGAGCACAACGAGGTCTACAAGGAGACCGCGCAGCTCTTCGACTGGGGCTTCAAGGCGGCCGGCAAGGTGCAGCCGGTGGGTGAGCTGGTGCCGCCCAAGGGCGCCGCGCAGTCCAGCGCCCAGCCGGGGGCCTCCGGCGAGGCCGGGCAGGCCGGGGGCGGCTCCGGGGACTCCGCGGGCTCGGGGAGCTCGGCGAAGCCCGTGGCGTCCGCCACGGCGGACGGCGACTCCAGGGGCATGGAGACCGCCCTGGCGATCACCGGCGGGCTGCTGGTGCTGCTCGCGGGCGCCGCGTTCCTGGTCAACCGCCGCTGGCCGCTGCCGGATCTGGTACGTCGTCGCTCGTCGCGTCCGTGAGCTCCTGCTCCTTGCTGCCCGTCGCCGTCCAGGCGGCGCAGAACAGCACCAGTTTCGCCGTGAAGTTGATCCACAGCAGCAGGGCGACGGGCACGCCGAACGCGCCGTACATGCTCTTCGTCGCCACGCCCTGCATATAGCCGCTCAGCAACAGCTTCAGCAGTTCGAAGCCGACCGCGCCGGTCAGCGCTGCGACGGACAGCCGGCGGCGCGTCGGTTCGACGCCCGGCAGCAGGGTCAGGACGTACAGCAGGAGCAGGAAGTCGGCCAGTACGGCGATGGCGAACGCGGCGATCCGCAGCAGCACCCGGCCGGCGCCACCCTCCTGGAGGCCCAGTTCCCCGCCGATCCAGTCGACCAGCGCGGAGGCGACGGTGGAGATGGCGAGCGTGACCAGGACCGCGCCGCCGAGCCCGACCAGGATGCCCAGGTCCTTGCCCTTGCGCAGGATCGCGTTCTCGTCCTCGTCGGGCATCTCCCACACCGCGCGCAGGCATTCGCGCATCGAGCCGGCCCAGCCGATGCCGGTGAACAGCAGTGCGGCCGCGGCGATGAGGCCGACGGTGCCGGCGTTCTGCACCAGGTCGCCGATGTTCAGCTGGTCGGAGATGCCGGGCACCTGGTCGGCGATCTTGTCCTGGAGGTCGTTCTGCTGCTTCGTGCTGAGGGTGGCGGCGGCGATCGCGGCGGCCACGGTCAGCAGCGGGAACAGTGCGACGAAGCTGGTGAACGTCATCGCCGCGGCCAGCCGGGTCCACTTCACCCGGTCCAGTCGTTCGTACGACCGCCACGCGTGCGTGGCCGTCAGGCGTACCCAGAGGGGCCCGACGACGGGGAGTTTCTTCAGCCAGTCCATGATCGGATCTTGCCCTCCGTGCGGACGACCGATGTGCGGGTACCCCGGAAAAGCGGTGTGCCGGCGCACGGCGTGCCGACGGGTTCGCGGTCTCCGGCTACCACTTGGCCACCCACGCTGACGGGTTCGCCGTCTTCGGCTACCACTTGGCCACCGCCAGCCCGTAGATCGCGAGCCAGGTCAGGGCGATGAGGGCGAGGGCGCGGTCGCGCAGGACGACGTCCTCGGGCTCACCCGCCGTGCCGCGATCGGCGAAGACGGCGTACCGCAGGATCGCCAGGACGAAGGCGACCACGGACAGCTGCCGCCAGGGCAACAGGCCGGTGTGCGGGCCGTTGCCGTCCTCCAGGGCCCACAGGCAGTAGCCGAGCACGGCGACCCCGGCCGCGAGCTGCCAGACGAAGCGCAGATAGCCGGTGGTGTACTCGGTGAGCAACGCGCGCGTGGCGCCCGCTGTCCCGGCCATCTGCACCGCCTCCGAGTAGCGCTTGGCCGCCACCATGAACAGCGCGCCGAACCCGGTCGTGATCAGGAACCAGCGCGAGAGCGGGATGCCGAGCGCCAGGCCGCCCGCCGCGGCCCGCATCATGAAGCCGGTCGTGACGATCGCGAGGTCGACGACGAGGACGTGCTTGAGGACCGTGCAGTAGGCCAGTTGCATGCCGATGTAGGCCGCGAGGAGGGCCGCCACCGGGGGTGAGGTCAGCCAGGCCGCGAGCAGCGGCGCGAGGACGGCGAGGGCGCCGCCGACGGCGTACGCCACCGGGACCGGGACCTGTCCGGCGGCGACCGGGCGGTGGCGTTTGGCGGGGTGGGCGCGGTCGGCCTCGACGTCCCGTGCGTCGTTGATCAGGTAGACGGCGGCGGCGCAGGCGGTGAAGAGGGCGAAGGCGAGGACGAGTTGGGCGAGGGCGTGCGGGGCGAGGAGCCGGCCCGCGGCGGCGGGGGCGGCGACGACCAGGACGTTCTTGACCCACTGTCTGGGGCGGGCCGTCCTGAGGAGACCCTGGAGGAGGGTGGCGAGGGTGCGGGGCCGAGGCGGCGAGGTGGGGCGTCGGGGTGTGCAATGTTCGAGGAGTGCGGGGCGGGTGCCCTTGGCGAGGGGCGCTGTTTCCGTCACGCGCGGCGCCTGTCGTGCGGGGTGGCCTGGACGGCCGCTCCAGCCGCTCCAGTTGCTCCAACCGGCCTCGCTGGCCCTCCGGTCATCCAGCGCGATCCGAGGCGCGCCGTGAGGACTCCCAGGGCGGCGCCCGCCACGACGTCCGACGGGTAGTGGACGCCGACCACGAGGCGGGAGACGCACATCGCGGCGGCGAGCGGCGCGATCAGGCTCGCGCCGAGCGTGCCGTAGGCGACGGCGGCGGCCGCGGCGGAGGTCGCGTGGGAGCTGGGGAAGGAGTGCCGGCCCGCCGTCCGCACCAGAGGCTCGACATGCGCCGGGCGGGGGCGCCGCACCACCCTTTTCACTCCCATGCTGACGAGGTGCGCGCCCGCGGTGAGCGCCGTACCGCGCAACCAGGCGCCGCGTCGCGTGCCGTCCACGGCGGCCCCGGCCACCCCTGCCGCGATCCACAGTGCCCCGTGCTCACCGGCCCGGGACAGGGCACGCGCGGCGCCGGCCACGCGCGGGTCGCCGCCGTGGGCCCGGAGCGCCGAGAGCATCCGGTGATCCAGGCAATCCATGCGATCCGTGGGGTGCGTGCGATCCATGGGGACTCACTGTTCACGTCACCGCGGCCGGAGTTCCGGCAATATTGAGCGACATCCCATTAATCACCCATTTCGGGGAGAGTCGGGATGTTTCAAAACCGATCGCCCACAGAGCGGCGATACGGTCACCGGCATGTCCGCCGACACCGTTCCCGTCACGGGGTGGGGCCGCACCGCTCCCACCGCGGCCCGTCAGATCCGCCCACGGAGCTACGAGGAGGCCGTGGCCGCCGTCCGTGACTGCGGGGCCCGCGGCGGGATCCCGAGGGGCCTGGGGCGGGCATACGGGGACGCGGCGCAGAACGCCGGCGGGGCGGTGTTCGACATGACGGGCCTGGACCGTGTCCACGCGATCGACGCCGACGGCGGCACCGTGCTGTGCGACGCGGGCGTCTCCCTGCACCGGCTCATGGAACTGCTGCTGCCGCTCGGCTGGTTCGTGCCGGTGACGCCCGGGACCCGCCAGGTCACCGTGGGCGGCGCGATCAGCGCCGACGTCCACGGCAAGAACCATCACATGTCCGGCTCCTTCTCCCGCCATGTGCTGTCCTTCGAACTCCTCACGGCCGACGGCGAGATCCGCACCGTGGGCCGCGGCACGCCCCTGTTCGACGCGACCACCGGCGGCATGGGTCTGACCGGGATCATCCTCACCGCGACGGTCCAGCTGCTGCCGGTCGAGACCGCGCTGATGTCGGTGGACACGGAACGCGCGCGTGACCTCGACGACCTGATGGCCCGTCTGACCGCGACCGATCACGGCTACCGCTACTCGGTCGCGTGGATCGACCTGCTGGCGCGCGGGGCGGGGATGGGAAGGGCGGTGCTGACGCGGGGGAACCACGCGCCGCTGGAGGCGCTGGAGACCGCGGGGGCGTGGCGGGGGCTGGAGCCGTCGGACGCGCTGAGGGCGCTGGGGCCGTCAGGGGCACTCAGGGTGCTGGGACCGTCAGGCGCGCTGAAGGCGCTCGGGAGAGGCACGCGTGCGCGTAGGGACCCGCTGGCCTTCCGGACCTCGCGCTTCCCGGCCCCGCCCGCCCACCTTCCCGAGGGACTCCTCAACCGCGCCACGGTGGGGCTGTTCAACGAGTTCTGGTACCGGAAAGCGCCCCGCGCGCGTACCGGTCAGCTCCAGAGGATCTCGACCTTCTTCCACCCCCTGGACAGCGTGCCCCACTGGAACCGGATCTACGGCCGCGGCGGGTTCGTGCAGTACCAGTTCGTCGTCGGACACGGCCAGGAGGAGGCCCTGCGCCGGATCGTGCGGCGCGTCTCCGGACACCGGTGCCCGTCCTTCCTCGCCGTGCTCAAGCGGTTCGGGGACGCCGACCCGGGGTGGCTCTCCTTCCCGGTGCCGGGCTGGACCCTGGCCCTGGACATCCCGGCGGGACTGCCCGGCCTCGGCGGTCTCCTCGACGTACTGGACGAGGAGGTCGCCACAGCCGGCGGGCGCGTCTACCTCGCCAAGGACTCCCGCCTGCGGCCGGAGCTGCTCGCCGCGATGTACCCGCGTCTCGACGACTTCCGGGCACTGCGCGCGGAACTTGACCCGCGCGGGGTGTTCACCTCTGACCTGTCCCGCCGTCTCACCCTCTAGGCCCTCCCAAGGAGCTGCTCGTGAAGGACGCCTTCGGCATCCCTCAGTCCCTGCTCGTCCTCGGCGGCACGTCCGAGATCGCGCTGGCCGCCGCCCGCCGCCTCATCGTCCGCCGCACCCGCGCCGTGTGGCTGGCGGGCCGCCCCTCCCCGGCCCTGGAGACGGCCGCGGCGGAGCTGCGCTCCCTGGGCGCGGAGGTCCACACCGTCGCCTTCGACGCGCTGGACCCCGGGTCCCACGAGGCCGTGCTCGGCAAGGTCTTCGCGGAGGGCGACATCGACATGGTGCTGCTCGCCTTCGGGATCCTCGGCGACCAGGCGCACGACGAGCGCGAGCCGGTCGCGGCGGTACGGGTCGCGCAGACCAACTACACGGGTGCCGTCTCGGCCGGACTCGTCTCCGCGCGCGCGTTGCAGGCCCAGGGCCACGGCTCGCTGGTCGTGCTCTCCTCCGTCGCCGGTGAACGCGCCCGCCGCGCCAACTTCATCTACGGCTCCAGCAAGGCCGGCCTCGACGCCTTCACCCAGGGGCTGGGCGACGCCCTGTACGGCACAGGCGTGCACGTCATGGTCGTACGCCCCGGGTTCGTGCGATCAAGGATGACGGCCGGTCTGGAGGAATCACCCCTGGCGACGACCCCGGAGGCCGTGGCGACGGCGATCGAGCTGGGCCTGCGGCGCAGGTCAGAGACGGTATGGGTGCCCGGAGCACTACGGTTCGTGATGTCCGCTCTCCGACACGCGCCTCGGTCGCTGTTCCGACGCCTGCCGCTGTAGCGGTGGTCCGGGGAACGCCCTCAGGGGCGCGGGGCTGTGTCGATATGCGGCTCCGCCGCGTGGGCGCGACCAGCCACAACGGCGCGGCACACGCCAGACGGCATAGCGCGGCACCCCCTCGCCGCCCCACCGGCGGAGCTAACCCGCCGGGATCGACCCGCGCTCCACATACCCCGCCTGAGGCGGCACCACGGACCCGCCGAAGGTGAACTCGCGCAGCTTGCGCCACACCCCGTCGGCGCCCTGCTCGTACAGCGCGAACCCGGTGCACGGCCACGCGGCCTCGAACCCGGCGAGTTCCCCGAAGGCGCGGTCCATGGCGGCCTCGTCGATGCCGTGCGCCACCGTGACGTGCGGGTGGTACGGGAACTGCAGTTCCCGCGCCACCGGCCCGGAGGCGTCACGGACCTGCTTCTGGAGCCAGGTGCAGGCCTCGGCGCCCTCGGCGATCCGGACGTACACGACCGGCGACAGCGGCCGGAAGGTGCCGGTGCCGGACAGCTTCATCGGGAAGGGCCGGCCCGCCGCGGCGACCTCGGTGAGGTGCGCCTCGATGGCGGGCAGCGCGGTGTCCTCGACCTCCGTCGGCGGCAGCAGGGTGACATGGGTGGGGATGCCGTGAGCAGCGGCGTCGCCGAAGCCCGTGCGCCGCTCCTGGAGCAGGCTGCCGTGAGGCTCCGGGACCGCGATCGACACGCCGATCGTTACGGTCCCCACGTCGTCTCCTGTTCGTCCCTGTCGTCCTGTCGGATTCGTTCCCGGCCGTCCGGCTATCGACTGTACGGCCACGGCTGTGCTGTGGGCAGGCGCAGGCGTAGTGATGTGCAGCGCTCTGCCCGGTGTTGCTGGTGTGCGGTGGTACGCCCCGGCGGTCGGCGCCGACGGGAGGTGCCGGTGACTCAGTGCTTGGCGGGCAGGAAACCCACCCTCTCGTAGGCCTGGGAGAGGGTCTCCGCGGCGACCGCGCGGGCCTTCTCCGCGCCCTTGGCCAGGATCGAGTCCAGCGTCTCCGGGTCGTCCAGGTACTGCTGGGCGCGCTCCCGGAAGGGCGTCACGAAGTCGACGACGACCTCGGCGAGGTCCGTCTTGAGCGCGCCGTAGAGCTTGCCCTCGTACTGCTGCTCCAGCTCGGTGATGCTCGTGCCGGTGAGCGTCGAGTAGATGGTGAGCAGGTTGCTGACGCCCGGCTTGTTCACCACGTCGTAGCGGACCACGGTGTCGGTGTCGGTGACCGCGCTCTTGACCTTCTTGGCGGTGGCCTTCGGGTCGTCGAGGAGGTTGATGAGGCCCTTCGGCGTGGACGCCGACTTGCTCATCTTGATCGACGGGTCCTGGAGGTCGTAGATCTTCGCCGTCTCCTTGAGGATGTACGGCTTCGGGATCGTGAAGGTCTCGCCGAAACGGCCGTTGAAGCGCGTGGCGAGGTCACGGGTCAGCTCGACGTGCTGCCGCTGGTCCTCGCCCACCGGGACCTCGTGGGCCTGGTAGAGCAGGATGTCGGCGACCTGGAGGATCGGGTACGTGAACAGGCCGACGCTCGCGGTGTCGGCGCCCTGGCGGGCGGACTTGTCCTTGAACTGGGTCATGCGGGAGGCCTCGCCGAAGCCGGTGAGGCAGTTCATGACCCAGGCGAGCTGCGCGTGCTCGGGGACGTGGCTCTGGACGAAGAGCGTGCAGCGCTCCGGGTCGAGACCGGCGGCGAGGAGCTGGGCGGCGGCCAGGCGGGTGTTGGCCGTGAGCTCCTTCGGGTCCTGCGGAACCGTGATCGCGTGCAGGTCGACGACCATGTAGAACGCGTCGTGGGACTCCTGCAGAGCCACCCACTGGCGGACGGCGCCGAGGTAGTTGCCGAGGTGGAACGAGCCTGCGGTGGGCTGGATTCCGGAGAGCACGCGGGGTCGATCAGAGGCCATGTTCACCATTCTCTCAGGTGTCGGGGGCCGATCCGGAACCAGTCGGAAACAGATGTGCCACGGGTGGGAACCGATTCGGTTCGGGCGGTGTACCAATCGTGTGAGGACGCGGGAGGGGGGCCGCATCGTCGATGAGGCCGCGGTGATCGCACGCGTACGCGCCGGAGACCCGGAGGCGTACGCGGAGCTGGTGCGGGCCCATACGGGCATCGCGCTGCGGGCGGCCGCCGTGCTCGGGGCGGGGGCGGACGCGGAGGACGTGGTGCAGCAGGCCTTCGTCAAGGCCTACTGCGCGCTGGGTCGCTTCAAGGAGGGCTCGGCGTTCAAGCCGTGGCTTCTGTCGATCGTGGCCAATGAGACGAGGAACACAGTGCGGACGGCCGCGCGCCAGCGCACGCTCGCGGGCCGTGAGGCGGCCTTCGCGGAGGCCGAGCCGCTGATACCGGAGTCGGCGGACCCGGCGGTGGCGGCCGTGGAGATAGAGCGCCGCACCGCGCTGCGGTCCGCGCTGGAGAAGCTGAGCGAGGAGCACCGTCTGGTCGTCACCTACCGCTATCTGCTGGAGATGGACGAGTCCGAGACGGCCCAGGCGCTGGGCTGGCCTCGCGGGACGGTGAAGTCCCGGCTGAACCGTGCCCTGCGCAAGCTGGAGAAGCTGCTGCCGGGTGCCGAGCCTCGGGAAGGGGGTGAAGAGCGTGAGTGAGTCCTACGACGGTGAGGGCGCCGACGGGAGCGGGCGTGAGCGGGCGTCCCGGTTGCCGGAGGAGCTGCGGGCGCTGGGGCGTTCGCTGGACGCGCCGGGTGCGGGTGGGTCCGAGTCGATGGTGGAGCGGGTGCTGGAGCGGATACTCGCCGAGCGGCTGCCGGTCCCGGTGGCCGAGGCGCCAGGGCCCGCCGAGCGGCTGCGGGCGGTGCGGCGGTGGACACGGGCGCGGTGGCGCTCGCTGACCGCGACCCTGTGCGGGCTGCTGGCGGTCCTCGCGCTCACTCCCCCGGTCCGGGCGGCGGTCCTGGACTGGTTCGACTTCGGCGGGGTCGAGGTGCGGTACGACCCGTCGGCGGTGCCCTCGCCGGGTGCCGAGGTGCCCGGCTGCGGGCGCTCGCTGTCGCTCGCGCAGGCCGAGCGGCGGGCCGGGTTCGAGCCACTGGTGCCGACGGCGCTCGGCGCCCCGGAGGTGGTGACGGTGGCGACCGAGCCACAGGGGCGGTCTCTGGTGAGTCTGTGCTGGCGGGAGGGCGGGGGCGTCATCCGGCTGGACGAGTATCCGGCCCGCTTGGACATCGGCTTCACCAAGAGTGTGCGGGAGCAGCCGGAGTGGCTTTCGCTGAGCGGGGATTCCTCGGACCCCGGCGGGATCAATGACACGGCTCTGTGGTTTCCGCAGCCCCACCTGCTGAGTTTCTGGCTGGTGGAGGCGGACGGCTCCCGGTTCACCCGCGAGGAGCGGACCGCCGGGCCGACGCTGCTGTGGATGCACGGATCGGGTGTCCTGGATGTGCCGGAGGTGACCCTGCGGCTGGAGGGTGTGGCGTCGAAGGCGCGGGCGATGGAGATCGCGAAGTCCCTCGGCGACCCGGCGGGGCAGGGTGCCGAGAAGTCCTCGAAATAGTGCGCGTGGGGTGGGAACCCCGGCGGGCCGGGCGGTGTACCAGAAGTGACACGCGGCTCGCGGACGGGCCGCACAGGGATCGTCTGTTGGGGGTTGACATGGAGAGGCATGAGGTCGGTCGCAGGGGCCGATGCCGTGAACTGGCGGCGGGGTTGGGCGCGTTGGCCACGGCGCTCGCTCTGACGGTGTGGGGTGCGCCCTCCGCGGCGGCCGGCGGTCCGACGAGCGTGCTCGTGGTCTCGCCGGAGAGCGGGGAGACGTCGTCGCTCTACTACTCCGACGAGGAGTATGGCGAGTTGCAGCGATTGCTCGGCCCTCCCGGCGTCGGCACCCGCTCCAAGCCGCCCGAGGCGAATCTGCTCGCCGCCCGACAGATCAACGTCACTTGGATGGCACACGACATCTCACCTTGGCGACTGGACGAGATCTTCCCGCTGGCCGACACGGACCAGGTGTGGATACGCACCACGGAGAACGTGGCGGATTCGGTGAACGGTCACTGGCACGCCACCAAGAATCCCGCCCAATTGCGTGCACTGCTAAACGACTTGGGCGTGATGGGCAAGGCCTCCGGCGAGGGCCACGCCATCTTCCCGGCGCCCGGGCAGGAGCCGGAGATCGACGCGGGGGCTCCGGACCCCGGTGCGGCGGAGGTCTCGCCGACCTCGGCGCCTGTGCGCGCGTCCTCGGCCGCGGACGACGGCACCGAGTGGTGGTGGGCGCTGCCGGGTCTGGCGGCCGGTGCCGTACTGGCTCTGGTTCTGCGGCCGTTCGCGCTGCGGATGCCATGGGAGCGCCTGCGCCGGGAGCCGGGACCACGGCAGGAACTACGCGATGTGTGACGAAGGAGGGGGCCCACGAGCTTGAGGAAGCGAGGCTGAGTCGATCGAGGGGGGATGGCTGTGGGGAGCAGACACACGAGGTTGCGGCCAGGGCCACGTCGGGCGCTCACGGCGCTCTTACCGCTGTCGGTGGTTGTGGCGCTGCTCGGAGCACCGGTGGCCGACGCGGTGACGCTGTCGACACGGGGGTCGGGCCTGGACAGGCCCGACCTGGCGATGGTCGTCACCGGCGGCTCTGTCCGGACGCAGGTCGTGCGATCCCCAGAGCCGTACTTCGCTCGCCTGTGGCAGCTGCTGCAGCCGATGCACACAGGCACGGAGCGGGTGTCGGGCGACTGGGAGGAGGGCCGGTATCCGCCGGTACGGCTCACCGTGGTGTGGGGGCTGACGGGTGTCGGTGGCTGGCCGCAGACGGGCTCGGCGCCGGGTGGTGACGTGGCCGTGGAGCGCCAGGATCAGTTGTTCCTGGCAGAGGACGGCACTCCATGGGTGCGCTCGGACCCGGCACCGGAGAGGGAGGACGACGACATCCGCTGGCATCGGGCGCCACGGACGGTTTTCGATCAGCTTGACCGGGCGGGGCTGGTGGGCGGGGCCGTGGAGGGGCAGCGCGGGACTGAGGGCGGTGACGGAGCGGGGGGCCTGAGCCACGGCGCCTGGTGGGCGCTTCCGGGGCTTGCCGTGGGGTTCGCGGTCGGGGCCGGCGGCACTCGGCTGATACGCCGCGCGGCGGCCCGGCCGGGAGCCGGACCGCCGCGGGAAGCGCCACGACAGGAACTCATCGATCTGTAATCGCCACCTGAGTCATCGGTCCTTGACAACTCAAGAGCGTGATGTGCCGCTCGGCACCGCCTGGGTGGTGGTTCAGCCGAGGTCGACCTCCGGGTACAGCGGGAAGCCGGCCACGAGGTCGCTGGCCCGGTGGGAGATCTCGTCCGCGACCTTCGGGGCGAGGATGTGCTGGGCCTTGGAGGGGGCGCCCGACTTGGTGGTGCCGGACTCCGTGGTGGTGAGGACGCGGTCGATGAGGCCGGCGACCTCGTCCATCTCGGCGGTGCCGAGACCACGGGTGGTCAGGGCGGGGGTGCCGATGCGGATGCCGGAGGTGTACCAGGCACCGTTGGGGTCGGCCGGGATGGCGTTGCGGTTGGTGACGATGCCCGACTCGAGCAGGGCGGCCTCGGCCTGGCGGCCGGTGAGGCCGTAGGAGGAGGCCACGTCGATCAGGTTGAGGTGGTTGTCGGTGCCGCCGGTGACCAGGGTGGCGCCGCGCCGCATCAGGCCCTCGGCCAGGGCGCGGGCGTTGTCGACGATGCGCTGGGCGTAGTCCTGGAAGGAGGGCTGACGGGCCTCGGCGAGGGCGACGGCCTTGGCGGCCATGACGTGCGGGAGCGGACCGCCGAGGACCATCGGGCAGCCCCGGTCGACCTGGTCCTTGAGGGAGTCGTCGCACAGCACCATGCCGCCGCGCGGGCCGCGCAGGGACTTGTGGGTGGTGGTGGTGACGATCTGGGCGTGCGGGACCGGGTCGAAGTCGCCGGTGAGGACCTTGCCGGCAACGAGGCCGGCGAAGTGTGCCATGTCGACCATGAGCGTGGCGCCGACCTCGTCGGCGATCTCACGCATGATCCGGAAGTTCACCAGACGCGGGTAGGCCGAGTAGCCGGCGACGATGATCAGCGGCTTGAAGTCGCGGGCCGAGGCGCGCAGGGCCTCGTAGTCGACGAGGCCGGTGGCGGGGTCGGTGCCGTAGGAGCGCTGGTCGAACATCTTGCCGGAGATGTTCGGGCGGAAGCCGTGGGTGAGGTGGCCGCCGGCGTCCAGGGACATGCCGAGCATGCGCTGGTTGCCGAAGGCCTGGCGGAGCTCGGCCCAGTCGGCGTCGGAGAGGTCGTTGACCTGACGGACGCCGGCCTTCTCCAGGGCGGGCACCTCGACACGCTGGGCGAGGACGGACCAGAAGGCGACGAGGTTGGCGTCGATGCCTGAGTGCGGCTGGACGTAGGCGTGGCGGGCGCCGAAGAGCTCCTTGGCGTGCTCGGCGGCCAGGGACTCGACGGTGTCGACGTTGCGGCAGCCGGCGTAGAAGCGGCGGCCGATGGTGCCCTCGGCGTACTTGTCGCTGAACCAGTTGCCCATCGCGAGGAGGGTGGCCGGGGAGGCGTAGTTCTCGGAGGCGATCAGCTTGAGCATCTCGCGCTGGTCGGCGACCTCCTGGCCGATCGCGTCGGCGACGCGCGGCTCGACGGCGCGGATCACGTCGAGGGCGGCGCGGAAGGCCGTGGACTCGGTGGACAGGGGCTGCTGCTCTGACATGGCGGCCTCCGGGCTGCGTGGCTTGAAGCGGTCACGGATCACGGTTCGGCCCAGGCGCACGGCACTTGGTCACTCACAGGCCGCTCCCCGATGGTCCGTCCCATCCCAGCGCGCCAGTCACGGCCTGTCGGCCAGCCTACCGGGCACGTCGTGGGGCCTCGGCGCGGCGTCCACCATGCGAGCGACGGCTTCGGGGCCCGGTCGCGGGTTCCGGGCCCCGAAGCCGTGGCGGTGGACGACGTCAGAAGAGCACGTCGGCGAGGCGGTCGATCTGGTCGGCGTCCGGGGCCCAGCAGTAGAGCACCACCTCGTCGGCGCCGATGCCGAAGTAGGCGTCGGCGGCCTCGCGGATCTGGCGCGGGGTGGTGAGCAGGCCCGCCTCCATGTACTCGACGTGGCCGCTGAAGGCGTAGTAGTCGCGGAGGTTGCGGCGGGCCAGGTCCAGGGTGGTGTCCGGGCCGAGAGCGACGTTCGCCTGGGCGACGAGGCGGGGGCGGCCGGGTCGGTCGTGCTTCTGCCAGGCCGTGGTGGCGGCGCGGAACAGGTTGGACATGAAGGACGGCGGCAGGGCGGCGCCGAGGAAGCCGTCGCCGAAGCGGCCGACCCGTTCGAGGGCGGCGGGAGCGAAGCCGCCGAACAGCACCTCCGGGCCACCGGGGGTCATGGGGGTGGGGCCGATGGGGCCGACACCTTCGCCGTAGGGCTCTCCGGACCATGCGCGGCGCAGCAGCGTCATCTGCTCGTCGAGGCGGCGGCCTCGACGGTGGAGGTCGATCCCGGCGGCCAGGCAGTCGTCCTCCCGGCCTCCGACGCCGATGCCGAGCGTGAAGCGGCCGCCCGAGAGACTGTCCAGGGTGGCGGTCTGTTTGGCGAGCAGGGCGGTGTTGTGGAGTGGCGCGATCAGCACCTCGGTCTGGACGCGGATGCGGGCAGTGGCGCCTGCGAGGGCCGCGAGGGTGACGAGGGGCTCGGGGTTGTCGTAGACGAGGCGGTCGAGCAGACCGAGAGTGCTGAAGGGGCCCGCGTCGGCGCGCCGGGCCCAGGTGAGCAGCTGGGCGGGGTCGTCGATGGGCAGGCCGAGGCCGATGTTCATGGGAGAGTCCTCCGGAGGGCGTACGGGACCCGCCGGTCGGCCGGATCCCTTGCCGCCCCTCCGTGGCACCGCGCGCTGTGCGCAGGCCTGCTCCCGTTCTGCGGCGATGGTTCAAGAGAGCGTGTGCGTCAGAGTGCGAGGAACGTAACGCGGCCGGGCTGGGTACGACAACGCGTTTTTGGCGAGTGCGAACGGTCATGTCCTCGGGACCGGGATCACTGACGCGGCAGCACTCGTCCCGCCCTGCGGACCTGGCGCGCAGGGACGCCTGAGCGGCACGGCTTTCGCCAACTCCCCTCCGCTCGCGGGGAAATCCCCACCCGCGCGGCCCGCTGGACGCTCTCGACGACTCAACCCCGCCAGCGCCTCGCCGGTCCGCCCTCACCTGCATCGCCGGACGACAGCCGACACGTCGCCGGTGGCCCCTCGCCGCCTCGCGGGTCCGCCCCTCACCCGCCTCGCCGATCGGTCCCGGCCGGGCACCCCATCACCGGCCCTCGTTGAGCGAGGTGCCCGACTTCATGTCTCCCCGTTGGTCAGGCCATGGGCCTGGTGTGCACATGGCCGGCGGACGGCTTAGAGATCAGTAAGAGCTTGTCCGAACGCAGCCCGCTCCTCACAGCCTCCCCTAAGGTCACTTTGTGTTCTTTGGAATGGTGTGCGCCCTGGGCGCCTCGGTCTGCTTCGGAACGGCCACCGTGCTGCAGGCGATGGCCGCGCGGACGGCGGATGCGGGCGGGGATGACGGGGGGTCGGCGTTCGCGGTGACGCTGCTCCTGCGGGCGGTGCGGCAGTGGCGGTTTCTGGCGGGGCTGGCGCTGGATGGGCTGGGGTTTGTGCTGCAGATCGCGGCGTTGCGATCGGTTCCGATCTACGCGGTCGGCGCGGCGCTCGCGTCGAGCCTCGCGGTGACGGCGGTGGTCTCCGCGCGGCTGCTGCGGGTGCGGCTGAGCCGGAGCGAGTGGGGCGCGGTCGGGGTGGTGTGCGCGGGGATGGCGCTGCTCGGGATCGCGTCCGGGACGGAGGGCGACCGGGGCGGGCCCGCGGCGCTGGGGTACGTGATGCTCGGGACGGCTCTGGCCGTGCTGGGGTTGGCGCTGCTGGGCGGGCGACTGCCGGAGCGGGGGCGGGCGTTGGCGCTCGGACTGGGGGCCGGGTTCGGGTTCGGGGTGGTCGAGGTGGCGGTGCGGCTGATCGACTCGCTCGCCCTGTCCGACCTGGTGGCCGATCCGGCGGCCTACGCCCTCCTGGTGGGTGGTGGCGCGGCCTTTCTGTCGCTGACCTCGGCGTTGCAGCGGGGGTCGGTGACCACGGCGACCGCCGGCATGGTGATCGGGGAGACCATCGGGCCCGCTTTGGTGGGGGTGGTGTGGCTGGGGGACCGTACGCGGGACGGGCTGGCGTGGGTGGCGGTGCTGGGTTTCGCCGTGGCTGTCGCGGGGGCGTTGGCGCTGGCCCGGTTCGGGGAGGCGCCGGAAAATCCGGCCACGTGATCACTTTCTTGAATTTCGTGAAGTTGATTCCGGTGCAGCTCGACAGAATCAGCCATGCTCACCGAAAGCCCGATAAAGAGTCACGATCCGGACAGCCGGAAAAACGTCGTTGAATATTTGAACGTGATGTGAAGGCACTGCGTACTGGGTGGCGTGAGCAGTAATCCCGTCACCATCACCGTGGCCTATCACGTGGTGTCGGGCCGTGAGGCCGACTTCCACTCGTGGGGGTGGGCCATGCTGGCCGCGAGTTCGCGGCAGCCGGGCTTCCTGGGGGGTGGCGTCCTTGTCGACCGAGAGGCGGAGTGGCATGTGGTCTATCGCTTCGCCAGCGAGGGAACGGCCCGGGCCTGGGAGGATTCGACCGCCCGGACACAGTGGGAGGTCGAGGCGGTGGGCTTCGCCCGGCAGACGGAGCGCAGGAGCGTGCGGGGCTCCAAGGTGTGGTTCGACTCCCAGACCTCGACGCCGAAGGCGCCTGCCCCACCGGCGAAATGGAAGCTGTGGTTCGTGAACATGAGCGCGGTTTTTCCGCCGGTGCTCCTGTTCAATCTGATCGTTCTTCCTTATCTCGGCGGACTCAATCCGCTCGTCCGCACATTGCTGTTGTGCCTGTGTGTGACGGCTCTCGTCACGTGGATTCTCATGCCCCGGCTCCAGCGTTTCTTCAGGAAATGGCTGTATCCGCCGCTCCAGGCCCTCCGCGGACGGCACAAAAGACGGACCGCGTAGGTCCGGCACGAACCGAGGGAGGTGGGCGGGTGAAGACCCTGCTCATCGACAATTACGACTCGTACACGTACAACCTGTTCCAGCTGATCGCCGAGGTCAACGGCGAGGAACCGGTCGTGGTCCTCAATGACGCGGTCGACGCGATTCCCGATCTCGGGGAATACCTGGCGAAGTTCGACAATGTCGTGGTGTCGCCCGGGCCCGGGCACCCGGCCGAACCGCGCGACTTCGGACTGAGTGCCGCCGTGCTCACCGGGTCTTCGATCCCCGTCCTGGGCGTGTGTCTGGGGCACCAGGGCATCGCGCTCGGGGAGGGCGGCCGGGTGGAGCCCGCCCCGGAGCCGCGGCACGGACATCTGTCGACGGTCCGGCATGACGGACGGGATCTGTTCCGGGGTCTGCCGCAGGACTTCACCGCGGTCCGCTACCACTCACTGGCCGTGTCCGAGCCGCTCCCCAGGACGCTGGAGGCCACCGCCTGGGCCGAGGACGGCGTGCTGATGGGGCTCAGACACCGCAGCCGGCCGCTGTGGGGCGTGCAGTTCCATCCGGAGTCCGTGCTCACCGACTACGGACACCGCATGCTCGTCAACTTCCGCAATCTCACCGCGGAACGGGCGCGCAAGCAGCGGACGAAGAACACCGCCGTGCCCCCGCACGAGGTGCCGCTCCCCCGGTCCGCGCCGGTCGTGCCGCGTCCCCGGCGGGCCGCCCCCGCCTACCGTCTGCACACCCGGCGCATCGCCGGCGCGGTCGACACGGAGGCCGCCTTCACCCGGATGTACGCGGCGTCGAGACGGGCGTTCTGGCTGGACAGCGCACTGGTCGAGGAGGGGCGGTCGCGGTTCTCGTTCTTCGGCGACGACAGTGGGCCGCTGGCGGAGTTCGTCCGGTACGACGTCGAGAGCGGCCGGTGCGAGATCGAGCGGGCCGGGCGGCCGCCGCGGAAGGTCGCGGCGAGCGTCTTCGACTACCTCGGACGGCAGTTGACAAGTCGTCGGGTGGACGGCGGAGGGCTGCCCTTCGACTTCACCGGGGGCTATGTCGGCTACTTCGGCTACGAGACGAAGGCAGACTGCGGCTCACCGAACCGGCACACCTCCGAAGTCCCGGACGCCTGCTGGCTGTTCGCCGACCGACTGATCGCCGTGGACCATCTCAAGCGGTTCACCTACGCGGTCTGTCTGGCCGAGGACACCCCGCAGGCCGCGCGGGAGGCCGAGGACTGGCTGGAGGGTGCGCTGGCCCAGCTGACCTTCGTCGCCACCGAGCCGGATCCGACAGCGGCGCCCGAACCGGCGGCGCAGGCCGAGCAAGACCTCGGCGCGGCCGAGCCGTGGCTGGTGCGGGACCGGGCGGCGTATCTCGCCGACATCGAGTCCTGCGCGCGGGAGCTGCGGGCGGGCACGAGCTACGAGGTCTGTCTGACGAACGCGGCCCGGTTACCCGCCCCGCCGGACGCGTACGAGTTCTACCGGGTGCTGCGGCGGGTCAACCCGGCGCCCTACGCGGCGTTCTTGAGGTTCGGGGACGTCGACGTGGCCGGGTCCTCGCCCGAGCGGTTCCTGCGGATCACCCGGGACGGGGTCGCCGAGGCCCGGCCCATCAAGGGCACGGCGCCGCGCGGTGCCGGTCCGGAGGAGGACGCCCGGCTCCGGGACGCGCTGGCCGCGGACGCCAAGACGCGCGCCGAGAACCTGATGATCGTCGACCTGCTCCGCAACGACCTGGGGCGGGTGTGCCGGACCGGGTCGGTGCGGGTGACCCGGCTGATGGCCACGGAGACGTACGCGACCGTGCACCAGCTCGTGTCCACCGTGGAGGGGCGGCTGCGGGAGGGCATCCGGGCGGTGGACTGTGTACGGGCCTGCTTCCCCGGCGGCTCGATGACCGGGGCGCCGAAGCTGCGCACGATGGAGATCATCGACTCCCTGGAGACCGAGGCCCGCGGTGTCTACTCCGGTGCCCTCGGCTACCTGGGGTGCAGCGGGGGCGCGGATCTCAACATCGTGATCCGGACGGCCGTGTTCGCCGACGGGCTGATGCATCTGGGCGCCGGGGGCGCGATCGTCCTCGACTCCGATCCGGTCGCCGAGTACGACGAGATGCTGCTGAAGACGGCGGCCCAGATGAAGGCCCTGCACCTGTACACCGCGGACCGGATGGCGGAGCAGCGGCAGCACACGGTGGTCCGCGCCGACGCCCGCGGGGGACACACGGCCACCGAGGAGCCGGTTCGATGACCACTGCGCAGACCGTGCTGTCGCCGGCCGGCTTCGACGCCCCCGGGAACCTCGCCGCCCAGCTCACCGACCTCGCCGAGCGGCGCGGTTGGGAGGGTCGGCCCGCCTTCCACGAGGGCCATCGGACCTGGACCCACGGTGAGGTACACGCCCTCGCCGCCCGGGCGGCCGGGGTGCTCGCCGGGCACGGCACGACGGCGGGGAACCGGGTGGTGCTGGCGTTGCCGGACGGGATCGCCTGGGTCACGACGTTCCTCGCCGTCGCACGGCTCGGGGCCGTCGCCGTCCTCGTCAACCCCGAACTCCCAGCGGCGGACCACGCGTTCATGGCCGCGGACAGCGGAGCCGAGCTGTGTGTGACGGGGCCGGGGCTCGATGACCGGTTCGCCGACCGGGCCCGCCTCGGCGCGGACCAGCTGCTCGCGCTCACCGCCTCCACCGCACCGGCGCCCGCTCATCCGGTGGACGCGCACGCGCCGTTGTACGTGCAGTACACGTCGGGCACCACGGGCCGTCCCAAGGGGGTCGTGCACACGCACGGCGATCCGAAGGCGTACCACGACCTGATCGGCCGGCGGCTGCTGCGGATCACCGGGGAGGACGTGACCCTGTCGGTGTCGAAGCTGTACTTCGCCTACGGCTTCGGGAACGCGTTCGTCTTCCCGCTGTTCTCCGGTTCCTCCGCCGTCCTGGTGGACCGGCGTCCGACCCCGGCGGCCGTGGACGAGCTGGTGGTCCGGCACCGGGTGACGCTGCTCTACTCGGTGCCGTCGGCGTACGCCGCGCTGGTGGCCGACCGGGGCAGCGGGCACGAGGGGTGTTTCGCCTCGGTGCGGGCCGCGGTGTCGGCCGGTGAGGGGCTGCCGCAGGAGCTGGGGCGGCGGGTCACGGAGTTGCTCGGCGCGCCGGTGCTGGAGCAGATCGGCTCCACCGAGGCCGGTCACGCCTTCTGCGCCAACAGCTTCGACCACCACACCCCGGGCACCGTCGGCCGCCCCGTCCCCGGCTTCGAGGTGGAGGTGCGCGACCGCGCCGGGCGGCCGGTCCAGGACGGTGTGGAGGGTGAGCTGTGGGTGCGCGGGCCGACGGTGACCCCGGGCTATCTGAACCGGCCCGAGGAGACCGAGCGCACCCTGGTCCGCGGCTGGCTGGCCACCCACGACCGGGCGGTCCGCGAACCCGACGGCACCTACCGGCATCTGGGCCGCGCCGACGACATGGAGATGGTCGGCGGCATCACCGTCTCCCCGCTGGAGGTGGAGGCCGTCCTGCGGACCCATCCGACGGTGAAGGAGGTCGCGGTCGTGGCCGTCACCGACGGCACCGGCGTCGGCCGGCTGCGCGCCTTCGTCGTACCCGCCGACGCGAAGGGCGCCGACCTCCAGGGCCTTCAGGAGGACCTCCTCCGGCTGGCCCGCGAACATCTGGCCGCCTTCAAGGTGCCCAGAAGCGTGAGCCTCGTCCCGTCCCTCCCCCGCACCCCGACCGGCAAGCTCCGCCGCCATCTGGTCCGCCAGGGTGCCTGGTGACCACAGCCGAAAGCACCGCAGAAGCCCCGCACAAGCCCCACAGAAGCACCGCAGAGAGGAACGGCCCCATGCGAGAGCAGCAGCCTCCCTTCACCGACCGGGGGTTCTACCTGGGCCCCGTCTTCCGCCGGGCGGCCGAGCGGCACGGCGCCGTCTTCGTCACCCTGGACCGGCCCCTGGACACCCACCCCGCTCTCGGTGTCGACCTCACCTACACGGCGCTGGCGGAGGCCGTCGAGGAGCTGTCGGGGCGGCTGTGGGAGGCCGGGGTACGGCCCTCGGAGCAGGTGGTGGTGCACAAGACGGACAACGTCGACATCGTGCTGCTGACCTGCGCGGTCTCCCGTATCGGCGCCGTGCCGGTGCTGCTCTCCCCGGGCCTGGCCGGTGAGGTGGTCGGGGAGCTGATCGAGCGGCTCAGGCAGCCGTGGCTGGTGACCGACCGGACCAAGATGGACGGGCCGCTCAAGGGTGTCGGGCTCCGGGTGCGGCAGGTCCTCTCCGTGGACGACGACACTCCGGGGGCCGAGAGCCTGGGGAAGTACGCGGGCGCCGAGCCTCCGGTGCCCGTCCGCCTGCACCCTCGCGAACCGGCGCTGATCACCCACAGTTCGGGCACCACCGGGCTGCCCAAGCTGGCCGTGCACTGCGCGAACACCATGTGGAACCGGCTCGTGCCGCAGAAGGCGATGGGCTGGCCGACGCGCGGGGAGACGGCGGCGCTGCACATGTCGTTCGTGCACTCGCGCTTCTACCATCTGCTCGGAGTCCTGCTGCACTTCGGCAGCCCGCTGGTGCTGATCACCGACCCGGACCCGGCCGCTGTGGGACCGCTGCTCACCCGGCACCGGCCCGGCATCGTGGAGACGCACCCCAACACCTTCGTGCTGTGGGAGGAGTTGGCCGACGCGCCCGGCGCTCCCCTGTCGCGGGTGCGGTCGTACGGCTCGACGTTCGACGCGATCCATCCGCGCACGGTACGGCGGCTGCTGGACGCCTCGAAGCGCCGAACGCCCTGGCTGATCCAGCTGTACGGGCAGAGCGAGACGGGACCGGTCGCCTTCCAGTGGTTCACGCGGCGCAGTGCGGCCCGCGCGGACGGGCGGCGGGTCGGGATCGGGATACCGGGCTTCACCCGGGTGCGGGTCACCGGACCGGACGGCCGGCCGGTCGCGCCGGGGCGGTCCGGGCGGATCGAGGCCCGGACCCGAGGCCGCATCCTCACCTATCTCGGCATGCAGGACCGCTACGACCGTCAGCTCAACGACGGCTGGTGGGAGATGGGCGACATGGGCTACCGCGGCCGGCTCGGCGGTCTGCACCTGATCGACCGGGAGATCGACCAGATCGACTCCGTGCACAGCAATCTGGAGGTCGAGGACACCCTGATGGAGCGGCTGGAGGAGCTGCGTGAGGTGGTCATCGTGCCCGGCGCGGACCGGGAGCCGGTGCCGGTGGTGTGCGTGCGCGGGGAACAGCCGTTGGACCCCGAGCGCTGGCGGGAGGCGACGGCCGATCTGCCGGCGATGGCCGAGCCGCGGCAGTGGCGGTTCGAGGAGCTGCCGATGACCGCGACCTGGAAGGTGAAGCGGGTCGAGATCACCCGGATGCTGGCGGAGGGTGCGCGCGCGTGACACCGGTCGTGGTGGTCGGCGCCGGGCCCGTGGGCCTGTCGGCGGCGCTCGCGCTACGGGCGCGCGGACTGCCGGTGGTGCTCCTGGAGGCGGATCCGGAGGACCGTGAACGACCCGGCAGCCGGGCCCTGTTCGTGCACCGCGAGACCCTGGCGCTGCTCGACGGGATGCAGCCGGGGCTGGCCGAGGAGATCACCTCGTACGGGCGGACCTGGCAGACCCGGCGGACCCTGTACCGGGGGCGCGAGGTGTACTCCCGCACCCATCCGCCGCGTGAGGGCCCGCCGCCCTTCACCAGCCTGCGCCAGGTGGACACCGAGCGCTTTCTGCGGACGGCGTGCGAGCGGGCGGGCGTGGAGTTCGTGTGGGACGCGCGCGTGCTGGACGTCCGCACCACGGCCACCGGCGTCCATCTGAGCTGTGGGGACGGCCGGGAGTGGAGCTGCGCGTACGCCGTGGCGGCGGACGGTGCCCGGTCCACCGTCCGGGACGCTCTGGGAATCGCCCTGGAGGGCGAGCGGGGCGAGGGTTTCCATGTGGTCGTCGACGTGGCCGACCTCCCCGGTGCCGAACTGCCGCTGGAGCGGGTCTTCCACTACGAGCATCCGGGCGTCGACGGCCGCAGTGTGATGCGGGTGCCGTTCACCGGGGGCTTCCAGGTCGACCTCCAGTGCCGGGCCGACGACCGGGAGGAGGAGTTCGGGACCGAGGAGGCGGTACGGCGATGGCTGCCGGCGGTCGTGGGCGAGGGGTACGACGAGCAGGTCCTGTGGGTGTCGACGTACCGCTTCCTGCGCAAGGTGGCCGCCTCGTTCACCGACCCGCACCGGCGGGTGCTGCTCGTCGGGGAGGCGGCGCATCTCTTCCCGCCGTTCGGGGCGCGGGGCATGAACAGCGGCATCGCGGACGCGGCGGCCGCGGCGGAGGCCATCGCCGGTGGGACGGTCGAGGACTTCGCCGGCGTACGACGGTCCGCGGCGCTGTTCAACAGTTCCGCGGCCGGTGCCGCGCTGGCCCATCTGCGGCCCCGGCGCCGGACGGTACGGCTGCGGCAGCGCGTGGCGGCGGCACTTGCGCCGGTCCTGCCGTCCTGTGGATCGTGGCTGGAGCACGCGCCGTACGGGCCCCGGGGCGGGGCGCCGGCGGTGGCGGGCGGAAAGTACTGAGCACTTCGGGAGGAGCGGCCGTGGCGGAAGCGGCGGTGGGAGAGGTACGGCCATGACACGACCGGCAGTGGCGGAGGGAGTGTGGGCATGGTCGCCGGCCGCCGGGCTGCGGCCCGTCGAGGGGACGGCGGCCGAGGGGCCGCTGCTCGTCGCGGACTCCTGGTTGGTGCACGACGGCAGGGTGCGTGGCCTGGAACGGCACCGGGAGCGCTTCGTACGGTCCTGCGGCGAGTGCGCGGGGCCGCCGTCGTACCGGATGCTGGAGTTCTGGCAGGCCATGACGGACGTGCTGCCCCGCAGGGGTGAGTGGTTCCCGCGGGTCGAGCTCACGACCCGTCATGTGCGGCTGCGGCTGCGGCCCGCGCCCCCGCTCGGGACGGAGGTCCGGGTCCTGGCCGCGGGTCAGGCCGATCCGCGGACCGTGCCCCGCCGAAAAGGGCCGGACCTTGACGTCCTGGCCGCCGTCCGCACCCGGGCCTCCGTCGACGGCGCGGACGAGGCGGTGCTCGTCGACCCCACGGGGGTCGTGCTGGAGACGGCCACGGCCAGCGTGCTGTGGTGGGAGGACGACACCTTGTGCCTGCCGTCGCCCCGGCTGCCGGTCCTGCCAGGGGTGACTGTCGCCCTGATCCAGGAACGCGCCCTGCACACGGGCGTCCGGATCGCCCACCGCGAACGAACCCTCCCCGAGCTGGACGGCCGTGAGGTGTGGCTGGTGAACGCGCTGCACGGAATCCGGCCGGTGACGGAGTGGACCGGCGGGCCGCTCAAAGCGGCACCGGCGGAACGCGCCCCGGAATGGCGGGCGTGGCTGGACGACATCATGGAGCCGCTGCCGGAAAAATAGCGGGTCCGGAGAAGGACGGGCATCGGTGACGGGCATCGGCGTTAATTCCCGATGCCCGTGTTCGGCGTTATTTCTGAGTCGGCTGATAACCCCCCGGAACCATCCGTGTGGCGATGGCGATCCGGTTGTACGCGTTGATGACGGTGGCCGCCCAGATCAGCGCGGCGATCTGCTGCTCGTCGAAGACCTCCGCGGCCTCGGCGTAGACCGGGTCCGGCACATGTCCGTCGTGGACCAGGGTCACGGCCTCGGTCAACGCCAGTGCGGCGCGCTCGCGTGCGGTGAAGAAGGGGGTCTCCCGCCAGGCGTTCAGGGCGTAGACACGCTGCTCGGTCTCGCCGGTCGCGCGGGCGTCCTTGGTGTGCATGTCGATGCAGAACGCACAGCCGTTGATCTGCGAGGCACGAATTCGGATCAGTTCCAGGAGTTCCGGTTCGACCTTGGCGTCCTGGGCCGCGGAAACTGCGGCGGCGTGCAGGGAGCCCATCGCCGCGGACACGTCGGGGGTGATTTTCTTCAGGGCCACACGGGATATGGATGCGCTATCACTCATGCGGCGACTCTATCCGTGCCATCGGATTCGGGAATGGCGAACTGTGCAATCAGTTCGCGTTATTCGGGCAACACCGCGCACAGCGCTTCCAGCGCTCCCGACCAGGCGTGGTCGGGAGGGGTGCCGTAGCCCACGACGAGCGCGTCGTGCCGCTCGACCGTCGCCTCCGGGTGCTGGTAGCGGTGCAGTCCGTGCACGGCGAGGCTCTGCCAGGCGGCCGCCCGCAGTGTCGACTGCTCGGTGCCCGGCGGCAGCCGCAGCACCACGTGCAGGCCCGCCGCGATCCCGGTGGCGTGGACGCGCGGGGCACGCCGGGCGAGTTCGGCCACCAACGCGTCGCGGCGGCGGCGGTACCGCAGCCGGGCGGCGCGTACATGACGGTCGTAGGCGCCGGAGGTGAGGAACTCGGCGAGGGTGAGCTGGTCCAGGGTCCCGCAGGTGTCGATGCCGCCCTTGGCGCTGAGCACCTCCTGCATCAGGTCAGGCGGCAGCACCAGCCAGGCCAGCCGGAGGCCGGGGGCGAGGGACTTGCTGGCCGTGCCCGCGTAGACGACGTGGTCGGGGTCCAGGCCCTGGAGGGCGCCGACGGGCTGGCGGTCGTAGCGGAACTCGCCGTCGTAGTCGTCCTCTATGACCAGTCCGCCGGTGCGACGCGCCCACTCGACGACGGCCGCCCGCCGGTCGCGGTGCAGGGTGCCGCCCATCGGGAACTGGTGGGCGGGGGTGAGCAGGACCGCGTCCTGGTCGGCCAACTCCCCGGGGTCCGTGCCGCGTTCGTCGAACGGCAGCGGGATGGTTCGCAGGCCGGTGTCCGCGAGCAGGTTCCAGTGCACGTCGAGGCCGTACGACTCCACGGCGACCGTGCGCGCACCGCGAGCCCGCAGCACCGCGCCGAGGATGCGCAGGCTCTGCGAGAACCCGGCGCAGACCAGGATGCGTTCGGGGTCGGCGCGTACCCCGCGGGCGCGGGAGAGGTAGCCGGCGAGGGCGGTGCGCAGTTCGACCCGGCCGCGGGGATCGCCGTAGTCGAGAGCCTGGTGGGGTGCGATGGCGAGGGCACGGCGGGCCGCCTTGAGCCACTGGGTGCGGGGGAAGGAGGCGAGGTCCGGGGTGCCGGGGATCAGGTTGTAGGTGGGCCGGGGTGCGGGCGAGGGCGGGAGGCCGGGGGCCCGACGCGGGGCGGACGCGGGCGGCAGGCCTGACGTACGACCGCCTGCGGCCGCGGGCGACAGACCGGACGTGCCGGGGCGGGAGCGGGAGCCTATGGCCGGGGACACGCCGGACACTCCTGGGTGGGCGGCAGAGACAGACGGCGGGCCGGAGACGCCGAGGCGAGTAGCAGGGGCATCGGGGTGGCCGACGGAGGCACCGGGGTAGCCGGCGGAGGCACCGGCGCCCGCGGCAGACGCACCACGACGGCCGGCAGACGCACCACCGTCCCCGGCAGAGGCACCACGACGGCCGCCAGACACACCACCGCCCCCGGCAGACGCACCACGACGGCCGCCAGACACACCACCACCTGACCCAGAACCCCCAGGACGGCCGGCCAACGCACCACCACCCCCGGCAGACGCACCCCGACGGCCGCCAGACACACCGGAACCCGCGGCCGAAACGCCAGGACGCCCAGCAGACGCACCGGAGCCTGCCACGAAGGCACCACGACCGTCGCCATCAGCCCCCGCCCCCGCCCCCGCCCCCGGTGTGATCGTCCGTTCCGCCACCCGTGTTCCCGAGCCCTGGCGTGCCGTGAGCCAGCCCTCCGCGACCAGGTCGGCGTAGGCGTCCGCGACCGTGTTGCGGGCGATGCCCAGGTCGGTGGCGAGGGAGCGGGAGGAGGGCAGGCGGGTGCCGGGGGCGAGGCGGCCGGTGCGGACGGCCTCGCGGAGGGCGTCGGTGAGGCCCCGTCGGATGCCGGGTCCGGTGGGTTCCAGATGCAGGTCGACGCCGAAAGTGGCCCAGGGTTTCGCCATGAAAGTGGACCATACTCCTGGGCTGCCTGGCTTCTAGGGTCGAGGCATGACCACAGCCGAAACCGCCCCTCACGCCCCCGAACACGCCCCCCGCCTCGCCTGGGCCCAGCACGCCCCCGAGGTCTACAAGGCAATGCTCCGGCTCGACACGGCCGCCCGGCAGGGCCTGGACCCGAGGCTGCTGGAGCTCGTGAAGATCCGCGCCTCGCAGCTCAACCACTGCGCGTTCTGTCTCGACATGCACTCCAAGGACGCCCTCGCTGCCGGTGAGAGCGTCGAGCGGATCATCCAACTCGGCGCGTGGGAGGAGTCGCGGCACTTCTACACGGAGAAGGAGGCCGCGGCCCTCGAACTGACCGACGCGGTCACCGTTCTCACCGACGGCTTCGTGCCGGACGAGGTGTACGACCACGCGGCCAAGCACTTCCAGGAGGCCGAGCTGGCCCAGCTGATCGCCGCGATCACGGTGATCAACGCGTGGAACCGGTTCGGCGTGACCTGCCGTGTGGTCCCGGGCCACTACGAGGCGGCGAAGCACCGGTGAGTCGTACGGACGTTCTCGACCCTGAAGTCGGACGGGCCCTGTCCGTGCTCAGCGCCGCCGCGAAGAAGGGGCTCGGCGACCCCGCCCTCGCCGAACTCGTCGTCATCCGGGCCTCGCAGCTCAACCACTGTGCGTTCTGCCTGGACATGCATCTCGCGATCGCCCGCAAGCACGGGGTGAGTGAGCAACAGCTGGACCTGCTCGCCGCCTGGGAGGAGGCCGAGGGCGTCTACGACGAGCGGGAGCGGGCCGCGCTCGCGCTGACGGAGGCGGTGACCGTCCTGACGGAGGGCTTCGTCCCGGATGCCGTGTATGCCAGAGCCGCCCGGCACTTCGACGAAGGCCGGCTCGCCCATCTCATCGGCCTGGTCGTCGCCATCAACAACTGGAACCGGGTGATGGTCAGCCGCCGTATCCCGCCGGGGGGTTACACGCCGTGAGGAAAGTGGACGTCTTCCGCGCCCTGCACCGGAACCGTCTCCCGGGCGATCCTCTCGTGCTGCCCGGTCCCTGGGACGCGGTCAGTGCCCGGGTGTGCGAGGAGGCCGGGTTCGCGGCGCTCGCCACGCCCAGCGCGGGGATCGCGGCCTCGCTCGGCCACCGGGACGGGTCCACCCCGGCCGACGAGATGTTCGCCGCGGTGGCGCGCATCTCCAGCGCTGTGGAGATCCCCGTGTCGGCGGATGTCGAGGGCGGGTACGGGCTGGCGCCGAAGGAGCTGGTGGAGCGGCTGCTGGAGGCGGGGGCCGTGGGCTGCAACCTGGAGGACTCCCACCAGGGTGTCCTCCAGGACCCGCGCGAGCACGCCGAGTGGCTCGCCGAGGTGCGGTACGCGGCCGGGGACCAGTTGTTCGTCAACGCCCGCGTGGACACCTTCGCCCACGGTGACGGCAACCCCCAGCGGGCCGCCGAACTGGCCATCGAGCGGGCCGCGTTGTACGTCGCCGCGGGCGCCGAGTGCGTGTACCCGATCGGCGTCCCGGCGAGCGTGCTGCCCTTGCTGCGGTCCGGGATCCAGGGGCCGATCAACGTGTTCGGGCACCTGGACGGCGAGGGCGGCCCCTCGCCCACCGAACTCGGTGAACTCGGGGCCACTCGCGTCACGTTCGGGCCGGGGCTCCAGCGCCGGGCTGCCCGGCAGCTGCGGGAGACCGCCGAAAGCCTCCGGCCCTGAGGGAGTTCAGGACAGCCACGCCTTCCACGTGGACTCGTGGCCGTCCACCCACTTCTTCGCCGCCTCCTCGGGCGTCAGCTTCTGGTCGGCGATCATCAGGGAGACCTCGTTCTGGTCCTCGGTCGTCCACTTGAACTTCTTCAGGAAGGCCGCCGCCTTGCCGCCGGACTTGGCGAAGTCCGTGTTGAGGTACTTCTGGAGCGGGGTGTGCGGATAGGCGCAGGCGACCTTCGCCGGGTCGGCGTCGCAACCCTCCTTGTAGGCGGGCAGCTTCACCTCGGTCATGGGGACCTTCTTGAAGAGCCACTGCGGGGCGTACCAGTACGTCAGGAAGGGCTTCTTCTCCTTGGCGAACTGCCGCATCTGCGTGATCTGGGCGGCCTCCGAACCGGCGAACACCACCTGGTAGTCCAGGTCGAGGTTCTTCACCAGCGCCTGGTCGTTGGTGACGTAGGACGGGGAGCCGTCCATCAGCTGGCCCTTGCCGCCGCTCTCGGCGGTGCGCAGCTGCGAGGCGTACTTGTTGAGGTTCTTCCAGTTGGTGACGTCCGGGTGCTGCTTGGCGAAGTACGTCGGGACGTACCAGCCGATGTGCCCGGTCACCCCGAGTCCGCCGCCCGGCGTGATCGTCTTCTTGTCCTTGACGTACCGCTGTTCCTGGTCGGGGTGGCCCCAGTCCTCCAGGATCGCGTCGACCCGGCCCTGGCTGAGCGCGTCCCACGCGGGGACCTCGTCGACCTGGACGGTGTCGACGCGGTAGCCGAGCTTGTGCTCCAGGAGGTACTGGGCGACGGCCACGTTGGCCTGCGCGCCGACCCAGGACTGGACGGACAGGGTCACCGACTTGGCGCCCTGGGCGTTGGCGAAGGGCGAGGCCTGCTTGGTCATGTCGGCGGCACCGCAGCCGGTGATCAGCAGCAGGGCGCCGCCCACGGCGATCGTACGTACGCGCATGTCAGGCTCCCTTCCTCGTACGGCGTTCCGTCGGCTGGGTGACCCGGTCGAGCATCAGGCCGAGGCAGACGATGGCCGCGCCGGCGACCAGGCCGGTCGCCAGGTCGCCCTGGGCCAGGCCGAAGACGGTGTCGTAGCCGAGCGCGCCACCGCCGACCAGACCGCCGATGACGACGACGGCGAGGACGAGGACCACGCCCTGGTTGACGGCGAGCAGCAACGCCGGCCTGGCGAGCGGGAGTTGGACCTGGCGCAGCTGCTGCCAGCTGCTCGCGCCGAGCGACCGCGACGACTCCATCGCGGCCGGGTCGACCTGGCGCAGGCCCTGGGTGGTGATGCGGACGACGGCGGGCAGCGCGTAGACGACGGCCGCGGCGGCGGCGGGCGCGCGGCCCACGCCGAACAGCGCGACGACCGGGATCAGGTACACGAACTGCGGCATCGTCTGGAAGACGTCCAGGACGGGGCGGAGCATCCGTTCGAAGCGGTCGCTGCGGGCCGCCGCGACGGCGGTCGCGAAACCGAGGACGAGGGTGACGGCGACGGCCGCGAGGACCTGCGACAGCGTGTCCAGCGACGGCTTCCACACGCCCAGGACGCCGATCGCGGCCATGGCGAGGACCGCGGTGAGCGCGGTGCGCCAGGTGCCGATCAGCCAGGCCAGGGTGGCGACGATGAGCAGCACGGACCACCAGGGCAGCGCCTGGAGGCCGTCGCGGACCGGGTCGAGGACCCAGGTGGTGAAGTGGCCGGCCCAGTCGGCGGTGCCGCCGACGACCGGGACACCGGAGTAGAGGTGGTCGGTCATCCAGTCGACGGCCCGGTTGACGGGCTCGGCGATGTTCACGGTCCAGGCGTTGGGCCAGTCGAGACGGCCGAGCAGACGCCCGGCGACCGCCACGGCCACGGCCGCGACGAGGGCGTACGCCCACCCCGCGCGCCCGGAGTGCTCGGTGCCGTCGCCCGCCGCGGCCGTCACCCGGTCGAGCACGACGGCCAGCAGCACGATCGGGATGCCGGCCGCGAGGGCCGCGCCCACGTCGACCGAGGCCAGCGCCTGGTAGACGCGGTCGCCGAGGCCGCCGGCACCGATCACGGACGCGATGACGGCCATCGAGAGGGCCATCATGATCGTCTGGTTGAGGCCGAGGAGGAGTTCCTTGCGGGCCAGCGGGATACGGGCCGTCAGCAGCCGCTGCGGCGCGGTGGTGCCGAGCGACTCGACCGCCTCCAGGACCTCCTTGTCGGCCCCGCGCAGGCCGAGCGCGGTGAGACGGGCCATGGGCGGGGCGGCGTAGACGACCGTGGCGAGGACGGCGGCGGGGACGCCGATGCCGAAGACCAGGACCACCGGGAGGAGGTAGGCGAACGCGGGCAGGACCTGCATGGTGTCCAGCACCGGGCGCAGGATCCTGTCCATACGGCCGGACAGCCCGGCGGCGAGCCCCAGCACGGCGCCGACCACGACCGAGGTGAGGACGGCGACGACCATCAGGGCGAGGGTCTGCATGGTCGGGATCCACATACCGAGCAGACCGCAGGCGAGGAACGCCGCCGCCGTGCCCAGGGCGAGCCTGACACCGGCGACCCGCCAGGCCACGAGGGCGCCGATCGCGGTCACACCGGCCCAGCCCGCGGCGAGCAGGACGAGGTACACGGCGCGTACGGAGATCACGACGGCGTTGCTGACGTAGCCGAAGCCGTAGAGGAACAGCGGGTGGCTGTCGCGGTTGTCGATGATCCAGTCGCTGGCGCTGGTGAGCGGGCTGGTGAGGTCGACGGTCAGGGCGCTCGGCCAACTGCCGCTGGCCCAGCGGGCGTTGGCGAGCGGCACGAGGACCGCGGCGGCGAGGGCGATGAGCAGGAGCTTGTGGACCGCCCGGTGCCTGAGCAGTCCGGTGGGCAGGGTGCGGGGCGTGGACGCGGTGACGGTAGCCATCAGACGGCCTCCTTGTGGAGCTCCGTTCCGGGGCCTTTCGTGCCGAGTTCCGTCCCGGCGACGACGCCGAGCAGCCGCTCGTGGTCGACGACGCCGAGGCAGCGGCCGTTCTCCACGACACACGCCGGCTTCCCGCTGCCCGCGACGACCTTGATCGCGTCGGCGACCACGGCGTTCGGGGCCAGCGCGCCCGGGTGGGTGGGGCCCGCGCAGTCGCCCGGCTTCATGGCCCGGCGGACCGTCATGACCTGCTCGCGCGGCACGTCCCGGACGAACTCGCGGACATAGCCGTCGGCCGGGGATCCGACGATCTCCTCCGGGGTGCCCAGCTGGACGACCTTGCCGTCGCGCATCAGGGCGATGCGGTCGCCGAGCTTGAGCGCCTCGCTCAGGTCGTGCGTGATGAAGACCATCGTGCGGCCCTCCTCGCGGTGCAGGCGCACGACCTCCTCCTGCATGTCCCGCCGGATCAGCGGGTCGAGGGCGCTGAACGGCTCGTCGAAGAGGAGGACCTGCGGGTCCACCGCGAGCGCCCGCGCGAGGCCGACGCGCTGCTGCTGGCCGCCAGAGAGCTGGGAGGGCTTGCGCTGTTCCATGCCCTCCAGGCCGACCTTGGCGACGACCTCGGCGGCCCGCGCCCGGCGCTCGGCCTTGCCGACGCCCTGGATCTCCAGGCCGTACGCCACGTTGTCGAGGACCGTGCGGTGCGGGAGGAGGCCGAAGTGCTGGAAGACCATCGCGGCGCGGTGCCGGCGCAGTTCGCGCAACCGGGACTTGTCCATCGCGCGGACGTCCTCGCCGTCGATGCAGATCGTGCCCGCCGTCGGCTCGATGAGCCGGGTCAGACAGCGCACCAGCGTGGACTTGCCGGAGCCGGACAGGCCCATGACGACGAAGACCTCGCCCTTGCGGACGTCGAAGCTGACGTCACGCACGGCGGCCGTACAGCCGGTCTGCGCGCGCAGTTCGGCGGGGTCGAGGGCGGACAGCTCGGCGTCCTCGGGGACGCGGTCCGCCTTGGGACCGAAGACCTTCCACAGCCCGTCGACGGAGAACACGGGACTGTCCGTCGTCGGCGGCTTCTCCATGGTCGCGGTCGTACTCATCACGCACCACCTCCCAGCAGGTCCACGGCTTTCTCACCGACCATGAGCACCCCGATCATCGGGTTCACGGCGGTCATGGTCGGGAACACGGACGCGTCCGCGATACGGATGCCGTCCAGGCCGCGGACCCTCAACTCGGGGTCCACGACGGCGAGTTCGTCGTCGGCGGCACCCATACGGCAGGTGCCCGCCGGGTGGTACACGGTGTGCGCGACCTTGCGGGCGTACTCGCTGAGCTCCTCGTCACCGGTGACGTCGGGCCCGGGGCACACCTCCCGCTTCAGCCAGCCGGCGAGCGGTTCCGTCTGCGCGATCTCGCGGGCGATCCTGATTCCGTCGACGAGGGTGCGGCCGTCGTAGTCGTCCTCGTCGGTGAAGTACCGGAAGTCGAGGGCGGGCTTGACCTCGGGGTCCGCGCTGGTGAGGTACAGGCGGCCGCGGCTCTTCGGCTTCGGGATGTTCGGGGTCATCGAGACGCCGTACGCCGGGCGTTCGTAGCCGAGACGCTCGGGATTGTCCGTGAAGGGGACCTGGTAGAAGTGGAACATCAGGTCGGGGCCCGGGTGTTCGGGGTCGCGGCGCACGAACAGGCCCGCGTCGGAGTCCATCGCGGAGTTCTCGGGGATCGGGCCGTTGGTCTCCCAGACGATGACCGACTCGGGGTGGTCGAGGAGGTTCTCACCGACGCCCTGGAGGTCGTGCACGACCGGGATGCCGAGCGCTTCGAGGTCCTTGCGGGGGCCGATGCCGGAGTGCAGCAGCAGACGGGGCGAGTCGACGGCGCCGGCGCACAGGAGGACCTCGCGGCGGGCCCTGATCAGGGTCTCCTGGCCGTCCTTGGAGCGCACGTGCACGCCTTCCGCGCGCGTGCCGTCGAACTCCAGCTTGTACGCCCAGGTCTCCAGCAGGATCGTGAGGTTGGGCCGCTCGTCCATCACGGGGTGCAGATACGCCACCGACGCCGAGGAGCGCTTGTTGTTCTCGGGGTGGTAGGCCAGGTCGAAGAAGCCCACACCGTCGTCGAACGGCTTCTTGTTGAAACCCTCGACCCGGGGGACGTCCAGGGCCTTCTGGGCCGCGTCGACGAAGTCGCGGGCGATCGCGTTCCGGTCCTTCTCGTCGACCGGGACGATGTTGTTCTTCAGGCGGGCGTAGTACGCCTCCATCGGGACCGCGCCCCAGCCCTTGGCGCCGGCCTGCTCCCACTCGTCCCAGTCGGAGGGTAGCGGCTTGAAGGCGATCAGGGTGTTGTGGGAGGAGCAGCCGCCGAGGACACGGGCGCGGCTGTGCCGGATGTGGGAGTTGCCGCGCGGCTGCTCGGTGGTGGGGTAGTCGTAGTCGAGTTCGCCGCCGAGCAGGCCCATCCAGCGGCGCAGGGTGAGGACGTCGTCTCTGCCGACGTCACTGGGGCCGCCCTCGATGACGGCGACCGTGATGTCGGGGTTCTCGGTGAGGCGGGAGGCTATGACGGAGCCTGCGGTGCCACCGCCGATCACGACGTAGTCGTACTCCTGTTTGGACTCGGACATGGGGGTACTCCAGGGAAGTCTTGAGGCGCGGAGAGTGTGGAGAGGGGGCGAGTGGGCTCAGCCTGCGAACCAGCGGACCGGCTCCGGCGCGAGGTTCTGGTAGACGTGCTTGCTCTCGCGGTACTCGGCGAGGCCGGCGGGGCCGAGTTCGCGGCCCACTCCGCTCTTGCCGAAGCCTCCCCACTCCGCCTGTGGGAGGTAGGGGTGGAAGTCGTTGATCCAGACGGTGCCGTGGCGCAGCCGCCCCGCGACCCGGCGGGCGCGGCCCGCGTCGGAGGTCCAGACGGCGCCGGCGAGGCCGTACTCGGTGTCGTTGGCGAGGGCGATCGCCTCGTCCTCGGTGCGGAAGGTCTCGACGGTGAGGACAGGGCCGAAGACCTCCTCCCGCACGACCCGCATCTCGCGGTGGCAGCGGTCGAGGAGGGTCGGCTCGTAGAAGTAGCCGCTCTCCGGACGCTCCGGGGCGGGCTTGGGACGCTGGCCGCCGGAGCGCAGTACGGCGCCCTCCTCCAGCGCGGAGGCGACGTACGACTCGACCTTGGCGCGCTGCTGCTCGGAGACCAGCGGACCGCACTCGACGCCGTCCTCGGTGCCGCGGCCGAGGCGGATCTTCGAGGCGCGGCGGGCGAGTTCGGTGACGAAGCGGTCCCGGACGGACTCCTCGACGATGAGGCGGCCGCCCGCGGAGCAGACCTGGCCGCTGTGGATGAACGCGGCGTTGAGGGCCTGGTCGACGGCGGTGTCGAAGCCCTCGGGGGTGGCGCAGGCGTCGGCGAAGACGACGTTGGGGTTCTTGCCGCCGAGTTCGAGGGCGACCTTCTTGACGGAGGGGGCGGCGGCCTGGGCCACTTTGGTGCCGCTGACCAGGCCGCCGGTGAAGGAGACGAGGTCGACGTCGGGGTGCTCGGCGAGCCGGGCGCCGACGGTGTGCCCGGGTCCGGTGACGATGTTCGCGACACCCTCCGGCAGGCCGGCCTCGGCCAGCAGTTCGATGAGGGCGATCGTCGTCATCGGGGTGATCTCGCTGGGCTTGACCACGAAGGTGTTGCCGGCCGCGAGCGCCGGGGCGATCTTCCAACTGGCCTGGAGGAGCGGGTAGTTCCAGGGCGTGATCAGCGCACAGACCCCTACGGGCTCGTGCACGACCACACTGTGGATGTCGGGTGAGCCCGCGTCCACGACCCGGCCCGGGGCCTCGGCGGCGACCAGGTCGGCGAAGTAGCGGAAGGCGTCGGCGACACAGTCGATGTCGACCCGGCCCTCCTCGACGGTCTTGCCCGCGTCCCGGCTCTCCAGCAGACCGAGCTCTTCTCGGTCGCGCCCAAGAAGATCGGCTGTGCGGCGCAGCAGTGCGGCACGCTCGGCGACCGGAGTGCTGGGCCAGTCGCCCTGCCCTCCGTCGAAGGCCTGGCGGGCGGCGGCGACCGCCAGGTCGGTGTCCTTCTCGTCGCCCTCCGCGACCACGGCGAACGGCTGCCCGTCCGCGGGGTCGAGGATCTCTCGGGTGGCCCCGGAGACGGCTGCGCGCCATTCGCCGCCCGCGTGGATGGTCTGCGGCGCCTGCCGCGCCTGCTGTCCGGCCATGATCGGTGTTGCCTTCCGTTCCTGTTCAGTGCCCCTGCGTCACACCTGTGTCACTCACGGGGACCGTCACCGCCTGCCCCCGTGCCTCGATTGCATGCGCAATCGGTGGCCGAAAGTGTGCTGGTTCACTGAACATGCGGACGAATCAGGGCAAACCAATCCACGAACCGGGGCCTGTTTGACCGGTTTCAGTCGATCGACGCCGCGTCGCAGGCGTAGGGGGCGCAGAAGCCCTGCAGCGCGCTGGTCAGGAGCTCCAGTTCGTCCTCGGGGCCGTCCTTCTCCAGGCCGTACGCGGCTATCGCGTAGATGAAGCCGTCCTGGGCGACGAAACGCTCGTCGTAGACGTGCCAGGGGCCCACGTCCGGCTCGCCCTTGAGGGAGTCGGCCACGTACTCCAAGCGCTCACCGGTGAACCCGCCCTCCTCGACGGGTCGCAGGTCCAGCTTCTCGAAACCGTCCGGCTTGGGGGTGTCGTCGGACAGGTACAGCGCGAAGGACGCCTCCGGGGACTCCTCCGCGATCTGGTACACCTGGAGCCTGCGTTCGCCGTCCGCGCTGCGGTAGTTGACGATGTCAATGCCGAACTGGGAAGCCACGGTGGAGCGGGACCACCCCACGGGGCGTCCGATACGGAAGCCCTCCTGGTCCTCGTACAGCTCGTACCCGGCGGGGAGTTCGGGCTCGGAGGCGAACGGGGACGCGGTCTCCTCGGTGGGCGTGGGAGTGGGCGAGGGGTACGGGTCGCTCTGCTGCGAGACGGTCCCCGTGGGGGTGGGGCTGGTGTCGACCGCCTTGTCGTCCTCGTCCCCGCCGCCGACGACCAGCGTCAGCACCAGGGTCGTGGCGACCCCGACGGCGGCGGCGCCGATGAGCACCGACCAGACGAGCCGACGGTTCCTCCCCGTGGGCGGCGCGGTCACAGTGGTCGGTCCGGCGGACGACCAGGAGGTCCCCGACCACTCGGCCGACGGCACGGCCCCACCACCGACCTCCTCGACCGAGGACCAGCCACCACTGGGGGCACCGGCGACGCCGGGCCCGTGCCAGGTGCTACCGGTACCGGTGCCGGGCCAGCCGGGGGGTGGGGGCGGTGGAGCGGTGGGGGATGAGCCCGCCGGTGACACAGCGGGGACTCGGCCTGTCGAGGCCGGGCTGGAGACCGACCCCAGGGACGGCGTGCGCGGACCCTGCTCAGCGGGCGGCCAGTCCGAGGTCGCACCGGCGTCCGCGGGAGCCGCGACAGTGCCGGTGTCCACCCCGCCCGCCCCCACAGCCGGCGGCCACACCGGCGCAGGCGGACCCCCGGTCACCGTCTCCCCGCCACCGGAGGGCACACTGGCCGCCGCACCTCCACCCGCGGACACGTCGGCCGCCCCACCGCCCGACACCCCCGGCGGCCACGTCGGCACCGCCCCCGGACGGGCCGGCGGCGGAGGTGTGACCGGACCGGTGACCGCCCGGCCTCCGTCACCGTCCCCGTCCTCCCAGCGCTGCGTCTCCTCGTTCCAGTACCGCGCTCCCCCGCTCATACCGTCCCCCTCAACCGTCCGCCCAGCACACCGCCACTCACCACGTCCCCCTCACCGACCGGCACGGCACGCGTCCACTCACGAACCGGCCCCGCACTTCCCCCTCACAACCCCAGCAACCCGGCCACAGCCCCCGCCGAGGCGATCAGGCTGACCAGCGCCTGGGAGTCGTCCAGCAACCCCCGCAGGCGTTCCCGACGGGTCGGTCCCGCCTGACCGGTCGTCACGATCTCCTCCTCCGTCTCGGCCAACGCGGTGTCCAGCGCGGCCGTTTCGTCGGTGGCCCAAACCCTCGTGAGGTCGGCGCGGAGTTCCCGTACCGCCGTCAGGAGCGCCTCGGCGGCCTCGTCGCGCGCCGGCGCCGTACCGTGGTGGTGGTTCTCGGCGTGCGCCTGGTTGCCGACGGCGAACGCGCTGCCGTGGATACCGCCGCTGATGTTGATGCCCGGCTCACCCGTTGCCATTGCTGCCGCTTCCCTTCTGCGACGCGGAACCCGCGCCCGCCGTACCTGTGTGGGAGGTCGCCGTGGCCTGCGCGCCCATGGCGAACGCGCTGCCGTGGATGCCGCCCTCGACGTTCACTCCGCCGCTGCTGATGTTCACGATCTTCTGGACGAACTCCCCGGTCTGGTAACCGGATTCGGCGAGCGCGGTCAGCACGCCGTGCGCGACCCGGTCCTGGACGCTCCTGAGGTAGCGGTAGGCGTCCATCTCCTGGAAGGTCGACCCCACGTGCATGGAGCCCAGCTCGCGCACCGACAGCGCCGGTCCGTCGGGCAGCGCGCCCGCGTGGCCGCCGGTGAGCAGCTTCCAGGCGTACGCCACGCCCTTGCCGAGGGTGACCAGGGAGCGGGCCGCGGAGCCCGGCACCCGGGCCACCGCCCAGGCGGCCTTCCCGAGTACGTTGTTGTGCCGGTAGGTGTGCGCCGCACGGTCGGCGTCCTTGAAGTCCTCGCGCACCGGCATCAGCGCGTGCGGGGCGATCTCCAGCATGAGCATGCGGCCCTGGGTGTGGACGCGCACGAAGACCGTGACGACCAGCTCCTCCTCCCAGCCGCCGACCCGCACCCGCAGGAAGTGCCGCCGCTTCTCGGCCCCCTCCTCCACCGCACGCGCCCGGTGCTCCTCGAAGGCCTGCGGGTGGTACGGCGCCTCCTCGCGTCGGCGCAGACCCTCCGCGGGCAGGAACACGCACTCGTCGATCTCCAGCCAGCGCAGCCGGTCGCGGACCGTGTGTCCGGCGAACTCCGAGGGCAGCCGCAGCTGTTCAAGCAGCGGGCGGATCTTCTCCAGGACCGCGCGGTTGTTCAGCGGCAGCTGTTCCTTCTTGGTCGTGTCGGGCCGCAGTTCGACCGCGAGCACCCAGGTCTCGTAGGCGGCGCCGGCCCCGCAGAAGGGCCGCTTCTCGTGGTACATGACCAGCGGAGCGTGCTGCTCGATCCGGATGCGTTCCTTCAGCCGCTGGAACCGCTGTCCCTCGGCCCGCTCGGCCGGGTCGCCGGCCGCGTCCGGGAAGCGCTCGGGGGAGAGTTCGGCGCCCACCGCCCTGGCGAACTGGCCGCGCTGTGCGGCCACACACACCGCGATCAGCGCGAAGACGACGACCACGAGCCAGGCCTGCGCGGGCCCGATGAGCCCACCGACCTCGTCGAGGTCAGGGAAGAGCAGGTCGGACAGGCTCGGCGAGTCGCCGTAGGAGCCGTACGAGTCGCCGTAGCCGTACGAGTCGCCGAAGGACGACGAGCCGTCGTAGGACGAGGAGTCGTCGCCTCCGCCGAACGCGACGACGAGCGCGACGACGAGCAGGGTCGCGAAGGTCAGGCGCCCCCACCAGCGCAGGAGGAAGGCGGGCACCCGGCGGTACAGCGGCGGGTTGGCGCCCTTGCCGCGGACCCAGGAGGAGACCGCGAGCATCAGGCTGGGCCCGAGGAAGACGAACAGCAGTCCGCCGGTCAGGGGCACCCCGATCACCCACAGGCCGAGGATCAGCCCGGCCCACATCAGTTCCTGGCGGCGGGCCCGCAGCGCGTGGGCGAGCACCCGGGCCGCGTCGTGGCCGAGCGAGGGCGCCACGATCCGCTGCTCGTTCAGGTGCAGCTGCTCGATGACCTGGTCCCGGTAACCGGAGTCCAGGTAGGTGCCCGCGCACAGCAGCCGGGTCGCCTCGCTGGCGTGCGGTGGTGTGACCGGCCCCGGTGGCGCCGACTGCGGTTGCCGAGGCACAGATGTAGTAGTCACGCGACTCCCCCGATGCGTGCAATGTCCTTGCTCAAGTCGGCTGTTGACAAACAATCAGCATAGAGGGACGGGTGGGAACCGGAAACCGGAATCGCAGACCGATGGACGGCACCACAATCCTTTGACTACAGTCAAATATCATGGACCCGGTGTCGACAGAGCACGTGGCGGAGATCCGCCGG
Source organism: Streptomyces sp. NPDC048420 (assembly GCF_040651535.1). Classification (NCBI taxonomy): domain Bacteria; kingdom Bacillati; phylum Actinomycetota; class Actinomycetes; order Kitasatosporales; family Streptomycetaceae; genus Streptomyces; species Streptomyces sp. NPDC048420. The sequence goes on from NZ_JBEZKG010000016.1 coordinate 52,039, forward strand.
TTCAACCGCTACTTCACCCGCCGTGTCGGCGCCCTCGACGAGCACTACCTCGGCCAGGACCGTCCGCTCGGCGAGGCGCGTCTGCTGTTCGAGATCGGCGAGGGCGTGTCGCTGCGCGAGCTCAGGACCCGGCTCCGCCTGGATGCCGGATACCTCAGCCGGATGGCCAAGACCCTCCAGTCCCAGGGCCTGGTCCGGGTCAGCGTCCACCCGCACGACAGCCGGCTGCGCATGGTCGAACCCACCCGCGCCGGACGCGTCGAGCTCAAGGAGCAGAACCGCCGGGCCGACGCCCTCGCGGCCGGCCTCCTCGAAGGACTCACCGGGCCCCAGCGCGCCCGGCTCACCGAGGCGATGAGCACCGCCCAGCGGCTGCTGCGCCTGGCCGCCATCACCGTGGACCGGGTCGACGGGGCCGCCCCCGTCGCCCGGGCATGTCTCGACGCCTACGCCGCCGACATCGACGCCCGCTTCCCGGAGGGCTTCGACAAGACCGACCTGGTGCGGCCCGAGGAGGTCTCCGGGGCGGCTGGCGCGTTCTTCGTGGCGTACGAGGAGAGCCGCGCGGTGGGCTGCGGGGCGCTGCGACGGCTGGAGCCGGGCGTCGGCGAGATCCGCCATGTGTGGGTGCACCCGGACGCCCGCCGCCTCGGTCTCGCCCGGCGGATCCTCACGGCCCTGGAGACGGAGGCCGCCGCGCGCGGCTTCACTGTCCTGCGCCTCGACACGCACGCGTCGCTCACCGAGGCCCAGAGGATGTACCGGGCCTGCGGATACACGGAGATCCCGCCGTACGTGGATCACGTCTACGCCGACCACTGGTTCGAGAAGCGACTGTCAGGACCCGCCTCCTGACGGCGGCCAGCGTCAGCGACCAGGAGCTGGAGACCGACCGGCAGCCCGCCCCGCCGGGACACGACCAGATGATCGGCCGCGGCGAACCGCTCGGCGGTCAACTCCCCTTCCAGCGACGGATGTCCGGCCCGTACGACCCCCCGGTCCCCTCGCGCAGGAACGTGGCGCTGGTGGTCGCAGGACACCACGATCGGTCCGAAGAATCACGCACTATCGCGTTCGGCGGGAAACGAGTACTATCGCGTTCGGCCCACAACTGACCCAACCTCCGTCGCCCATTCCCTAGTTGCCCCGAGGAGCCGCCGTGCCCTCCCTCCTGAACCCGTTCGTCGGCCTGCTGATGCTCCGGGGCATCGTCACCGAGAACGAACCACCGACGGCCCGCGCGCCCCACGCACGCGTCGAGGACGGCACCCTCCCCGGCCTCGACGGCCACGTCCTGATCGGCTCCGGCCCGACCCGTCGTCCGCACGCGCCGCGGCGCCACGCCCCTTCCGGTGTCGGCGAGTTGTGTGGGCTGGACCATGCCGGGGCAGGGCGGGGTCGGGTGTGGCACGGGGCCGCGGTGTCGCGGTCGGCAAGGTGGACGCCCTCGGTTCCCTGCTTGCCGCGCTGCCGGAAGGGGCACGGCGCTCCCGGCGTCAGCCGCACTCCGTGTCCGCCGGGCAGAAGGAAGCCCGCGCCCTGGTGAGCGGATCGCGGACCAGGGCGGCCGGGAGGGAGGCCGGGCCGGTGGCGCGGATCGCGTGCAGCGTGCCGTCCGCGGCCTCGAAGCGGTGGTCGACGACCTGGCGGGCGCCGAGCTCCGGGTCGTCGTAGCGGTAGGCGAGTTCGGCCCAGGTGGTGCCGGAGGCACGGTCGAGGACCTGGTAGCCGGGCTGGAGCGCGAAGCCGTAGCCGGGGTCGTTCTCGGCCAGGTCCAGGGAGCCGGCCGGGGTGTCCTCCGCGAGCCGGAAGACCTGGAGCCGTCGGCCGTCGGCGGGGGCGGCGTAGCCGACGACCGGGGCGGACCGGCCTTCCTTCTCGGTGCGGGTCCAGCCCCGGGGGACGTCGAGGGAGTAGCCGACGGGGTCCTGGATACGGCGGTACCCGGAGGCCGTGGAGGCGGAGGCCGCCGGGGACGGGGTGGCCGTGACACTCGGGACCGGGCCCGCTCCGACTCCGGAACCGGACCCAGAACCGGAACCGGAACCGAGGGACGTGCCCCGGAGCAGGAACCAGACACCGGCCCCCACGCACACACCGACCAGTACGGCCACGACGAGGGCGGCGAACACCCGCCGGATCCGGTGCGGGGCGTGCGGAGGACCCACCGGGGTCGGAGTCACCGGCGTCCAGGGAGGAACGGGTGAAGCCTGTGTCCGGTCCGTCGCCCAAGGAGGGCTCAACGAGGTCTGCGTCTCGGCGGAGGCCCAGGGCGGTGCGACCCCCGTCTCCCCCGAGTTCCAGGCCGCCCGGCCTCTCTCCTCACTCGGTTCGTGCTCCGCTCCGGAACCGGAGCTGTAGCCGTTCCAGCCGTTCATCGCGAACCCCCCGCATAACCCCACCGGGTACGACTTCGACCGTAGGGCGAAAAACAGCCACGGGCCCTGCTCCGGAAGGAACCGGAACAGGGCCCGTGCAGGCTCGTGACAGAGTCGTCGAGAAGACTCAGCCGTCGAGAGAACTAGTCAAGAGCACTGTCGGGAGAACTAGATGAGGCCGAGCGCGCGGACCGCCTCGCGCTCCTCCTCCAGCTCCTTCACCGACGCGTCGATGCGGGCGCGGGAGAACTCGTTGACGTCCAGGCCCTGGACGATCTCGTAGACACCATCCTTGGTGGTGACGGGGAAGGAGGAGATCAGGCCCTCCGGGACGCCGTAGGAGCCGTCCGACGGGATGCCCATGGAGGTCCAGTCGCCGTCCGCGGTGCCGTTGACCCAGGTGTACACGTGGTCGATGGCGGCGTTGGCGGCGGAGGCGGCGGAGGAGGCACCGCGGGCCTCGATGATGGCCGCACCGCGCTTGGCGACGGTCGGGATGAACTCCTCGGCCAGCCACTTCTCGTCGTTCACGGTCTCGGCGGCGTTCTTGCCGGCGACCGTGGCGTGGAAGATGTCCGGGTACTGGGTGGCGGAGTGGTTGCCCCAGATGGTCAGGCGCTTGATGTCGGCGACCGTCGAACCCGTCTTCTTCGCGAGCTGGGTCAGCGCGCGGTTGTGGTCGAGGCGGGTCATCGCGGTGAAGCGCTCGGCCGGTACGTCCGGGGCGGCGGCCTGGGCGATCAGCGCGTTGGTGTTCGCCGGGTTGCCGACGACCAGGATCTTGACGTCGTCCGCGGCGTTGTCGTTGATGGCCTTGCCCTGCGGCTTGAAGATGCCGCCGTTGGCCTCCAGGAGGTCACCGCGCTCCATGCCCTTGGTGCGGGGGCGGGCGCCGACGAGCAGACCGACGTTGGTGCCGTCGAAGGCGACGTTCGGGTCGTCCGTAATGTCGATGCCCTGAAGCAGCGGGAAGGCGCAGTCGTCGAGCTCCATGGCGGTGCCCTCGGCGGCCTTCAGCGCGGGGGTGATCTCCAGCAGGCGGAGCTTGACCGGCACGTCCGCGCCGAGCAGCTGGCCGGAGGCGATGCGGAAGAGCAGGGCGTAACCGATCTGGCCGGCCGCGCCGGTGACGGTGACGTTCACGGGAGTGCGGGTCATGGCGTTCTCCGTATGACAGCTGGCGGTGGGGCGGCGTCCCTGCCCCGGACGTTTGATCGATCTCTCGGCATCAAGAGATCCACCGGTCAGGCTATCGCGCATCCGGGATCCCGGACGTCCGGGACCGTGTGGCCCAGCCCACAGCCTCCCCCTGCACGCACAGAAGAGGCGGCCGCCCGTCCGGGAGAGGGGGACGAAGGCGGCCGCCGTATGGGGGTACCGATTGCCGGACTCCCGTGGGGGTACGGTTCGCGTGCCCCCAATCCGGGAGCCCATGCACACTGCGAGAAGAATTACCTGCCTAGGGACCTCAGCCGGTGCACCCCTGCTGCCCGGAAGCCAGGGTCACGCACGCCTTGGCCTCCCCGGCGTCCTTCACAGCCACCATCGGCGTGTACGCGATCGTGTCCCCCGCCTCGGTGATACTCCCGCTCTGCTCGGACACCTTCCCGGCGGACACCTCGACCTTGTCCCCCTGCCCGGCCTGAGTGACCCGCCCCCACGCCGCCCCGCAGGTCTCGCTGTACCGCACCTCGACCACGGTCGCCCCCACACTCGCGGTCTTGGCGGTCGTCACCAGATCCCCGCTGCACCTCATGGCCTCGGCGTCCTTCCCGGTACACCCCGCACCACTGCACTTCACCCCGGCGGGCAGCGAGACGGACGCAGTGGCGGACGGCGACGGAGACTTCTCGGCCCGGTTCTTCTTGTCCCCGCCCGGATCGGTCAGGAAGAACACGGCGGCGACCACGACGAGCACTCCGACGACCCCCGCGAGGAACATCGTCAGCCGCCGCTTCCCCCCACCGGAACCACCGGAACCACCAGAGCCACCGGAACCACCGTCTCCCGGCCGCGCGTCCTGCGGCTGGTCGTACGGCCCGGGCGTCCCCGGCGTCCACCCCGGCCCGTCGGCCGAGGCAGGCGCTGAAGCGGGCGCGGCCGCGGCCGCAGCCGTACGCCCAGACGCCTGCGACGGCCCCTGATACCCGGCCACACCCCAGGAGTTGCCGCTCGAGGAACCGCTGTCGGCCTCCGCCGCGGTCGGCTGCGGCGGCACCGTGGGGGCGACTCCCGCCGGCCCCGCCACCCCCGGCGTCGCCGTCGCGCTGCCGCTCTTGCGCACCGTCTTGCTGCCCTTGGCGTTGGCGGGCGGCGTCCCGAACTCGCCGAGCGCGGCCCGCGCCTGGGAGATCCGGATGGCCTCCATGGTCATGTCGTGGCGCATCTCCGAGCGGCTCCAGGCGCGTTCGGCGAGCTCCCACATCGTCGTCAGGTGAATGGGACTGGCGCCGGTGACCTCGGCCAGGGCGACGATCGCGCCCTTCGGCGCGAGCAGCCGGCCGTTGAGATACCGCTCCCAGGACGTCTTGCTGTAACCCGTGCGGTCGGCGACGGCCGCGATGCTCAGGCCGCTGCGGTCCACGAGCCGCCGCAGCTGGCTCGCGAACTCCCTGACCTGCGGATCCATTTCATCGGGCAAGGCCCTCCAACGAGGCATTGCTCCCCCCTCTTTCCCCCCGGTCGGTGCTGGCTGTTCCCCGCTCTTCCCCCTGCCACAAGGATCTCAGCTTCCGGGGCGGGGGCGCACGGGAGCATCCGCAAGTTCGACACGTTAGCCGTGCTGTCGAACGGCTCCATATCAAATACGCAAACTTGTCGATACATCGTCACAGGTGGAACACACCGGAAATAACGACCGCCCCGACAGCCCCTGATCACCCAGACGCAACGGCACCGGCCACCCCGAGCATCAGCAGGAGCACAAGCAGCAGCGCGGCGGACAGCAGCAGGCGGTTCGTGCCGTGCGCACGCTCTTTGGCGGGCTCGTCCCACCACGGCAGCGTGGGATCGTCCTCGTACGTCCCGCCCTCCTCGCCCGCCTCGCCCTCCGCGGGCCGCGCGGGTGTCACGGGCCGGGGCCAGGCCTGGACCGCCAGTTCCCAGCGGACGGCGAAGCGTTCGGCGTCGGTGCCGTCGAGGCCGGCGATCCGGCACAGGGCGGCGACGGCCTGGCGGGGCGGGGGCTGGGTGGCGTTGAGATAGCGGTGCCAGGAGGACTTGCTGTACGCGGTGCGGGCGCCGAGCGCGACGAGGCTGAGCCCCGTGCGGTCCTTGAGCCGTCTGAGCTGCTCCACGAAGTGCCGTACCTCCGGGGGCAGATCGTCGGGCAGCGCCTGCCAGCCACTCATCGCCCACCTCCACGGCGTCCTCACCTGCTTCCAGGCAATTGACGACGTCAGAGGCCTGATCGGTTCCTTGTCCCGGGCCGGCTGTGGCACGTCACGCACACCTTGCCGGAACCGTCACGGCTGTGCCACAGCGGCCTGACAGCTGTTGAACAGGCTGTTCGGGGCGCGGGACCCTGGGGCGTGGCGGCGGGCCGTCCCTCATCGGGGGAGGGGACGGACCGCCGTCGTACGCGCGGGTTCAGCTGTTGCTGACCGTGAAGTGCAGGGTGTCCTTGAGGAACGGGATCACCAGCCACGGGTTCGGCTGCACCATCATCGCCAGCAGGACGATCGCGGTGCCGAGTCCGCCGTAGGTGGCGATGTCGGTGAAGCGGGAGCGCACGGCGAGCATGCCGACGTCCGGCAGCAGCCAGCGCAGCACGGCACCGGCGAGCAGGGCGACACCGATGAGCAGGGTGCCGACGCGGAACTGGTCGAGGGCGGTCAGCAGCAGTCCGAGCCCGACCGCGGCCAGCACGGCGAGCACCGGCCACTGCCGGGCGGGCGCCGGCGCGTCCCGCGGAGCGGCCCGGCCGCCGCCCTCGGGCCGCGCGGTGTCCTTGGTGAACAGCGGAAACCGGCGGGTGGCCCGTCGCGGCCGTCCATCGACATCGGGCGCGCTGATCGCATCCCGCACGACGACTTCGGCCTGCGCCTCGGGGTCCGGCGAACCGTCCGCCTGGGCATCGGCACCACCACCGGACCCCCGATCCGCCCGCTCCTCGGCCCCGGACGCCTCGACCACCGACTGCTCCTGACCTCCGGCACCGTCCACACCCGACGTCCGCCGCCCTGACGCCCCATCATCCGAACCAGCGCCCGCCACCTGCGCCCCACCCGAACCCACGCCGGCGGCTCGCGGCCCACGCGCACCACCCGACCTCACGCCCGGCTCCCGCGACGCCCCGGCCCCGTCCGAACCCGCACCCTCCACCTGCGCCCCACGCACCCGACCCGACTCCGCGCCCGCCGCCTGCGACACAGGCGCCCCACCCGAACCCACGCCAGCGGCTCGCGGCCCACGCGCACCACCCGACCTCACGCCCGGCTCCCGCGACGCCCCGGCCCCGTCCGAACCCGCGTCCGTCTCCTGAGAGCCCCGCGCCGCGGTCGCCCCTGTTGCCGCTCCCCGCTTCTCGGGGCCCCGTGCCTCAGCCGACACTGCGCTCCGCCGCCTCGACCACGTTGACGAGCAGCTGGGCGCGCGTCATCGGGCCGACGCCGCCGGGGTTCGGGGAGATGAAGCCGGCGACTTCGGCGACGCCGGGGTGGACGTCGCCCACGATCTTGCCCTCGGCGTTGCGGGAGACGCCGACGTCGAGGACGGCGGCGCCCGGCTTCACGTCCTCGGGGCGGATCAGGTGGGCGGAACCGGCGGCGGCGACGATGATGTCCGCGCGCTTGAGGTGCGAGGAGAGATCACGGGTGCCGGTGTGGCACTGGGTCACCGTCGCGTTCTCGCTGCGCCGGGTGAGCAGCAGCGGCATCGGGCGGCCGATCGTCACGCCACGGCCGACGACCACCACCTCCGCGCCCTTGATCTCGACGCCGTAGCGACGGAGCAGGGTCAGCACGCCGTTGGGGGTGCAGGGCAGCGGCGCCGGCTCGTTGAGGACGAGGCGGCCGAGGTTCATCGGGTGCAGCCCGTCCGCGTCCTTGTCCGGGTCCATGAGCTCCAGGATCCGGTTCTCGTCGATGCCCTTGGGCAGCGGCAGCTGGACGATGTAACCGGTGCACGCCGGGTCGTCGTTCAGTTCGCGGACGACCGCCTCGATCTCCTCCTGCGTGGCCGTTTCCGGCAGTTCACGCTGGATGGAGGCGATGCCCACCTCGGCGCAGTCCCGGTGCTTGCCCGCGACGTACTTCTGGCTGCCGGGGTCGCTCCCGACGAGGATCGTGCCGAGGCCGGGCGTGACGCCCTTCTCCTTCAGCGCCGCCACGCGGGCGGTCAGATCGGACTTGATCGCGGCTGCGGTGGCCTTGCCATCGAGAATCTGGGCGGTCATGCCCCCATCCTCGCGGATGACCCGGCCCCGGTTCCAATCCGGGTTCCCGCATGGCCCCGCCCAAGATCGGCAAGGTTGCACTTGCACAACACATACCGAATGAGGCTGGACAACAACACACCTGCCTAGAACCATGTCTGGCGCAGTATCGCGGTTGGTGTTCGGGGGGCAGACCGCTCAAACATGACGTTCCTCCGCGCAGTCCCGCATTGTCCCCAGCTTGGCCAACGGAGGATCACCATGAGTTTCGGCTCGCCCAACAACCCGTACGAGCAGCCGCAGAACCCCCAGCAGCAGCCGCAGCAGCCGGGTTACGGCTACCCCCAGCAGCCGCCCCAGCAGCAGCCCGGCTACGGCTACCCGCAGCAGGCACCGCAGGGCGTTCCGCCGCAGCAGGGCTACCCGCAGCAGCCGGGCTACGGCTACCCGCAGGCCCCGCAGGTCCCCGCCTCCGCCTACGGCTACCCGCAGCAGCCGGGCTACGGCGCACAGCCGCCGTACGCGAACTGGGGCCAGCGCTTCCTCGGCACCCTGGTCGACATGCTCGTGTTCGTGGTGCCGTACATCATCGTGGGCGTCGGTGCGGCCAACAAGACGGTGGCTCTGGTGATCATCGGCTACCTCGGCATCATCGGCATCGCGATCTGGCTGCTGATCATGGAGGGCCGTACCGGCCAGACGCTCGGCAAGAAGGCGCTCGGCATCCGTCTGGTGCGGGAGAGCGACGGACAGCCCCTCGGCGTCGGCATGGCCTTCGTCCGCCGGCTCGCGCACTTCCTGGACAGCCTCGCCTGCTACCTCGGCTGGCTGTGGCCCGCCTGGGACGCCAAGCGCCAGACGTTCGCCGACAAGGTCTGCTCGTCCATCGTCATCCGTACGAACTGACCACCGCTTCACCACAATTGACGGCGGATCGCCACGTCGCCTTCTCGCCATACTTCCCCCGGGGCCGTGTCACGTCGTGACACGGCCCCGGCGCGTCACCCACCCTGGCTCGTACACACGCGGGGACGGGGAGACGAACCGTGTACAGCATCATCGTGGTACCTCCGCCGACCACGGGGGACCGGACCGCACCCACCCAGCTGCGACTCGCCCCGGGCGAGCGGCTGACCTTCGGACGCGGCGCCGCCTGCGCGGTGCGCATCCCCCATGAGGGGGTGTCCCGAAGAGCCGGCGAGATCACCGCGCAGGGCGCGTTCTGGGCGCTGAGCAACCTGTCCGGGCGGCAGACGTACGTCGTGGAGAACCCGGAGGGCGCGGGCGAGCACATCAAGGTCGGGCCAGGGCGCCTGGACGCACCGGTCCCCTTCGAGTTCTCGCGGATCGTGCTGCCGGCCGCGGGCGACCTGATCGCCCTCGACGTGTGGGCGCCGCGCCACGACTATCTGCGCGCCGACGGCGACATCGAGGGCACGACCACCGCGCCCGCCTTCTCCGTCGACCGCTCCAAGCGCTACTTCACGGTCCTGGCCGCCCTGTGCGAGCCCCGGCTGCGCGGCGACCCGCACGCCCCGCTGCCCACCGTGGACCAGGTGGTGGAGCGGCTGCGCCCGCACTGGGCGGCCGCGTCGCGCACCTCCGTGCAGTGGAACATCGACTACCTGGCGGTGAAGCTGCGCCTCAAGCCCGGCCCGGAGGAGGCCGACCCGGGCCCGCGCCTGAACGGCAAGAAGGAGTCCCTGGTCTCCCTGGCGCTCCGCTTCGACCTGGTCCGCGAGGAGGACCTGGTGGTGCTGACCAAGGCCGGCGGGGTGGCCAGGTGACCGAGCCGTACGCCGTGCCGGTCCCCCGGGGCTACCGGGTGGGCGGCTGGGAGGTGCGCGAGCCGATCGCCACCGGGGCCTTCGGAAGCGTGTACGAGGGCCGCCGACGGGACGGGCAGCCCGCCGTGGCCGCCCTGAAGTTCCTGCCCACCGGCACCGGAACCCCTCGCCAGCTGTCCCATCTGCGCGAACTCGTCGACCGCGAACTGGAGTTGTACCGCAGACTCAGACGCCCCCGCCTGATCCGGATGTACGACACCCTCGTCGTCGACGACCCCGAGCGCCCGGAGCTGGACGGCGCCACGGTCCTCGTACTGGAGAAGGCGCAGACCTCGCTGGCGGCTCTCCTGGCCACCCGACCGCGCCCGCCGTCGGGCCCCGCCCTGCTCGCCCAGATCTGCGAGGGACTGGCCCAGCTGCACCGCGCGCACTGGGTGCACGGCGATCTGAAGCCCGCCAACGTCCTGCTGATGGAGGACGGTTCGGCCCGGCTCGCCGACTTCAACATGGCCGCGGAACTGGAGGGCACGCACGCCTACACCCCCGCCTTCTCCACACCCGACTACACCCCGCCGGAACTCCTGTGGGCGGAGATCGGCGAACGCGGCCGGCGGATCCGCCCCTCCGCGGACATCTGGGCCTTCGGTGTCCTCGCCCACCTGGTCCTCACCGACACCTTCCCGCTGCCCGGCGGCACCCCGACGGCCCGCCGGGACGCGGCCGCCACCTACGCCCGCGGCACCGAGGACCTGCGCCTGTCCCCCGAACTCCCGGACGACTGGCGGGAGATCATCGCGGACTGCCTGACCCGCACCCACGCCGAACGCGTCACCGTCGAACCGCTGCTGCGCCGGGTCGAGGCCGCCGCCGGGACCGCCCACTCGCCCCGGCCCCTCCTCGCGCACCGCCCGCGCCGTACGACGATCGCGGCGGCCCTGCTCGCCACCGGGGCGCTGACCGCGCTGGGCTGGGGCATCAGCGAGTGGACCTCCGAGGACCACCCGGCCGCCGGCGCCTCCGCCACGGCGTCGGTCACGCCCGCGATCTACGGCGCCGCCGAACTGCGTACGGACAAAGGCGTTCCGGCCGCCTTCCGGGTGCTGATCGTCGAGTCGGCGCACGACTGCGCGCAGGAGGACGTCACCCCGGCCCTGATCGCCGCCATGCTCAAGACGGAGAGCGACTTCGACCCGGACCTCTCGGACCCGGCCAACGACGAGTACGGCATCGCCCGTTGGACCCCGCGGGTGCTGCGGTACTGGATGAACGCGGACGGCACCCCCGCGGACACCGTGCCCACACCGCCCTTCCCACCCGCCGAGTCCATCCCGGCGATGGGCCGTTACCTGTGCTGGATCGCGCCCCGCCTGGACGCGGGTCTGCCGGGCGACCGAAGGGTGCTGATCGCCGTCGCCTACCGGACCTCCTACGACACGGTGAACGACGCGGGCGGGGTCCCCGGGAAGCACCGCGCCTACGCGGACCGCATCGCGCGGTTCCTCAAGGAGTACACCCCGCCCGGCGCGAAGTGACCCTGAGACTTCTCAGGTACCTCCCGGCGGGCCGGTCCCCCAGGGTGGACGCACGCCGCTTCGGCGGCACCACCACCGAGGTTCACCTGGGGGTATTGACGTGAACATCATCAAGCCCGCCGCACTGCTGCTCGCGGCCGGGGCACTGGTCGCCGGCTCCGCGGCGGCGGCGACCGCGGCCTCGGCTGAGCCGGACGGCACCCGCGTGACCGTCGTCACGGACGGCAACCGCGACTGGGCGGCTCCGGCGGACGACCGGGACCTCGCCACACCGGACGGCACGCGGGTGACCGGCGGCTATCACAGCGACGGCACCCGGGTCACCGGCGTCCAGCCCGACAGCACCCGGGTGACCTGACCCGGCGCAGGACCGCGCGGTCTCCGGCCCTTTCGGGGGAGGGCCGGAGACCGCGCCCGCCCGGACACGGCGACAACAAGCCGCGCGGAGTGGCTGATTCCGGTGATGATCCACGCCGTGATCGGAGCGAGGATGTCCACGTCAGCCGCAGCCACGGCTGACATTCCCGGTTTCCGACATCCACCCGGAAGGTCCCCCTCGTGAGACTGAAGCACGTCGTCCTGACCGCTGCGGCCGCCGCCCTGGCACCGGCACTGCTGCTCACCACCCCGGCCCTCGCGGCCGGCTCGGCTCCGACGTCGTCCGCCGTCGTGGTGACGGCATCCGCCGCGGACGACTATCCCGTCGACGAGATGTCCGACGACGACGTCCGGATCGCGATCCTGCGGATCATCGCCGACCCCGACACCGGCAAGGCCGTGCAAAGAGCCGCGCAGCGGGCCATGGACGGAACCATCGCGGACCAGCGGGCCTTCCTGAAGACCGGCCTCCGCCTGGCGCAGGCCGAGGACGACCGCGTCGCCATCGCCCGCATCCTCGCCGACCCCACCATCAGCGACGCTCTGCGCGCGGCGGCGGGAGCGGCCCTGGACGAGGACACACCGGAGGCGCTGCGGTACTTCCTGGAAGTCGGCCAGTACGAGGTGTAGGGCCGGGTTCCGCGGCCCGGTCCCGCCGTATCCCGGCCGCGCCCCCGCGCCGGACGATAGCCTCTCCCCGTCAACTGACGTGACATGAGAGCGCGTTGTGAACGAAGAGGCAGGTCGGGGGAGCGTGACAGACATACCGGGCGCGGGTGACACCGCGCTGCGGCAGACGGGCGCGGCGCCGCTGCTGCCCGCCGATCCCCGGCGGATCGGACCGTACGTCCCGCTCGGGCTGCTCGGCAGCGGCGGCATGGGCCGGGTGTACCTGGCCCGGCGGGCCGACGACGGCCCGGGGCTCGCCGCTGTGAAGGTGATCCGGCCCGAGTACGCCGAAGGCCCGGACTTCCGGCGGCGGTTCGAGCGGGAGGCCGCCGTGCACGGGCGGGTCCGTACCCCGCGCGCACCGCATCTGCTCGGCACCGGGTTCGACGACACGCTGCTGTGGATGGCCAGCGAGTACCTGCCGGGGCTCAGCCTCGCCGAGGCGGTCCGCGAGTGCGGGCTGATGGAGCCGGCCGGGGTGTGGCGGCTGGTGGCGGAGCTCGGTGAGGCGCTGTCGGCGCTCGCCGCCGCCGGGGTCGTACACCGGGACCTCAAGCCGTCCAACGTGATCCTGTCCCCGCGCGGCACGCACGTCATCGACTTCGGCATCTCGCACGCCGTCGACAGCAGCGCGATCACCACGACCGGCAACCGGGTCGGCACCCCCGCCTACATGGCGCCCGAGTACCTTCGCGAGGGGCGCTGCGACGCCGCCTCCGACGTCTTCTCGCTTGGCTGCACGCTCGTCTACGCCGCCACCGGGCACGCCCCGTTCGGCGACGGAACCGGCGTGGACGTCATGCACCGGGTCGCCTTCGAGGCGCCCGACGCCGAGGTCATGGCCGAACTGACGGAGACGGACCCCGCGTTGGCCGGGCTGCTGGCCGCCTGTCTCGCCAAGGACCCCGCCGGGCGCCCCACCCCGCGGCAGCTGACCGACGCCGCCACGGCCGCCGGGCACGGCCGCGCCGCCAACTGGCAGGAACCGCTCGCCGGCCGGATCCGCGACCGGCAGCAGGGGTGCGCGGTGCTGGAAGGCATGCCCGTCCGGGAAACCGGCCTCTTCCGCACGCCCACCGAGCCGGTGCTCTCGCCGCCTGCCGCGGGGAGCGGGGGGAACGGCAAGCGCAGAAGGCCCCTTCTGGCAGCCGTGGCGGGCATCGCCGTCGGGGCCGTGGCCGTCGGCGCCTTCCTGCTCACCCGCCCGGGCCTCGACTCCCCGGCCGCCGCCGCCCCCACGAGTGTCGGCAGCGTCACCGCCTCCGCCACACCGACTTCCGCCGCGCCCAGTTCCTCCGCCTCGCCCTCCGGCAAGGACGCCGGCGAGAAGAAGAAGGACAAGGACAAGAGCGAGGCGCAGACGGCCGCCGCCCCCGATGAGAGCAGCAGCGCGCCGGAAAACACGCCGACCCCGACCGCCACTCAGGGCGGCAGCACCGCCCCCACCCCCACCCCCACGGCCACGGTCACGAAGACCGCGTCGGCCCCGGCCACCCCGGCGTGGATCTCCGGCTGCACCTACTACTCCGGCACCGAACTCACCGACTACGGCGACACCGGCCAGCGGGTCGTGCAGGTGCAGTGCATGCTGACCAAGCGCGGCTACAGCGTGGGGAGTTCGGGTGTGGACGGCGAGTTCGGCAGGGACACCCAGTCGGCGGTCAAGCAGTTCCAGAGTGCGAAGGGGCTGGAGGTGGACGGCCAGGTGGGGCCCAACACGTGGGCGGCGCTTCGCAGTTCCACGTAGCGCCGCCCAGGTCGGTGTTCCGGTTCCGTCAGTGGAAGAAGTGCCGCGTCCCGGTGAAGTACATCGTGACGCCGGCCTTCTTGGCGGCCTCGACGACGAGTTCGTCACGGACCGAGCCGCCCGGCTGGACGACCGCCTTCACACCGGCCTCCAGGAGGACCTCCAGGCCGTCCGGGAACGGGAAGAAGGCGTCCGAGGCGGCGTACGAGCCCTGCGCCCGCTCGGCACCGGCCCGCTCGACGGCGAGCTTCGCGGAGTCGACGCGGTTGACCTGGCCCATGCCGACGCCGACCGAGGCGCCGTCCTTGGCGAGGAGGATGGCGTTGGACTTGACGGCCCGGCAGGCCCGCCAGGCGAAGGCCAGTTCGGCCAGCTCGTCCGCGCTCAGCGCCTCGCCGGTCGCCAGCGTCCAGTTCGCCGGGTCGTCGCCCTCGGCCTGGAGGCGGTCGGTGACCTGGAGGAGCGCGCCGCCGTCGATGGGCTTGACCTCGGCGGGGTGCGCGGGCGCGGCCGGGGCCTTCAGGACGCGGATGTTCTTCTTCCTGGCGAGGGCCTCGAGGGCGCCGTCCTCGTAGTCGGGGGCGACGATGACCTCGGTGAAGATCTCGGCGACCTGCTCCGCCATCTCCCGGCTCACCGGCCGGTTGACGGCGATGACGCCGCCGAAGGCCGACAGCGGGTCACACGCGTGTGCCTTGCGGTGCGCCTCGGCGACGTCCGAACCGACCGCGATACCGCAGGGGTTGGCGTGCTTGATGATCGCGACGGCCGGCTCGGTGTGGTCGTAAGCGGCACGGCGCGCGGCGTCCGTGTCCGTGTAGTTGTTGTACGACATCTCCTTGCCGTGCAGCTGCTCGGCGTCGGCGAGGCCGACGCCGCTCCCGTCGACATACAGCGCGGCGGGCTGGTGCGGGTTCTCGCCGTAGCGCAGGGTGCTCTTGCGCTCCAGGGCGGCGGCGACGAACTCGGGGAACGGGGACTCGTCGGCCGGGGCGTAGGCGCTCGCGAACCAGCTCGACACCGCGATGTCGTACTCGGCGGTGTGCCGGAAGGCCTCGGCGGCGAGGCGCTTGCGGGTGGCGAGGTCGAAGCCGCCGTCCTTGACCGCGGCGAGGACGTCGCCGTACCGCGCGGGGCTGGTGACGATCGCGACGGACGGGTGGTTCTTGGCGGCCGCGCGGACCATCGACGGGCCGCCGATGTCGATCTGCTCGACGCACTCGTCGGGGGTGGCGCCGGAGGCGACGGTCTCGCGGAACGGGTAGAGGTTGCTGACCACCAGGTCGAACGGCTCGATGCCCAGCTCGGCGAGCTGGTTCCGGTGGTCCTCCAGGCGCAGGTCGGCGAGGATGCCGGCGTGCACGCGCGGGTGCAGGGTCTTGACGCGGCCGTCCAGGCACTCGGGGAAGCCGGTGAGCTCCTCGACCTTGGTGACGGGGACGCCGGCGGCGGCGATACGGCCCGCGGTGGAGCCGGTGGAGACGAGTTCGACGCCGGCTTCGTGCAGCCCGCGCGCGAGATCTTCCAGGCCGGTCTTGTCGTAGACGCTGACGAGCGCCCGGCGAATGGGCCGCTTGTTGCTCTCGGCGGTCACTGGATAACTACCTTTCGTCCCTCAATGCGATAGCCGTTGCGGGCGAGCCGCCCCACGACCTCGACGAGCAGTCTTCGCTCGACTTCCTTGATGCGCTCGTGCAGAGCGCTCTCGTCGTCCTCGTCCCGGATCTCCACCACGCCCTGGGCGATGATCGGTCCGGTGTCGACGCCGTCGTCGACGAAGTGGACGGTGCAGCCGGTGACCCTGGCGCCGTACGCGAGCGCGTCGCGCACACCGTGGGCCCCCGGGAAACTGGGCAGCAGTGCGGGGTGGGTGTTCACGAACCGCCCGCCGAAGCGGGCGAGGAACTCCTTGCCCACGATCTTCATGAACCCGGCGGAGACGACGAGGTCGGGTTCGTGGGCGGAGACGGCCTCGGCGAGGGCGGCGTCCCACTCCTCGCGGCTCCCGTGGTCCTTGACCTTGCACACGAAGGTCGGCAGCCCGGCCCGCTCGGCCCGCGCGAGCCCCTCGATGTTCTCGCGGTCGGCGCCGACGGCCACGATCTCGGCGCCATACGCTTCGGGCCCGGTCGTCGCGATGGCGTCGAGGAGCGCCTGCAGGTTCGTACCGGATCCGGAGACCAGTACGACCAGGCGCTTGACCGGCTCGGCCTGCTCGGCCACGGGCTTGGCGGCCACGGCGGGGCCCTTTCTCGGGGGTGCGTCTTCTCGCGGCCGGCGCTTGTACATTCATACGAACGCTTCGGGCCCGGGGATACGGGGAAGCCTACGAAGCGGCCGACCGTCAGCAACGATACCGGCACACCGGGCGGCCCCCGTGGGACGGGGGCGTGGCCGGAAGGTAGCGTCTGCACGGAGCCGGTCCGGGAACGCGGGTGCTGTGCAGTGCGTTCACGGAGTGACGGCTCACGCCGGACGCTTCACGTACTCGACGGACTCCAAGGGGAAGACGCTCACTTGATGCCGGACCGCAGTCTGCGACTCCTCACGCTCGCCCAGCAGTCGGTGCAGGGAGGCGAGCGCAGCGGCGTGCTCCTGCGGGAGCAGCCCGCCTCGCCGCCGGACGCGCCTTCCTCCGACTCCTCCGACTCCTCCGACAAGAAGAACGGTCAGGGGGGCGGGGCCGGGAAGGACAACCCCTTCGCGCCGCCGCCCGAGGGCACCCCGGACCGCCCGTGGCAGCCGCGCCGCCCTGAGGGCTCGGAGGACGGCCAGGGTCAGGGCGAGGGGAACAGCGGCTACACCCCGTGGGGCAGCCGGTGGAGCGACCGCCAGCCCGGTCGCTCCGACAGCGGCTTCGGCGACCGTCCGGGCAGCGGCGGGTCCGGAGGCGGCCCGGAGAACCAGGGGAATTCGGGTCCGGGCCCGCGCTGGGACCCCACGGATCCCAGCCAGCGCCGCGCCCGCTACGCCCTGCTCTCCGGCATGTGGGCCTTCTTCTTCGTCCTGTTCGGCTGGCCGTCCGTGGGCCTGCTGCTGGGCGCCCTGGCCCTGTACTGGGGGATCAGCGCCCTGCGCGCCAAGCCCCGCACCCCGGACCCCGACACCCCGGTTCCGCCCCAGTCGGCCCGCCCGCAGACCACGGCAGCGGTGAGCGGCCTGGTCACGGCCTCCCTGGCCATCATCTTCGTGGCGGCGAGCTTCACCGCGAGGCTCGTCTACGACGACTACTACACCTGCACCAACGACGCCCTCACCAACCAGGCCCAGCAGTCCTGCTCGGACCTGCTCCCGAAGGAACTCCGGGGCATGCTGGGCGCGAACAGCTGACCACCGGCGGGAGTCAGTCGGTGGGCGGGGATTTCTCCGGGGACTTCTCCGGGGAGTCCGCCTGCGGCAGGGACGCCTCCTTCAGCGCGGCCCAGCGGGTCTCGCGGGACGCGTCCTCGTACCAGGGCGTCGGCCCCGCGGGCGGTTCGGTGGGCAGGAAGTCGTACGGCTCATAGGTGTCGCCCTGGTCGTAGGGGAGGACGCTCCGCGAGACGCCCTCCTGCGCCGGAACGGTCTCGGGCTCCACCGGTCCGGCCACGGATTCGTCCGCTTCGTCCGCCTTCCTGCGGCGCGAGAAGACGCTCCCCACCGACGACACCCGCCCCCGCAGGCCGCCCCGTGTCCGGCCCCGCCAGGCCCGCACCCCCAGCGCCACCGGCACCCCCGTCCCCGCGATCCACACCAGGGCCGCACCGCCCACCTGCCACCACACCGGCCCGAACCGGGCCAGCGCGCCCACTCCGAGCGCCCCGCCGGCCAGCGCGGCCAGTACGGCGACCGCACCCGCGCACAGCAGCCCCGCCCAGCAGGCGGCACCCGCGGTCCTGCGCCGGGTCCAGTCCGCGCCGGCGGCCCGCCCCACGAACCACCCAACGACGACACCGGCCACCACCGGCACGGCCCCCGCCGCCCAGTGCACCGGCTCCCCGACTCCCGCCTCCGGCACCGCCGCCAGCAGCGGAAACGGCGGCAGCAGCGGCGCGGGGTCCGACGACAGCGGGCCGACGACATGCCCGGCGCCGAGCACGAACCCGGGCCCGACGGCGTAACCCACCGCCCACACCGCCGCGTTGGGCACCAGCGTCAGACACAGCAGCAGTACGGCGAACCGCCCCGACCACCCCTCCGTCAGCTGCAGGAACGACCCGCGCGTGGCCACGCCGTGCACCACCAGCGACACCCCGAGGAGCACCGCCCCGCCCCCGACGAGGGCGGCGACCCCGGCCCCCGCGGCCCGCGCCGCGACTCCGAGCCGGGCCCGTGCGTCCACGCCGAACAAGAGCCGTCGCAGCCCGGCGGGCAGCAGCACCAGGGCGCCGTCCACCGCCTCGGAGGGGCGGCCGTACGCCGTCCACACACCCGTCCCGGCCGCACCCATGGCGACGATCGGCAGGCACGCACAGGTCCACCCCCAGGAGGGCCGCAGCGCCCCGCCGGACGCGTACAGCGCGGCGGCCGCGCCGACCGCGAGGTACCCGAGCACGACTCCGGCCCATGCCGTCCCGGGGGAGGCGGGTGGCGGCGGCTCCTGCTCGGAGGCTCCGGCCCCCTCGGCGTCCTCGGACTCCCCGGAGGCCACGTCCCGCGCCGCCCGGTGCACCAGCCACAGCGGCATCGCGAGCAGCAACAAGGGGGTCACCCCGACGGGCGCCGGGACCCCGGAGAGCGTGTCCGTGCGCACCAGTTCCGCCCCGTGCGCGAGCAGCCAGAGGGCCGCGGCCACGTGCAGCGCGCCGCCGGGACCGCTGTCGGGATACGGCGAACTGATCCACAGCACCGTCACGAGCACGGCGAACGAACCGAGCCCGAGCCCGGCGGCCACCGCGCCACCCAGGAGGCCGGCGGCCAGGCCGGGCGTCCGGTCGCGCAACCGGGTGAGCAGGGGCGACAACGACGTGCGGCGAGCGGTCATCTGGATCACGTCCGCCATGCTCCCAACGACACGCGCTTTCTCGTCGTAACGGGCGGACCTCCGATGTGTCGCCCAATATATGACTATGTACTTTTTCGTACGCAGGGGTGTCCTGTGACGGTTCCTCAGCAGGAGCACGAGGAGCTCCCGGCCACCCTCCTGACACCCGCTCAGGCCTTCGACGCGCTGTACGCGTTCTGCTCCCCCGCCCTCGTCCGGCAGACCTTCCTGCTCACCGGGCGCCGCGAACTCGCCCGCGAGTCGGTCGAACGGGCCTTCCAACTCGCCTGGCAGCGCTGGCCCGAGGTGGCGGTGGACCGGGACCCGGCCGGCTGGGTGCGGGCCATGGCGTACGAGTACGCACTCTCCCCCTGGCACCGCTTCCGCCCCCGCCACCGACACCCCGAGGCGCCGGTCGCCGACCCCTCGGACCGCGCGCTGATGGCCGTACTCCTGAAACTCCCGCCGCCACAACGACGCACGCTCCTGCTGTACGACGGTGTCGGCCTCGATCTTCCGGAGACGGCGGCGGAGACGGAGGCGAGCACGCCGGTGACGGCGAGCCGGCTGCTGCACGCGCGCTCGGCGATCGCGGCACGGCTGCCCGACCTGGCCGAACCGTCCTGCCTGCACGAGCGGCTGACCTCGCTGGCCGCCGCGGAACGTCTGCGTGCCGCGAGGCCGTCGGCGGTACGGACGGGGAGTGAGCGTCGGGCCCGCTTGTGGACCCGGGCGGCGATCGCGTTCACGGTCGCCCTGATCGGCACGACTGCGCTGACCCTGCGGACGGCTCCGACGCACTATGAGCCGCCGATCGCGCCGGGGGCGGAGGTGGAAGGGGTGCCGGCGCGCGTGGGGCGGGGTGCGTTGTCGGAAGCCGAGGTCTCGCTTCGTGAGAAGTTGCGGGAGGAGACGGCTAGCGGTCCGGAGAGGTTGGTGCCACTTGCTGACTAGCGGCGGAGTGCGGGCCGGTGGGGGTTGGTCGGGCAGTTCCCCGCGCCCCTGAAAATGGGTCCAGTCGAGCTCTTCAGGGGCGCGGGGAACTGCGCGACCAACCACGACGCATCCGCACCCGCTCGACGACCCACCGCGGCACCCCCGAACGCGCCGTTGGGCCCGCCCCGAGCAACGGAGCGAGCCCAACGACGTTCAGCTAGGTACCTGTTCAGCCGGCGAGGATCTCGCGCGCCAGCTTGGCCGTCTCGGTCGGCGTCTTGCCGACCTTGACGCCGGCGGCCTCGAGGGCCTCCTTCTTGGCCGCAGCCGTGCCGGAGGAGCCGGAGACGATGGCGCCGGCGTGGCCCATGGTCTTGCCCTCGGGCGCGGTGAAGCCCGCGACGTAGCCGACGACCGGCTTGGTCACGTTCTCCTTGATGAAGGCCGCGGCCCGCTCCTCGGCGTCGCCACCGATCTCACCGATCATCACGATCAGGTCGGTGTCGGGGTCGGCCTCGAACGCGGCGAGCGCGTCGATGTGCGTGGTGCCGATGACCGGGTCGCCACCGATGCCGACGGCGGACGAGAAGCCGATGTCACGGAGCTCGTACATCATCTGGTACGTCAGCGTGCCGGACTTCGAGACCAGGCCGATGCGGCCCGGCTTGGTGATGTCGCCCGGGATGATGCCGGCGTTCGACTGGCCCGGGGTGATGAGACCGGGGCAGTTCGGGCCGATGATCCGGGTCTTGTTGCCCTGGGACACGGCGTACGCGTAGAACGCGGCCGAGTCGTGGACCGCGATGCCCTCGGTGATGACGACCGCGAGCGGGATCTCGGCGTCGATCGCCTCGACCACGGCGGCCTTGGCGAAGGCCGGCGGTACGAAGAGGACGGATACGTTCGCGCCCGTCTTCTCGATCGCCTCGGCGACGGTGCCGAAGACCGGGATCTCGTTGCCGTCGATGTCGACGGACGTGCCCGCCTTGCGGGGGTTCACGCCACCGACGATGTTCGTGCCGTCGGCCAGCATGAGCTTGGTGTGCTTCATGCCCGTGGCACCGGTCATGCCCTGGACGATGACCTTACTGTCCTTGTCGAGGAAGATAGCCATGGCTTGTCTGTCCCTCTTCCCTTACTTCGCAGCCGCGAGCTCGGCGGCCTTGTCGGCCGCGCCGTCCATGGTGTCCACGCGCTGCACCAGCGGGTGGTTGGCGTCGGAGAGGATCTTGCGACCCAGCTCGGCGTTGTTGCCGTCGAGGCGGACGACGAGGGGCTTGGTGACTTCCTCGCCCTTGTCCGCGAGCAGCTGCAGCGCCTGCACGATGCCGTTGGCGACCTCGTCGCAGGCGGTGATGCCGCCGAAGACGTTGACGAAGACCGACTTGACGTCGGGGTCGCCCAGGATGATCTCCAGGCCGTTCGCCATCACGGCCGCGGACGCGCCGCCGCCGATGTCGAGGAAGTTGGCGGGCTTGACGCCACCGTGCGCCTCACCGGCGTACGCGACGACGTCCAGGGTGCTCATGACGAGACCCGCGCCGTTGCCGATGATGCCGACCTCGCCGTCGAGCTTGACGTAGTTGAGGTTCTTCTCCTTGGCGGCGGCCTCCAGCGGGTTGGCCGCGTCCTTGTCCTGGAGGGCCTCGTGTCCCGGCTGACGGAACTCGGCGTTCTCGTCGAGGGAGACCTTGCCGTCCAGGGCGATGACCTCGCCGGAGGCGACCTTGGCCAGCGGGTTGACCTCGACGAGGAGGGCGTCCTCCTCGATGAAGGTCTTCCACAGGGTGACCAGGACGTTCTCGACCTTGTCGGCGACCTCGGCCGGGAAGTTCGCGGCCTCGACGATCTGGCGGGCGACCTCGGGGGTCACACCCACGTTGGCGTCGATCGGCGTCTTGGCGACGGCCTCGGGGCGGGTCTCCGCCACCTCCTCGATCTCCATGCCGCCCTCGACGGACGCGATGGAGAGGAAGGTGCGGTTGGCACGGTCCAGGAGGAAGGAGACGTAGTACTCCTCCACGATCTCCGGGGCCGTCTCGGCGATCATCACCTTGTGGACCGTGTGGCCCTTGATGTCCATGCCGAGAATGTTGGTCGCGTGCTCCACGGCCTCGTCGGCGGTGGCGGCGAGCTTCACGCCACCGGCCTTGCCACGGCCGCCGACCTTCACCTGGGCCTTGACGACGGACTTGCCACCGAGACGCTCAGTGGCTGCGCGGGCCGCCTCAGGCGTGTCGATGACTTCACCGGCCAGCACCGGTACATCGTGCTTGGCGAAGAGGTCCCTCGCCTGGTACTCGAACAGGTCCACGCGCTTCCGTCCCTATCAGTGATCTCGCGGTTCGTTGTCTGCGTGGGCGTGCCGCGAGGGCAACGTGACGTCCGACCGGTGTCTGTCACAAGGGAGGCGCACACGGTGTCCGAGCGCGCGGCATGTCCGTCTCGCAGGTTATCGCTGCTTGCGGGAGGCCCCTAAATCGAGGGTCACACCTGAGCGGTGATACCTGTCACATGATGCCGTGCTCACTGGCACGGCGTGCCGCGTGTGAGGGCGAGGGGCAGGGCCTCACCGGGGCGGGGTTGTCCCGGTGAGGCCCCTTGTACAGCCCCTTCTCCGTGTTCTTCAAGGGGCCTGGGCGGTAGATCCCCACCCCAATGGGGACCTCTTCGCCCTGTCCGTGAAGTTCCGGCAGGACAGACCGACGGCTTTCGGCCGTCCGGGGTCCGTCACCTCACGGAGTCGGTCGGGAGGAGGTCAGGCGCGGTACGGAAGGTCCCGCGCGTAACCCGGGGTGAGGGACTCGGCCACGCCCTGGACACCGGTGACGGCGTGCCCGGCGAGCGGCCCCGCGGTGTCCTGGACGGTCCCGGTCAGGTCGCCCGCGAAGGGACCGACCTGCCCGGCGACGGGAGCGGCCTCGCCGACGACGCCGTACGCGAAGCGGCCGACCTCGCCGGTGACGCCGTACGCCGACGTCGTGGCGCTGTCGGCGACCGGCCGCACCGTCCGGGTGACGGTGTCGACGACGGGCTGGACGGCCCCGGTGACACCGTGCGCGAAGGCCGGGACCTCGCCCGTGACGCCGTACGCCAGGTCGGTGGTGTGGCCGGTCACGCCGTACGCGAGCGGCGCGACGTCGCCGACGACTCCCGTCGCGAAGGGCTCGACGTCGCCCGTGACGCCCTGGGCGAGGGTGGCCGCGTCCGCGACGGCCTGCCCGGCGACCGGGACCACACCGTGCACGGCGGTGTTCACGACCGGGGGCAGCACGGCGTCAGTGGTGTCCTGGGCGACCTGCCCGACTAGCCCGGTGGCGTAGGGCGGCACGTCGGCGACGACACCGTCGACGACCGGCAGCACGCCGGAGACGGTTCCGGTGGCGTAGCCGGCCACGCCGTCGGGGAGTTCCGCGACCCCGGCGACCGCGTCACCGACCAGCGGGTCCACGCCCCGCACTGCGCCGCCCACGACCGGGGACACGTCCCCGACCACCCCGTACGTCAGCGCGGTCGCCGCGCCCACGGCATGCCCAGCGGTCTGCGCGACACCGGTGAGGGCGCCCGCGGCGACCGGCGTGACACCGTCCACCGTGCCGGCGGCGAGCCGGGTCACGCCGCCCACGGTCGTCCCGACGGTCGGCGCGACATCGGTGACAGCGGCCCCGGCGACGGGCCCGACCCCGCCCACCGCCTGCCCTGCGACCGGCAGCACGCCGTCGGCGGCGGAGCCCACGACGGGCGGGACGGCGGCGGCGACCGTCTGGTCCACGACGGGGGTGGCGGTGGCGGACAGGTCGGCGATCCGGCCCTCCGTGCCGGTCACCGTGCCCTGCGCGGTGCGGCCCGCGCCGGCGTGCAGCTTTGTCTGGGCGCCGGCCAGGACCTGCTCCAGCTCGGGGGCGAAGGCGGAGAGGGGGCCGAAGAGGTAGTCGATGCCGTGCCGGGGTTCGGTGGGCGCACTGGGTGCGGCGGGCACGGCTGGCACGGCGGGCACGGTGGATGCGGTGGATGCGGTGGATGCGGTCACGTCGGATGCCTTGCCGGCGGCGGCCTTCGCCTCGGCCTGTGCGGCGCGCGCCGCCTTCGCGCCCTGGATGGCCGCGGCGCCCTTCACCTTGGATGCCTTGGCCTTGGCGACCTGGGACACCTGCGGGACGGTGACCTTCGCGTCGACGTGACGGCGGACCTGCGCGGTGGTGTCGGTGACGGCCGAGGCCGGGTCGGTCACGTCCTGCGTCACCGTGCCGGTGACTCCGGAAACGGTGTCCGTGACGTCGGAGACGGTGGTGGTCGCATCGGTCGTCGCGTCGGACGCGGTGTCGGACGCCGTGTCCGAGACCGTGTCCGACGTGGAGAGGGAGGTGGCCGGGAGCTCGTCCGCGCTGGC
Organism: Streptomyces sp. NPDC048420; assembly: GCF_040651535.1. Lineage (NCBI taxonomy): Bacteria > Bacillati > Actinomycetota > Actinomycetes > Kitasatosporales > Streptomycetaceae > Streptomyces > Streptomyces sp. NPDC048420. The sequence goes on from NZ_JBEZKG010000016.1 coordinate 76,193, forward strand.
CACGGCGGAGCCGAGCGCCCATGCACCGGTGACACCGGCGGCTATGACGATGGAACGGCGGATGTTCTTGTTCATGAGTACGTCAGATCCCTGGATCTTGGGGTGCCTGGAGAGGCAAGGGGGACATCCGGAGCCACAGGGCTCCAGGGGGATCCGTCCGGAGAGAGATCTAAGGAGATCTGGGGGGTGTCCGAACGGCTGGGGCAGATCTGTTCCGCCCCCGCGCGACAGGTCGGCGGGGGAAGGCCTGCCCTAGCCGGGGAAGACTGGGATGTCCCGGTGCCTGTCCCGGGTCCCGGCCACATCGACGCCCGCGGCGGCACCGGGCACGAGCCGCACCGGCGTCCGGTGGTGCGCGGTGATGGCATGCGCGTCGCCGTGCCGCGACGAGCCGTTGTCCACTGCCGACCTGCCACCCAGGGCCCCGCTCGGGTCCTCGGCGGGCGCCCGGTGCACGGGCGCCTGGGCGGTGGGGGTGCCGCGATGGGCGGAGGTGTGCGCAGCGGCCTCGGTCACGGTGCCGTCATCGGCGAACCGCGGCCCGTACCCGGCACCGCCACCCACGGAGCCCTCGACATCGGCCGGCTTCGTCGCCGCGTCGCCGGCCGACTGGTGCTGCGGCAGGGGCATCGAGGTGACCGGCGCGGGCAGGGTCCGGACCGGGACCTCGGGCAGACCCGGCACCGTGGGGACACCGGGCACCGTGGGCAGGGTCGGCCACGACGGGGACGCCGGGAACTTCGGGAACTCCGGGAACTCTGGGTACGTCGGCAACTCAGGCAGTTCGGTCAGCGGAGGTATCCCGACCGTCCCGGTCAGTCCCGTGGTCACCGTCTCGACCAGATCACCGACCGGCTGTACGACACGGTCGCCCACCGTCCCCACGACGTTTTCGACGACCGGACGGAGGACCTTGTCGTCGTCAGCCGGGCGAGGGATTACGTCGGTGAGCGGGCCGCTGCTCCGGCCGGGCTCGGAGGCAACAGGCCTGCGGGCGCTGCCCTTTGCCGCGGCCGTGTCTTCGCCCGTGGCTGTATCTGTGCCCGTGGCCGTGGCCGCGCCCGTCTCCGTGGCTCTCGGCTCGGTCGGCGCTTTCACCAGCTGACCGATCGTCCTGCCCGGCAACGCTTCGACACCGTCCGCCGCGTGCGCCTGCTCCCCGCAGAGGAAGCCGAGCACGAACAACCCGCCCACCAACAGCCCGACCTGCAGCGCACGCCTTCCGGCCGCCGTGCGCAGGACACGCACAACGGCACCGGGAAAGGCTGCTGACCAGGTCAAGAGAGGACAGGTCCTTCCGTACGACGGAACGAAGAGAAACGGAACGGAAGCGTGAAGACTGTGGAGACGCCGATCCTTGCACGGCGCGCCCGAGGTAGCGCAAGCCCCCTGTTACCGATGCGTAGTCATGTCCGTTTTGCTGGGCGGAGCCGCAGGTCACCGGGTCGACAAATCACCAGGGGGCGGCCTGGGTTCACGCCGTGTCCGGTATCGGAAGCGGCCGCTTCTCGATGGCCGCCGCCATCACCTCCGGGAACAGGTCGGGGGTGCAGGCGAAGGCCGGTGCGCCCAACGCTGCGAGCGCGGCGGCGTGTTCCCTGTCGTAAGCGGGCGCCCCCTCGTCCGACAGCGCGAGCAGCGTCACGAACTGCACCCCGGACGCCTTCATCGCCGCCGCCCGCTTGAGCATCTCGTCGCGTATCCCGCCCTCGTAGAGGTCACTGATCAACACCAGGACCGTCTCCGAAGGCCGGGTGATCTGCGACTGGCAGTACGCCAGCGCCCGGTTGATGTCCGTGCCACCGCCGAGCTGGGTCCCGAACAGCACGTCCACCGGATCGTCGAGCTGGTCGGTGAGGTCGACGACCGCCGTGTCGAAGACGACCAGCCGCGTGTCGATCGACCGCATGGACGCCAGCACCGCCCCGAACACGCTCGCGTAGACGACGGACGCCGCCATCGACCCCGACTGGTCGATGCAGAGAACGACCTCCTTCTTCACCGACCGGGAGGCCCGGCCGTATCCGACCAGCCGCTCCGGCACGATCGTCCGGTACTCCGGGAGGTAGTGCTTGAGGTTGGCCGAGATCGTGCGGTTCCAGTCGATGTCGTGATGGCGCGGGCGGTTCACCCGCGCACTGCGGTCGAGGGCGCCGGTGAGCGTGGCCCGGGTACGGGTCGCCAGCCGCTTCTCCAGGTCCTCGACGACCTTGCGCACGACGGCCCGTGCCGTCTCCTTCGTCGTCTCCGGCATCGCCTTGTTGAGCGACAGCAGCGTGCCGACCAGATGCACGTCCGCTTCTACCGCCTCCAGCATCTCCGGCTCCAGGAGCAGGGTGGACAGTCCGAGCCGGTCGATGGCGTCCCGCTGCATCACCTGGACGACGGAGGAGGGGAAGTACGTCCGGATGTCCCCCAGCCAGCGCGCCACGGACGGCGCCGACGCCCCGAGCCCCGCCGAACGCTCCTTGCCCGCCTGTCCCTTCCCGTCTCCCCGGCCGTAGAGCGCGGCCAACGCCCCGTCCATCGCGGCGTCCTGCCCGCTCAACGCACAGCCGGTCCCGTCGGCCGACCCCCCGCCGAGCACGAGCCGCCACCGCCGCATCCGCTCGTCGCCCGGGTCGGGGGTGGGGGTGTGGGTGTGGGTGTGGGTGTGGGTGTGGGTGTGGGTGTGGGTGTGGGTGTGGGTGTGGGTGTGGGTGTGGGTGTGGGTGTGGGTGGAGGCGAGGATTGGAGCGGGGAAGGAGGAAGGGTTGGCAGAGGGGGTGCCGGCCTGGTCTGCGGGGGAGCTGGACATCGGGGTCTGTGCCGAGCTCATGGCCGCTGCCCCTCCCACGCCACCATCCGTCCGCTGCCCGTCGGCCGAATCGGCGGCGTGCGCAGCGACCGGGACCCGGCCCGGGCCCGCAGCCACCGCCCCCTCCGCAGCGCTCGTCGAGAGTCCGTCGGCCTCATCGCGCATCGGATGCGCGGATGGTCTGGTTGCCGGGTCCGTCGTCTCCGACATCGTCAGTTCATCCGTCTCGGTCGTCATCGCCGTGCCCCCGTCCGGAACCGGTCCCAGAGCGGGACCACTGCCACCGCCGTCATCGCGCCGCGCGTCGCCCGGGCCCCGGTCCTGTGCCCGGGTACGCCGCCCTGCCCGCCCTCCACGGAGGCCGTCTCACCGGACCCGTCTCCCGGTGTCCGCGGTGCCTCGGTCGTCATCCCGCCACCCCCGCAAGGTCGTTGTCGTCGGCGTTCGCCAAGTCGTCTTCGTGTTCGTCGTCCAGGCCGAGCAGCAGCCGCACCACCGGCAGCACGGCGTCCGCGCGGTCGCCGTCGAGGGCCGCTCCGAAGCCCGGTATCCCGGAACCGGCCCCCGTCGGGCTCCCCCGCTGCCCCGGACCCCGCCGGACCAGTTCGCCCAGGGTTCGGCGCACCCCGGGCTCGTACGCCGAGAACGTGCGCCGCAGCAGCGGCAGTACATCGGTGAACGCCTCCGCCGGAACCCCGGTCAGCCAGGCGTCGACCAGGCCGAGCAGCCGCTCGTCGTGCACGAGGAGCATCCCGCCGCCGGACCCGCCTCCGACGAACCCCTCGATCCACGCGGCCGCATCTCCCGGCGCCGTCCCCGGCGACAGCACGAGCCCCATGAGCCGCGCGGCCTCGTCCTGCGCCAACTCCCCGTCGTCCAGCAGAAGTCGCACAGCCCGCCCCCGGATGACACCTGGCACGGTGTCCCGCCCGGAGAGCACCCTGAGCACAGTGAGCCAACGGCCCCGCAGCCCCCGGCGCGCCGGAGCCCCGGCGTTCCCCCCACCGCCGTCTGCAACCCCCTCCACCGGTACGGCAGCGCCCTGACTCCCAGGACGTTCCTGTCGCGGTACTGCCAGAGCCCCTTCCCCCGAACCTTCCGGCCCAGGACCAGCCACAGCCCCGCCGCCCCAACCCTCCAGCCTCCGCCCAGCCACAGCCCCGTCCCCCGAACGCTCCGGCCCAGGACCAGCCACAGGCGCGCCCTCCGAGCCCTCCGGCCCAGGACCAGCCACACTCCCGCCGCCCGAGCTCTCCGGCCCGGGACCAGCCACAGCCCCGCCCCCCGAACCCTCCGGCCCCGGTACGGCCGCGGTCGCCCCCTCCCCCGGGGCCGTCGTCTCCCCCAGCAGCCCCACCGCCCCGTGCACCGCGTCCACATGGCGCCGCATCTCCTCGGCCGCCTCGGCGTCGAGCGCGGCGCAGGCCGGGGGCAGGCCGACGAAGACCCGTTCGGCGAGACCCGCGGCGACCTCCGCGAGAGCCCCGGTGGTGGTGCCACGCACATCGCCGTAGCGCAGGGAGCGGACGAGGGCCGGCAGGGCCTGCGCGAGGTGTCCGACATCCGCGTCGAGCGCCGCGCGGTCGGCGAGGATCTGCATCACCGTGGGCAGGGCGTCCGGGAGTTCGGCCAGCAGACAGCGCTCGGCGAGGGCGGTGACGTCGGCGAGGCCGGACGCGGAGACAGCGTCCGCCTCCACCCTTGCCGTCGCGGCGGCGAGCACGGTCGTGCCCCACACTCCCGCCTCGGCGACCCGTACCGACAGCTCCGGCTCCCACCGCAACCGCCAGGTCTCCCGGAAGGTGCCCGTACTCCCCCGCGAGGCCGCCGGCTCCCCCCACGCCACACCCAGCAGCCGCAGCCGGTGCAGCAGCCTGCTGCGCTCGGCGTCGTTCTCCTTGCGCAGGTCGAGCTCCAACTCCCGCTCCAGCGCCTCCGGTTTGAGCCGCAGCCGCCGCTGGATCCGGTCGAGGTCCCGCTGCAACGGCACCGCGGGCGCCGTCCGCGGCACCTCTCCCAGCACGTCCCCCACGACCAGCCGGTCCTGCACCAGCGCCAACGGCACGTCGGAGCCCTCGCACATCACCGCCCGCACGGCGTCGGTCGTCTCGCTCAGTCCGGGCAGCGGGCGGCCCCGCATCGCCGCGAGCGTCTCGGCCAGCCGTACCGCCTCGATGACGTGTGCCGACGACACGATCCGGTCCTCGTCCCGCAACAGCCCCGCCACCTTGGTCAGCCACCGCTCGACCGGACGGTCCGGCGTGCGGAAGAGGTGCCCGTACCAGCCTGGCGAGTCGATTCCGGCGCCGTACCCGCTGCGGCGCGACAGCCTGCGGTGCGTCCACGGCACCCACGTCATGTCCGCCTTGACCTTGGCAAGCCCCTTCAGCAGCGCCTTGTCGGCGGCGACGGTGGTCCGGTGCCGCAGCGCGGGCACGTGCCAGGCGCCGCACACCACGGCCACCTCGTCCCCGAACTCGCGCCGCGCCGCCCGCACCTGGAGCCGCATGTACGCCTCCCGCACGAGATCCCGGTCGTGTCCGCCGGTCCCGTAGGTCTCCCGCAGCACCCCCATCGCCTCTTCCAGCACGGTGAACGGCTCGAAGACGTCCCCCGCTCCCGCTCCCCGGTGCTCGACGACGTCCTCCCACCACCGCTCCGGATCGTCGTAACCGGCGGCTTCGGCGAGCACACCGAGCGGATCGACGCGGACGGCCGCGCGGGTGGCGTGGAGATCGTCCGAGTCATCGGTGTCGTGCGCTTCCGGCACTTGGTCCGCTTCCGGCACTTGGTCCGCTTCCGGCACTTGGTCCGCTCCCGGCACCTGGGCGGTCGGCTCCTCCTCCGAGTCCCTCCCCCAGGCCAGGGTGTGGGTGGCCGGCAGGTCGATGAAACGGGCCGGGACCTCGTGTTCCAGCGCCCAGCGGATCGCCACCCACTCCGGGGAGAACTCGGCCAGCGGCCAGAACGCCGAACGGCCGGGCTCGTCCACGGCATGGGCGAGCAGCGCGACCGGCGGACGCATCTCCTCGTCGGCGGCCAGCGGGATCAGCGCATCGGCCTCGGGCGGCCCCTCGATCAGCACGACCCCGGGCCGGGCCGCGTCCAACGCCGCCCGCACGGACCGCGCCGACCCCGGCCCGTGATGCCGCACACCGAGCAACAGCGGCCACGCGGCACACTCCCGGTTCCCCGGGCCCGCTCCCCCGGCCATGCTCCCGCTCTCCACCTCATCGACGCCCGTCACACCGTCCCCCTCCCCTCCGAGGCCACTTGGAGTCGTCCTCACCGACCGTCCCCATACCGATCCCGATCCCGTCCCGCTCAAGATCTGTCACGCCCGTCCCCCTTGGTTCGGCTTGCTTCCCCGCCCCTCGGCAGCCCGCACCGACACTGCTGCGACCGCCCCGAACACCCCACGCGCACGCGCGCCCACGAACGACCGGCCACCGCCCGCCCCTTCGACGGCCCGCCCCAGCTCTTCGTTCACACACTCACCTCGCGGCAAGCCCGGTAGAAGTCCTTCCAGCCGTCCCGCTCGCGAACGACCGCCTCCAGGTACTCCTGCCAGACGACCCGGTCAGCCGCCGGATCACGGACGACGGCGCCGAGGATGCCCGCGGCGACGTCGCCGGCCCGTAGAACGCCGTCGCCGAAGTGGGCGGCGAGGGCGAGCCCGTTGGTGACGACGGAGATCGCCTCGGCCGTCGACAGCGTGCCGCTGGGTGACTTCAACTTCGTATGGCCGTCGGACGTGATCCCGTCGCGCAGTTCACGGAAGACCGTCACGACACGGCGGATCTCCGCGACGCCGTCGGGCGCGGCCGGCAGGTCGAGGGAGCGGCCGATCTGGTCGACGCGTCGGGAGACGATGTCGACCTCGGCCTCGACGCTCTCCGGCAACGGCAGCACGACCGTGTTGAAACGGCGGCGCAGGGCGCTGGAGAGGTCGTTGACCCCGCGGTCGCGGTCGTTGGCGGTGGCGATGAGGTTGAAGCCGCGGACCGCCTGCACCTCCTGGCCCAACTCCGGTATCGGCAGCGTCTTCTCGGACAGGATGGTGATCAGCGAGTCCTGCACGTCGGCCGGGATGCGCGTCAGCTCCTCCACCCGGGCCGTCATCCCTTCCGCCATGGCCCGCATCACCGGGCTGGGCACGAGGGCGTCGCGGCTCGGGCCGTTCGCCAGCAGCTGCGCGTAGTTCCAGCCGTAGCGGATCGCCTCCTCCGGTGTGCCCGCCGTGCCCTGCACAAGCAGCGTCGAGTCACCGCTGACCGCGGCGGCCAGATGCTCGGACACCCAGGTCTTCGCGGTGCCGGGCACGCCCAGCAGAAGCAGGGCGCGGTCGGTGGCGAGGGTGGTGACGGCGACCTCGACGAGACGGCGCGGGCCCACGTACTTCGGAGTGATCACCGTGCCGTCCGGCAGGGTGCCGCCGAGCAGGTAGGTCGCCACCGCCCACGGCGACAGCTTCCAGCGGGTCGGGCGCGGACGGTCGTCCTGCGCCGCCAGCGCGGTGAGTTCAGCGGCGAAGGCGTCCTCGGCATGCGGCCGCAACGCCTCGGCCGACGCTCCGGGCTCTTGCTGCTTCGGTTCCACGGTCGTCGGTTCAACAGACACAGACATGGCTGAGGCCCCCTCCAGCTCGGCCGGTTCGGATCTGTCACCAACCGTGCACCACGCCACTGACAATGCGATCCGACCTGCGGAAACGTACTCACGGGGGCCGGAGCGGCCGTCGGCCCGAGGCCGATTGTCAGTGGGGGGATCTACCTTCGATGACATGACTCAGCAGGGGGTGCGCTGGACGGCGGATCAGGTGCTGGCACTGGCTCCTGACGCCGCCTCACGCAAAGCGGGAAGCAAACTCGGCGCGGCCGGTCCGTGGTCCGAGGCGGGCAGTTCCGAGGAGGGGACGCTGTGGGGGTTGTGCAAGGGCAGCGGCAGCAAGCCGTATCAGACGGTCATCGACATCGCGGACGCCGCGGGGCCCGCGTACAAGTGCAGTTGCCCGAGCCGCAAGTTCCCGTGCAAGCACGCCCTCGGGCTGCTGCTGCTCTGGTCGGGCGGGGAGGGCTCGGTCCCGCCGGGGCCGGCGCCGGACTGGGCGGAGCAGTGGCTGGAGGGGAGAAGGAAGCGCGCGCAGGAGAAGCGGACGGCTGGGTCGGCCGGTTCGGGCGCCGAGTCCGGTGATCCGGAGGCGGCGCGGCGCAGGGCGGAGCGCCGGGCCGTGCGGATCACGGCGGGGGCGACAGAACTGGAGCAGCGTCTTGTGGATTTGCTGCGCGGCGGCCTGGCCGGGGCGGAGCAGGCGGGGTACGGCATGTGGGAGGAGACGGCGGCCCGCATGGTCGACGCCCAGGCGCCGGGACTCGCCGCCCGGGTGCGGGAGTTGGGGGCGATCCCGTCGACCGGACCTGGCTGGCCGGTGCGGCTCCTGGAGGAGTGCGCCCTCATCCACCTTCTCGACCAGGGCTGGCTGCGCCGCGAGCGGCTGCCTGACGGTCTGTCGTCGACCGTCCGTTCCCGGATCGGCTTGTCCGCATCGGCGGACGGCCCGCCGCTGCGGGACCGCTGGCTGGTCCTCTCCCAGTACGACACCGCGGACTCCCGTCTGACGACCCGGCGCATATGGCTGCACGGCACCGACTCGGGCCGCACGGCACTGCTCCTCTCCTACGGCGCCGCCGGTCGCGCCCCCGAACTGGCCCTGCCGGTGGGGCTGGAGCTGGAGGCGGAGGTGTCCGTGTACCCCGGTGCCGGGCAGCTGCGGGCGGCCCTCGGCGAGCAGTTCGCACCGCCCGCTCCCTCTACGGCCCGGCCGCCGGGAGTGACGACGGAGCAGGCGGCGGCCCGCTACGGCGAGGCAATGCGCGACGACCCCTGGCTGGACTCAGTCCCCGTGACCCTGGACCGGGTGATACCGACGCCGGACGGGGACTCCTGGCAACTGGCGGACGCCGACGGCGATTCGGCGCTGCCGCTCACGGCCGCCGCCGGCTCCCGCCCCGGCCTGTGGCGTCTGGTCGCGCTCTCGGGCGGCGCCCCGGTCAAGGTCTTCGGCGAGTGCGGCCACCGTGGCTTCACCCCGCTGACGGCTTGGCCGGAAGGGGCGGGCGAGGCGGTGCAGTTGTGCTGAACGGAACGGCTCAAGGACCCGACCGGACGGAAAGGAACCGTATGGACCAGCTCTCCGCTCCCGCGCCTGACGCCTGGGAGGAGCTCGTCACCTCGGCCCTGCTCGGCACCGCGCGCCGGACACCGCCCGGGGTGACGCCCGGCCCCGAGGCGCCGGTGGCGTTGCTGGACGCGGCGGCCGTGGCGACCGTACGACGACGGGCCGGGCTCAGGCCGGCGCGCGCGGCACAGCGGCCGCAGCCGGCAGCCGAGGACCCGCGCCCGCCACTGCCCGCGGCGGCGGCCCGCCGGCTCTCGCTGCTGCTCGCCGACCGGTCGGGCGTCGGCGGTGGCGGGCGCAGGGGCACGGCGCCGGACCTGATGGAGCTGCTGCCGCAGTGGCTCTCGACGGCGAACGCCCGGGGTTATGCGCCGCCTCCGCAGCTGCTGCCCGCGCTGCTGGACGCGGCCCGGGGGCGTACGGACCTGCGGCAGGCGGCGCTGGCGCTCGCGGGGCCGCGTGCCACCTGGCTCGCCCGGCTGAACCCGGACTGGCGGTTCGCTCTGCGCGCGACACCCGGCGGTGGCACGGCGCTGCCGCCCGCCGAGGACACCGCCGGGACCCAACGGCTCTGGGAGGAAGGACTGTTCGCGGAGCGGGTGGCCCTGCTCGCGGCGATACGGGCCCGGGACGCCGGCGCGGCGCGCGAGCTGCTCGCGACGACCTGGGCGACCGAGCGGGCCGAGGACCGGCTGATGTTCCTCGACTCACTGCGGACGGGTCTGGGGGCGGACGACGAGCCGTTCCTGGAGCAGGCGCTTTCCGACCGGAGCCGGAATGTACGGGCCACGGCGGCGGAGTTGCTGTCGGCACTGCCGGATTCGGCGCTGGCGGCACGGATGGCGGTCAGGGCCGGGGCGTGCGTGGCCGTGGACCACACGCAGAACGCGACGGCGATCGTCGTGGAGGCACCGCACGAGTGCGATCCGGGCATGGAGCGCGACGGCGTCGTACCCAAGCCGCCTTCGGGGAGGGGAGAACGGTCGTGGTGGCTCGGGCAGTTGGTGGAGGCTGCACCGCTGGGGGTGTGGCCGGGGCGGCTCGGCGGGCGGACGCCCGAGGAGATCGTGGCGTTGCCGGTGGCGGACGACTGGCGCAACGAGTTGCACGCGGCCTGGTGCCGGGCGGCCGTGCGGCAGCGCGACGCCGTCTGGGCGCGGGCGTTGCTCGGGACCCCCGCGGCGCCGGAGGCCGGGGGGCCGGGGGCGGTGTCGCTGGCCGAGCGGGCGAAGCTGCTGAGCACGCTGGGCTCCGCCGAACGCGCCGAGTGGGTGGCGGGGTTCATCGCGACGCACGGCTTGTCCGAAGCGTTCCAGCTGCTCGGGGTGTGCGGGGTGCCGTGGGCCGCTCCACTGGGTCGGGCGGTGGTCGACGCGCTCAACATCGCCCGGGACGCGGGAAGCTATCCGTGGAGTTTCAGTGGGGTGATGGGGCTGGCGGAGCGGTGTCTCGATCCGTCCGAGGCGGGGCGGATGGAGGCGCTCATGGCCGTGCCGGACGAAGGGGAGGACGCGAGTCCCGGGGCGGGGGGTTACTGGGCGGAGGCGTTCCAGCGGCTGGTGACGACCTTGCGGTTGCGGGCGGCGATGGCGGAGGAGCTGGGGGGCGCGTAAGGGGGGCCGCGTTGTGCCGTCCGGCGGGTGCGGGTTCGTCGTGGCTGGTCGCGCAGTTCCCCGCGCCCCCAGGTTGGTTCCCGCCAGGTCGGCGGGAACCCACCGACCTCAGGGGCGCGGGGCCGTGACATCAGCGGCTTCGCCGCGGGGCGCGACCAGCCCCCACCAGCCGACAGCCGGTCTCCCACGCGCGGCCCCCTACGCCCCCGTCGGCTGCTGCACATTCGCCCGCACCCAGTCCACGATCGACTGAGTCGTCGCGCCAGGCGTGAAGATCTCCGCGACCCCCTTCTCCTTCAGGAGCGGGATGTCGGCCTCCGGGATGATCCCGCCGCCGAACACCAGGATGTCCTCGGCGTCCCGCTCCTTGAGCAGGTCGATCAACGCCGCGAACAGCGTGTTGTGGGCGCCGGAGAGGATGGAGAGGCCGATCGCGTCGGCGTCCTCCTGGATCGCGGTGTCGACGATCTGCTCGGGAGTCTGGTGGAGGCCGGTGTAGATGACCTCCATGCCCGCGTCCCGCAGCGCCCTCGCGATCACCTTGGCTCCGCGATCATGGCCGTCGAGCCCCGGCTTGGCCACCACCACGCGGATCGGACCGGATGCCACACCCATCACTGCCTCCATGAAGCGACTGCGTGCATTCCTACCGACTGGTACCACACCGGGCGGGAATGTGAACGAACGTTATCGCCACCAGCCCGCAACCGGCAGTTTCACGGGGTACGCCGAGGGGGAAATCACAAGATGGGACACGTTCGGGAGCCGCAACGAGGTCGCCGCACCGCCGCGCCGCAGACCGCGCGTCACGGCGGTGCGGCGCATCGGCGACGGCACGAAGGGCACGTAGGACAGGTAAGGCACGACAGCGGGGAGCCTCGTCGCCACACCGACTGGGCGGCTCGTACGTCATCGGCGCACCACCAGCACCACCTGCACCGCCAGCACCATCCGTACTACCGGCACCACTGGTACTACCGGCACTGTCGGCCCGGCCGGCACCGTCAGCACAGCCAGCACCACCCGCACCACCGGTTCCGAAAGCTCCGCCGGATCACCCGGCAGCTGCGGAGCCCGCGCCGCTCGCCCCACCCATCCCCCGCGCGCCACTCGCGCCGCGTCGAGGTCGACCACGACCTTCGCGCGACTTCCCATGAGCGCACACGGGGGACGGAGTCGTCCTCCGTGTGCCGACAGGAGGTCGGCCATGAAGGTCACCAAGGCGGCTCTGCCTTTTCTCCCGCTCTGCCAGCGTCTGCTCCCCGGCAGGCTGGCGGGACTCTCCCTGGCCCTTCTGAAGGCGACCGCCCTGGAGATCGCGATCCTCGCCGGGCATCTCCTCCTCTACCCCTCCGGCATCACCCAGGAGCGCCGCTCCCCCCTGCCGTCGCTCCCCGCACCGGAGGACGGCGCCGCACAGCTCCCCACGGAGGCCAAACCCCCGGTCGTCCTGCTGCACGGCTTCATCGACAACCGTTCGGTCTTCGTGCTCCTGCGCCGCAGCCTCGCCCAGCACGGCAGGCAGCAGATCGAGTCACTCAACTACTCCCCGCTGACCTGTGACATCCGCACCGCGGCGGAGCTGCTCGGCCGGCACATAGAGGGAATCTGCGAGCGCACGGGCAGCAGCCAGGTCGATGTCGTCGGGCACAGCCTCGGCGGCCTGATCGCGCGGTACTACGTGCAGCGCCTCGGCGGCGACCACCGGGTCCGCACGCTGGTGACGCTCGGCACCCCGCACTCCGGCACCCGGGTGGTGCCGCTGGCGAACGCACACCCGATCGTGCGCCAGATGCGCCCCGGCTCGGAGTTGCTCGAGGAGCTCACTCGGCCGGCCCCGGGCTGCCGTACGCACTTCGTCAGCTTCTGGAGCGACCTTGACCACCTGATGGACCCGCTGGAGACCGCCTGTATCGACCATGAGGACCTGCTGGCACAGAACGTCCGGGTGAGCGGGATCGGACATCTCGCCCTGCCCGTGCACCCCGCCGTCGCGGCCGGGATACGGCAGGTACTCGACAGCGCGCACAGCGGAGAGGAGCGGGCCGGCCGCACAGGGGGACTGACCGTGGCGTAACGGTCGTATCGGCCATCGGGCACAGGCCGCCGACAGCTCGTCGACAGCCACCGGACCACGGACCGGCATCGAACAATCTTCGAACACAGGGCCAAACTCGCGCCCGCAGTCCCCCGAAACACAGCCGAATGCCCGTTTCCTGCGCGCCCAAAACCAGTTGAAGATTGTCGCGCCCGCATACCGCCGGGTACAGTCGCCGCACTGCTCTGGCAGCCCCTGTTGTCGAGGCGAAAGAGAAGTTGGTGAACGACCGTCACCCGTCGGGGACAATGACCACCCCGGCTCCGGCTTCCGACGCCGACTCGTCGCACTATGCGTCGTACGGCACCCAGGAGGCCCAGTACGGCGACTTCACCACGCACGGCGCCTACGACACCACCGGTTTTGACGCCGGCGCCACCGGCGCGCACGCCACCGGCGGCTTCGACACGGACCCGCTGTTCGGCAACATGCCGGGCGACAGCACCGGTTCGTACGACGCCACGACGTGGACCACCGGCGGGCACCAGACCCTGAACTACGACATGTACGCGGCCCAGCACCACGCCGCCTACGACACCGGCGCGTACGACGCCACGCAGTGGGGCGCCGGCCAGCAGCAGCTCTCCGCGATCCCTCCGCAGGCGAACGGCCCCGACACCAGCGGTCAGTGGGACGCGAGCAGTTGGACGCAGCACGACCAGTCCGCGGGCCCGGCCGACCAGACCCAGCACTGGGAATGGGGCACGCAGGCCTTCGACACCGGGGCGTACGACGCCACGCAGTGGAACTCCGACGGCACCGCCGCCGACCCGCAGCCGACGGCCGCCTTCGAGCAGGCCGGGTACGACGGGGCCCACACGTACGACGAGAGCCACGCATACGACCAGACGGGCCCTTACGGCAACGCCTACGCCGAACACACCGCGCACGACGGCGAGTCGGCCGCCACCGGCGAGATGCCGGCCGTGCACGACGCCGACGCGCCTCTCCTCGACGAGCAGGAGGACCCCGCCGCGGCCCCCGCACCCGGGTCACGCGTGGCCGCCCGCAACGCCGGGCGCTCCCGCCGCCGTATGCCCGCCAAGCGCTCCGCGCTGCTGACGATCGCCGTCCCCTCGGCGTGTGTCATGGGCGTCGCGGGGATCGCCGCCGCCTCGGTCGGCACCCTGACCGGTGGCGACCAGGACACCTCGGCGACCGCCGCGGAGACGACGTCCGTCAAGCCGTCCGCCGCGAACAACAAGCTGGACACACAGCTGGCGAGCCTGTCGGCCGGCGCCGACGACTTCGCCGACCGGGCCAGCCGTACGCAGGAACGAATCGACCTCAAGGCCCAGCAGGTGGCCGAGAAGAAGAAGGCGGCGGAGGAGGCGGCCCGCAAGGAGCGGCTGCGTCCGAAGTTCGCGCTTCCGGTCGCACAGCGCGGTCTCAGCGCCTACTTCGGCCAGTCCGGTATCAACTGGATGTCCGTCCACACCGGTATCGACTTCCCGGTCTCCTACGGCACCACCGTGATGGCCGCGACCGACGGCGTCGCCCGCACTCAGTGGAACAGCGCCTACGGCAACATGATGGTCGTGACCGCGAAGGACGGCACGGAGACGTGGTACTGCCACCTCTCCAGCTACCGCGTCGCCTCCGGTACGACGGTCAAGGCCGGCGACCCGATCGCTTACTCCGGCAACTCCGGCAACTCGACCGGCCCGCACCTGCACTTCGAGGTGCACCCGGCGGGCGGTTCGGCCATAGACCCGCTGCCGTGGCTGCGCAGCCACGGGCTGGATCCGACGTAACCCCTCGGGCCCAGCGCCCTTCCTGAACTGTCAGACCTACCTGGGCTACAGCTTCTCCACCGGCGCGTACCGCAGCAGCAGCCGCTTCGGCTTGGCCTCCCCGAAGTCGATCGTCGCCTCGGCGTTCGCTCCCGTGCCCTTCACCCCGACCACCGTGCCGAGCCCGAACTGGTCGTGGGTGACCCGGTCGCCGACGGCCAGCGCGACCACCGGCTTCTCCGAAGTCCTGCGCGTCGCGAAACCGGACGCGCCCGACGCCGAGGAGCGCGAGCGGGAGGACGACAGCGACGCGGCGACCCCCGAGACCGGCCCCGCGGGGGCGGCGGTCGGACCCGTGCGCTTCCAGTCGACATGCTGCGCCGGGATCTCCTCCAGGAAGCGGGAGGGCGGGTTGTACGACGGCTGCCCCCACGCGCTGCGCAGTGAGGACCGGGTCAGATACAACCGCTCACGCGCGCGCGTGATGCCGACGTAGGCCAGGCGCCGCTCCTCCTCCAGCTCCTTGGTCTGGCCGAGGGCGCGCATGTGCGGGAAGACGCCGTCCTCCATGCCGGTGAGAAAGACGACCGGGAACTCCAGGCCCTTGGCGGTGTGCAGGGTCATCAGGGTGATGACGCCGGAGCCGTCCTCGTCCTCGTCCGGGATCTGGTCGGAGTCGGCGACCAGCGCGACCCGCTCCAGGAAGTCGGAGAGCGAGCCCGTCTCCTCACCCTCGCCGGACTCCTGCTCGAACTCCAGGGCCACGGCGGCGAGTTCCTGGAGGTTCTCGATACGGGTCTCGTCCTGCGGGTCGGTGGAGGCCTGCAACTCGGCGAGGTAGCCGGTGCGTTCGAGGACGGCTTCCAGGACGGTCGCCGGGCCCGCGCCGGACTCGACGATCGTACGGAGCTCCTCCATCAGCACGTTGAACCGCTTCACGGCGTTGGTGGAGCGCGCGGCCATGCCGTACGCCTCGTCGACGCGCTTGAGGGCCTGCGGGAAGCTGATCTTCTCGCGCTGGGAGAGGGCGTCGATCATCGCCTCCGCGCGGTCGCCGATGCCCCGCTTGGGGACGTTGAGGATCCGGCGCAGCGGCACGGAGTCCTCCGGGTTGGCGAGGACCCGCAGGTAGGCCAGGACGTCCCGGACCTCCTTGCGCTCGTAGAAGCGGACGCCGCCGACGACCTTGTAGGGCAGGCCGACGCGGATGAAGACTTCTTCGAAGACACGGGACTGGGCGTTCGTACGGTAGAAGACGGCGACGTCGCCGGCCTTGGCGTCGCCGGCGTCGGTGAGACGGTCTATCTCGTCGGCGACGAACTGCGCCTCGTCGTGCTCGGTGTCGGCGACATAGCCGGTGATCCGCGCGCCCGCGCCCGCGTTGGTCCACAGGTTCTTGGGGCGCCGGGACTCGTTGCGCTCGATGACGGCGTTGGCGGCGGTGAGGATCGTCTGGGTGGAGCGGTAGTTCTGCTCCAGGAGGATCGTCGTCGCGTCCGGGTAGTCCTCCTCGAACTGGAGGATGTTGCGGATGGTCGCGCCACGGAAGGCGTAGATCGACTGGTCGGCGTCACCGACGACACAGAGCTCGGCGGGCGGCAGGTCGTGCTCGCTGGGCGGTACGTCGACGGGGTGCTCGGAGGTCCCGACCAGCTCCCTGACCAGCGCGTACTGGGCGTGGTTTGTGTCCTGGTACTCGTCGACGAGGACGTGCCGGAAGCGGCGGCGGTAGTGCTCGGCGACATCGGGGAACGCCCGCAGCAGATTGACCGTCGTCATGATCAGGTCGTCGAAGTCGAGGGCGTTGGCCTCGCGCAGCCGCGACTGGTACATGGCGTAGGCCTGGGCGAGGGTCTTCTCGAAGCCGTCGGTGGCCTGGGCGGCGAAGTCCTCCTCGTCGATCAGCTCGTTCTTCAGGTTGCTGATCTTGGCGCTGAAGGACTTCGGCGGATACCGCTTGGGGTCGAGGTCCAGGTCGCGGCAGACCAGGGCCATGAGCCGCTTGGAGTCGGCGGCGTCGTAGATCGAGAAGGAGGAGGTGAAGCCGAGCTTCTTCGACTCCCTGCGCAGGATGCGTACGCAGGCGCTGTGGAAGGTCATCACCCACATCGCGTTGGCGCGCGGGCCGACGAGCTGCTCGACGCGCTCCTTCATCTCGCCCGCGGCCTTGTTGGTGAAGGTGATCGCGAGGATCTGGCCCGGGTGGACATGGCGCTCGCCGAGGAGGTGGGCGATGCGGTGGGTGAGCACCCGGGTCTTGCCGGAGCCGGCGCCGGCCACGATGAGCAGCGGGGTGCCGGAGTGCACGACGGCCGCGCGCTGGTTCTCGTTCAGCCCCTCCAGGAGCGCGGCCGGGTCCACCGCCGGGCGTGGGGCGCCGTCGCGGTAGTAGGCGTCCCGGTCCGGGGGCAGGTCGAACTTCCCGCCGAACAGATCGTCCGGAACGGGTTCCGGTCCGTGCTCGTCCTCGGGCGGCGGCGGTTCTTCCCCATGGGCCCGAGGGGCTTGGAGGTCCGCCAGGAAGCTGTCGTCAAAGAGGCTGCTCATCGCTCTCCGAGTCTAGGGTGCCCCACTGACACCCCGCCGCCGCCCTGAGAACATCCACTCGGATCAGAACCCGAGGATCTTCCAGACCTGGCCTCCCGGTGTCTTCCTGCCCTCCATGACGGTGCCGTCACGGTCGGCGATCGACCAGGCCGAGACGTAGACCTTGCCGTCGTAGGGGTCGACGGCGACGCCCGCCGGGAACGGGACCTTCACCTGCGTGCGCTTGCCGTGCGAGACCTTCGTCACGACGCCGGCGAAGAGCTGGCTGACGTACAGGTCGCCGTCGTCGTTGAAGGCGATTCCGCTGATCGAGCCGAAGCCGGACTTCCAGCCGAGGATCTTCCCGGTCCAGGGGTCGACCTTCCACACGCGCGCGGTGGGCTTCGCCGCCTCGCCGTTCAGCTCGCCGACATAGAGCTTGCCGTCGGGCCCAAGGGCGAGGGAGGTCGGCACGGACTGGTTCCTGTCGTGGTCCGGGAAGACCGTGAAGGGCCGCGCCTTGCCGTGCCGCGAGACCACGACCAGGTCGTTCCCCGCCGCGTCCGCGACGATCTTCCGACCGTCGGGCAGGGCGAGGACGGCGTACGGATTGGACTCGACGGAGGCCTTGTGCGGGTTGTACTTCAGCTCCACGGCGGTGATGTCGGCGGCGATCCTCGCCTTGCCGTGTCCGACGCGCAGCAGCTTGCCGAGCGTGTTCCAGGGCGGCTTGGTCGGCACCCCGGCCTCCGGCGGGGCGTAGGTCTCGACGCCCCAGACCTGGCCGTGGAGAGCGGAGACGCCGTCCACCCCGGTCGCGAAACCGCCGTCGGGGGCGGCGCCCGACGGGAGCCCCTGCACCACCCTGCGGTGCTTCCACGCGCCCCCGTCCCAGTAGATCTTGGTGACCGCGGAACTGAGCCCGATGCAGGTCTCGCCCTCGGGACCCGCCCCGACGCACTTCCTGCCGCCCCGGCCCGCTTCGGCGACGTACACGTGACCGTCGTCGTAGGAGAGCTGGCGCGGGTTGTCGAGGCCTTTGGCGATCACGCGGATCACCGGCTTGCCTCCGCCGTGCCCGGCCGTCGCCGCAGCGGGGGCGATGCCCGCGGTGGCGGCGAGCGCGACCGACGTGGCGACGACGAGTCCTGTGCGCATTCTCATGGCCGTACCCCTCCAACCGGCCGCGGCACCCCACCGCGGCTGGCTGGAAGTTAGACCCAGGAAGCGGGCGGACGTCGTCACTCCGGCGAAAATACGCCCAAGTCGTGGCAGATCACTCCGGATTGGCCACGCGGGGCAATGTTTGGGGCCAAGGTCACGAAAATGTATCGGGCATATCGAACATCAACCTTCACACGGACCACACCGGTTGGCTACCGTTCCAGGCAGGCCGTACGACCCCCTCCGGCGAACCTCGCCGGGCCGCACGGCCTCCGCCGAGTCCGCAGCGCCGCCGTGCGCCCGGAGCCGGGGACCCACCGAACTTGGGGTGAATCGGCCGACTCCCGCGCAGGGGAGGGCCGTAGGGCAAACCTTCCGAAGCACTTCGCCCGAACCCGACAGCTAACTCGGTAGGCGGAGCATTGGAAGGAGTCGCCTCCCTTGGCGTCGCACCGCAAGTCGCGTCCCGCTGGTACGCGCGTAGCAGGCATACGGACCCCGGCCCTCGCGACGGCCGCCCTCACCTCCGTGGCCCTGCTGTCCCAGTCGGCGAACGCCGCGCCCGCCGATGACAAGCCGAGCCTCGAAGAGGTCGAGAAGAAGGTCGACGACCTCTACCGCCAGGCCGAGTCGGCGACCGACAACTACAACGCGGCCAAGGAGAAGACGACCAAGCAGCGCAAGCAGGTCGACACGCTCCTCGACGACGTCGCCCAGCGCACCCAGAAGCTCAACGAAGCGCGCGAGGAGCTCGGTTCCTTCGCCGCCGCCCAGTACCGCACCGGCGCCGCCGCGCCCGACACCGCGACCTTCCTGCTCTCCGACACCCCGCAGGACTACTTCGACCAGACCCAGCTGATGGGCCGCTTGACGAGCCGCCAGAAGGGCGCGGTCGACGACTACGTCTCCGAGCAGTCCGAGACGATGAAGAAGCGCCAGGAGGCCTCCCAGAGCCTTCAGACGCTCACCGAGACGCAGAGCGACCTGAAGGCCGCCAAGGCGACCGTCCAGAAGAAGCTCGCCGACGCGCGCGACCTGCTGTCGGAACTGACGGCCCAGGAGAAGGCGCGGCTCGCGGCGATCGAGAAGGAGAAGCAGGAGGCGGCGGCCCGCAAGGCCGCGGAGCTGGCGCAGCAGCAGGCGGCCGCGGAGAAGGCGGCCCAGCAGGAGAGTTCGACCGGTTCGAGCACGGGCACCAGTACCAGCACCAGCACGGCGACCGATTCCTCGTACGCCACCAAGGCCGCGAAAGCTCTCGCCTTCGCCCGCGCGCAGATCGGCAAGCCGTACGTCTGGGGTGCCACCGGCCCCGACTCCTACGACTGCTCAGGGCTCACCCAGGCCGCCTGGAAGGCCGCCGGCGTCGACCTCCCCCGTGTCACCTACGACCAGGTGAACGCCGGCACCACGGTCTCCCTCGCCGACGCCCAGCCCGGTGACCTGGTCTTCTTCTACGACGACATCAGCCACGTCGGCCTCTACATAGGCAACGGCATGATGATCCACGCCCCGAAGCCGGGCGCGTACGTCCGCGAGGAGTCGATCTACTACGACGGCGAGTCGGCGATCCACAGCGTGGTACGGCCGGCCTGAGACGCCGCCTATAGGGTGCCTCTCGCGATCGCGCCCTATAGGACGCCTCTCAGCACGAGACGTCCCTCGTGCGCGCGCGTGCCGTGCGGTCGAGGAGCGCGCGTCCCGGATTCGGCGTGCGCCAGAGTTCGGGCTTACGCGGCGGTCCGACGTGTGACAGGGGTTCAGTGGGCGCAACGACTCCGGCACGCGCCAGATGGGCGGCCTCTTGCCAGAGGGGCCGGGTGGCGTCACAGACCGGCACGACAAAGATCAGAGCGCGCCACACCTCCCACCCGCGCCAGACAGGCCCGCCCCTGCCACAGGGACCCGGCGTGCACTACGACCCGGCACGCAACAGGGATCGGCGTGCGTCAGAGGCGGCCCTGCTCCCGTGTCCCATGTCCGGAACTCCCGTGTCGGATGTCCCGGCACTCCCATGTCGGATATCCGCACCCGCACCCGCCCCTGACCCGCTCCTGCGCTCGCGCGTATTTCCGTGCGCGCGCGTGCGCGCCCCGCTCGCACGGCGCGCGGAGCTTCCTAGCATCGGGCCCATGGCCGGCACCTCCTCCCGCTCCCCCCTGCGCGTCTGGTGGACGCAGCGACCGCCTGCCGCCGGGGCCGCCGTGATGGCGACCGGCATCCTGTCAGTCGGGCTGCATCTGACCGGCTACGAGACGCTGTCGCGGATCGCCCTGGTGATCGGCTGCGCGGCCTGGCTGGGACTGGCCGGCGACTTCGCCGTACGGCTGCTGCGGGAACGCGCGCACTGGGTCGCGGAGGCCGAGACGCCGGGCGCGCTGACGGCCGTGGCGGCGACCACGGTGCTCGGCACCCGGTTCTCCGCGCTCGGTTGGCAGACCCTCGCCGAAGCGCTGCTGGCACTGAGCGCGCTGCTGTGGCCGGTACTGCTCGTGCCCGTCGTGCGCCACTGGACGCGGCGGATGCCCGGCAGGGTGTTCCTGGGCTGCGTGGCCACCCAGGGCCTCGCGGTCCTCGGCGCCACGCTCGCCGCGGCCGAATCGGCGGCCTGGCTCGCGCACGCCGCACTCGTGCTGTTCTGGCTCGGCCTGGTCCTCTACGGCATCGCGCTCTTCCGCTTCGACCTGCGCCAGGTGCTGGAGGGACCCGGCGACCACTGGATCGCGGGCGGCGCGCTCGCCATCTCGGCGCTGGCCGGCGCGAAGCTGATCGCCGCCGACAGCGCGCGCCTGTACCTGTGGAACGACGACGACCACGGCGTCCTGCGCGCGGTCACCGTCGCCCTGCTGGTGCTCGACCTGGCCTGGTACGCCGTACTGCTCGTGGCCGAGTTCCTACGCCCGCGCCCGCGTTATGACGTGCGCCGCTGGGCCACCGTGTTCCCGATGGGCATGACCGCGGCGGCGACCCTGGCCGTCTCCGCCGCCGTGGACATCTCGTGGCTGAAGACGCCGGGTGAGGTGCTGCTGTGGATCGCGGTGGCGGCCTGGCTCGCCGTCGCCGCGGGGGCGGTCGCCGAGGCGCGCGCGGCTCTCAGGTCCACAGCACCGCGATGAAGATGTTGGCCGTGGTCAGCGCGCCGACCAGGCCGAACAGACTCTTGTCGACCTTCTCGTCGTCCCGCTTCACATAGACGAGGCCGAGGATCACGATCAGCAGGGCCAGCTTCACGCCGATCTTGATGTTGTTGACGTGCTGGTCGTCGGCCTGGTTGAGACCCACCAGGATCACCCCGGTCACCAGCATCGTCGCTGCGCCGTGCAGCATCGCGGGGACGAACCGGGCGGTGCCCTGGCCCATCGCCTTCATCTGCGTGAGGAAACCGCCGAGCAGCGAGGCGATGCCGATGATGTGCAGGCCGACGAAGAGATGGATGAGTACGTCCATGAGGTCGGAGCCTATGCGGGAGCGCCCGAGGCATCCGCACCGCCCCCTCGCGTAGATCTTGCATATATGCGGCCCATAGCACTCCGTACCGCCCATGGGCCCGAAAATCCCGACTTCGGTCAGCGCCTCGCGCGAAGTCGACGGCGCCGACCCGGGATCCCGGTCACCTTCGGTCACCTCGCGGTCCCCTGGCGGCAGTTCCGCACAATGCGTTACCTCCCGGACACGGTCAGGTTTAGCGTCCTCCACCAGGTGACCGGCTCCCCACCGCCGCCCGGGCCAGGGGCGGCAGTCGGCCACCACCGCCGAGAAGGTCCGGCGGCGGTCCGCTCCCCCTGTGCAGGCCGCCGCCGGACGCGCAAACCGCCCCCGGGCGGTCGTACGGCCGCTTCCCCCTGGCGTCGTACGGCCGACGAACCCCGGGGCGGGCGGTCGACGAAAGGACGTGCAGTCCACGTGGCAGCGCACCGCAAGCCCCGCCAACGCTCGGCCGGCGGCCATACGGTCCGTACGGCAGCGACCATCGCCCTCGCGGGGGCGGCGACCGCGACGGGCTTCGACGGGACCGGACACGCCGAGCCGCAGCTCACGCCGGCGCAGGTCAAGGCGAAGGTGGACCAGCTGTACCAGGAGGCGGAGGCCGCCACCGAGAAGTACAACGGCGCGAAGGAGAAGGCGGAGGCGGCCGAGAACCGGCTCGGCACCCTGCAGGACGAGGCGGCCCGCAGGACGGAACGGCTCAACGAGGCGCGGGACGCGCTGGGTTCGATCGCCACGGCGCAGTACCGCGGCGGCGGACTCGACCCCGCGATGCAGCTCGCGTTCTCCGACGATCCCGACCGCTATCTGGACGGCGCCGAGTTCGCCGAACGGGCCGGTGCCCGCCAGGCGACCTCCGTGGCGAACGTACGCCGACAGCTCAGGGAGATCGAGCAGTTGCGCGGGGCCGCGCACATCGAGCTGACCTCGCTGAAGTCACGTCAGGCGGAGCTGAAGCGCCACAAGAAGACGATCACCGGCAAGCTGGACGCGGCCCGCCGACTGCTGTCCCAGCTACCGGCCGAGGCAGGAACGGGGGCCGGGGCGGACGGGACACGCGCGTCACGGGCCTTGACGGGCGCCCGCGACGAATTGACATCCCCCGGCGCGGCCACCGCCGAGGCGCCCAACTCCCGTGCCGCGGCGGCCGTTTCCTACGCCCACTCCAAGCTCGGCAGCCCCTACGTCTGGGGCGCCACCGGCCCGGACGCCTTCGACTGCTCGGGCCTCATCCAGGCCGCCTACCGCTCCGCGGGCATCTCCCTGCCCCGCACGACCTACGCCCAGATCGGCGCCGGGCAACGCGTCTCCCGCTCCGAACTCCTCCCCGGCGACCTGGTCTTCTTCTACTCCGGCATCAGCCACGTCGGCCTCTACATCGGCAACGGCCGCATGATCCACGCCCCGAACCCGTCGGCCCCGGTGCGGGTGGCCCCGATCGACGAGATGCCGTTCGCGGGCGCCACGCGCGTGGCGTGAGCGTCAGACCAGCCGCCGCGCCGTCGCCCACCGGGTCAGTTCATGCCGGTTCGACAGCTGCAACTTCCGCAGCACCGCCGACACATGGGACTCGACCGTCTTCACCGAGATGAACAGCTGCTTCGCGATCTCCTTGTAGGCGTAGCCGCGCGCGATGAGCCTCAGCACCTCCCGCTCGCGCTGGGTGAGGCGGTCCAGGTCCTCGTCCACCGGCGGCGCGTCCGTCGAGGCGAACGCGTCCAGGACGAAGCCCGCGAGCCTCGGCGAGAACACCGCGTCGCCCTCCTGGACGCGGAAGACGGAGTTGACGAGGTCCGTGCCGGTGATCGTCTTGGTGACGTAGCCACGCGCACCGCCCCGGATCACTCCGATCACGTCCTCCGCCGCGTCCGAGACGGACAGGGCGAGGAAGCGGACGGGCTGCTCGGCGTCGGCCATCAACGGGGCGCAGCGGCGCAGCACTTCGACCCCGCCGCCACCCGGAAGGTGGACATCGAGGAGGACGACCTCGGGGCGGGTCGCGGTGATGACGGTGACGGCCTGGTCGACGTCGGCCGCCTCCCCGACGACCTCCACGCCGGTCTCCTCGGTCCGGCCGATCTCGGCCTGGACTCCTGTACGGAACATGCGGTGGTCGTCGACGAGGACCACGCGCACCCGACGCTTGTCCGCGCCCCCGGTGGCCTCCGCCGTGCCGTTGCCCTCGTCGCTCATGACGTCTTCTCCGCCCTCTCCATCTCCAGCTCGACCTCCGTGCCGCCGTCCGGCACCGCGCGCAGCCGGGCCGTGCCGCCGTGGCGCTCCATGCGGCCGATGATCGATTCTCTGACACCCATCCGGTCGGCGGGTATCGAGTCGAGGTCGAAGCCGGGGCCGCGGTCCCGGACGGACACGAAGACCGTCCTGCCCTCGACTTCGGCGTAGACCTGTACGGCGCCGCCCTCGCCACCGTACTTGGCGGCGTTGACCATCGCCTCACGCGCGGCCTGCATCTGCGCGCCGGTTCTCTCGTCGAGCGGGCAGTCGCCGACGACCACGACCTCTATGGGGACGCCGTGCTTGTCCTCGACCTCGGCCGCGTTGCGCCGCACGGCGTCGGCGAGGTCCGTGGGTTCGTCGGCCTCGTCCTTGCCGGTGCCCTCGGGCTTGTAGAGCCAGGTGCGCAGATCACGCTCCTGGGCTCGGGCGAGGCGGCGCACCTCGCCCGCGTTCTCCGCGTTGCGCTGGATCAGGGTCAGGGTGTGCAGCACCGAGTCGTGGACATGGGCCGCGACCTCCGCGCGCTCCTGGGCGCGGATGCGCATCAGGCGCTCCTCGGAGAGGTCCTGGGTCATCCGGACGAGATACGGCCCCGCAAGGAGCGTTATCCCGACGAGGACCGCGAGGGCCGCCTGGAGGACGGAGCCGAGGTGCGCGGCGGAGCCCTGCAGGACGAAGACTCCGGAGACACCCGCGGTGACCAGGAGGACACCGCCCGCGGCCCGCAGCAACGTCAGGGTGCGCCGGCGGCGGCCCACCTCCATCCAGCGGGCCCGGCGGGCGTTGTCCGCCTGACGCCAGACCAGGGCGACACCGGCGCCGACGAGGACGGCGGGCCAGAGGTAGGCCCTGGCGCCGTTGCCCACGTTGACATTGCCGACGAAGACCATGGCCACGACGACCATGAGGAGGAGAGCGACGATCTGGCCCTTGTCGGGCCGGCGGGTGACGAGTCTGCGGCGGCCGTCCGGTGAGGTCTCGGTGGAGACCAGGGACGGGGGCTTCTGCCCGCCGACCCCTCCGACGCCGAGCGGCACGAAGAACCAGAACGCGGCGTACAGCAGGGCGCCGAGTCCGTCCGCCATGAACAGGCCGACGAAGACCAGCCGCAACCAGATCACGGGCAGGCCGAGATGTCCGGCGAGCCCCCGCGCCACACCACCCAGCCAGCGTCCGTCACTGCTGCGGTAGAGCTTGCGCGGCGGCCGCGGTTCTACGAGTGGCGCTGCTGCGGCTTCCGGCATGCCATCGATGGTCACACGGCGTGGGTGCGGGGGCATCAGGGTTCGCCCCCGAGACTCCCCTGATCTTCGATCGGCGCGCCTTCCGAACGCTTCCCTCGCCCCTCTCAGGGCCGATATCAGGGTCCGGCCAGGGTCGTTCCGACTCCCGTCACGGCCTCGCGCCCGTCACCATGGACACATGACAGATCACCAGCACGCCACGGGCGCCGGATCCGGCGGAGGCCCGGACCCGAGCACCGGCCCCGGCGCGGGCGCTCCCGCCGACACCGGCGTGGACGCGCGTACGCACAGGCGGGCGGGCGCGCGGAAAGAAGGAGACACGACAGCAGGCACGACCACCGACACCCCCATACCTCAGGACACAGCACCCCCCGAGGACACGGCCCCCCTCCGCTTCCGCCGAGACCGCCCGCACAAGCTGCTCGCCGGCGTGTGCGCCGGGCTCGGGCGGCAGTGCGACATGGACCCGGTGATCTTCCGGATCACGCTGGCGGTGCTGTCGGCGACCGGCGGTATCGGCCTCATCTTCTACGGCTTCGCCTGGCTCCTCGTCCCGTACGAGGACGAGGACGAGAACGAGGTGCGCAAGCTGCTCACCGGCCGGGTCGACGGCCAGGCGCTGACCGGCGTGCTGTTCGCCCTGGTCGGCTGCGGAGTGTTCCTCACCATGCTGGGCAACACCGGCGTGGTGACCTTCGCGGTGGTCCTCTCCCTGCTCCTCGCGGGCGCCGGGTACTGGTCGCGCCACCGCGGCACCCCCGACCCCGCCCCGCTCTCCGCCCAGGCCGTGGCCGACGCCCCGCCGGAGGCCCAGGCCCCGCCGGTGCCCGCCGGTTATCCCTCCTGGTGGCGCGACCCCATCGTCAAGGACGGCACCCACGTCGGCGGCACCGGGTATCTGTGGGGTCCGAAGGACTCCCGCGACCGCGACATCGCGGCGGCCGTCAACATCGGCCGGGGGGTCTCCTGGAGCCGGCGCGAGGACATCCGCGCGGCCTACGCGGGCCGCCCCAAGCCGCCCGGCCCGCGCTGGATCGGCGGCTGGGTCTTCCTGCTGGCCCTGCTCGCGGGCGGCCTCGGCACGGGAGCGACCTGGGAGGACCACGCCCTCGGCACCAGCCTGCAGACCGGTCTGTCCTGCGCGTTGATCGTCCTGGGCCTGGGCATAGCCATCAGCTCCTTCCTGGGCCGTACGGGAGCGGGCTCGATCTTCCTGGCGATCGTCACGGCAGGCCTGCTGGCCGCCTCCGCCGCCCTGCCGAAGGACATCACCACCCACTGGGTCCGCACGAACTGGACACCGGCGGCGGTGAAGGACATCCGCCCGGAGTACGAACTCGGCACCGGCGTGGGCACCTTGGACCTGACCCGCCTCGACTTCGCCGAGGGCCGGACGGTGACGTCCCAGGCGGACGTGGGAGTGGGCCGACTGGTGGTGATCGTGCCGCCGGACGTGACCGTGAAGGCGACCATCGACGTGGGCGTGGGCGACATCCAGTTGCCGGGCGACGAGCAGGAGGACGTGGACGTGGAACCCGGCAAGCACAAGGAGGTCACCCTGGCACCGGCCTCGGGCGTCAACAGCACCGCCACACTCGACCTCGATCTGCGGGTGGGCATCGGTCAGGCGGAGGTGAGCCGTGCTGCGTCATGAGTTCGGGCCGGGGAAGCTGGTTGCCGGCTTCTTCCTCACCGTCGCGGGTATCACCTACGCCGGAGACGCGGGCGACGCCTGGGACACCCCGTGGTTCGCGGTGATCCCCGTGGTCGTGGGCGGCCTCTGCCTGGCGGGCGCGGTGGGCCTGCTGACCCGGGCGATACGCAGCCGAAGGGACCGCCGCCGCGCGACACCCGCCCCGGCCGAGGTCGACGAGGGAGCGCCACCGCCGGTGCCTCGCTGAGAGCACAGCCCACCTTCGACGCGGGCGCGTTCCTCTCGGCCCTGCCCACGAGCGCCGAGCCCGAAGGCAGCAGCAGCGGAGGGCCGCCGGGCGGGTGCGCTGGTGGGAGAGCGGGCGGGCGGGCGGGAGACCGCCGGTGGCGGGTTGGCAGCCGGTCGGTGAACACCTGCGCTGGACTGAGCGCCGAAGCCACAACGCCCGCACACCGCTGAAGGCACAGCCAGCCACGGCACCTACCCGGAACGGAGACCACCCGGAGCACGCCTCCCAGTCCCCGCCACGCGTAGTGGACCTGACCGTGCGGCCCCTCGACGAGATCGGCCCGCGCAGGGCAGTGCTCGCCGCGGACCGCGCGGACATGGTGCTTCCGTCGGGCGCGTGCCCACCCCCGGGCAGCTCCCTCAGCACAGGTCGCTCACCGCCGCTCCCGCGGTACAGGCGGCTCCCCGCCACCGGTAGCTCCGCCGACCGGAGCTACCGGTAACCTCCCGCCCGCTGCCTTCGTCGGACGCGCAAGGCGGCATCCACGGAGAACACGGAGGCGCCCGCGAGGACGAGGGGCAGCCAGGCCATCAGGTAGGCGAGATCGTTGCCGTAGTAGTAGGGATCGGAGGCCCAGCTCACCGTCAGCCACAGGCTGAGCGAGATCAGGGCGCCGCCGAGGGCGGCCAGGCGGGCGAGGATGCCAAGGAGGGTGCCGATGCCGACGGCGAGTTCACCGAAGGCGATGGCGTAGCCGAAGTTGACGGGGTTCTTCAGG
Source organism: Streptomyces sp. NPDC048420 (assembly GCF_040651535.1). Classification (NCBI taxonomy): domain Bacteria; kingdom Bacillati; phylum Actinomycetota; class Actinomycetes; order Kitasatosporales; family Streptomycetaceae; genus Streptomyces; species Streptomyces sp. NPDC048420. The sequence goes on from NZ_JBEZKG010000016.1 coordinate 103,928, forward strand.
GACAGGTCGACCAGTGCGGGGATGGCCGAGGAGTCCCGGACGCTGCGCATCATGTCGCCGATGGAGCCCGAGCCGGAGTCCTTCATGAAGGCGCTGTCGGTCAGCTTGTCCAGACCCGCGTAGATGAAGGTGACACCGAGGAAGAGGCGCAGCGGCAGCAGGGCGTACTTGCCGATCCTGTCCCGCCAGGACCGTTCCTCGTCGTCATAGGGGGCGTGCGTGTCCGTTCGAAAGCTGTGAGTCATCGCTCCGAGCCGCCTCTCACCAGCGTGCTGAGACCCCTCAGAAGACGATACGCACGAAGGGGCGGCGTTGCTCAACACGGTTCGGACGAGTTTCCGGGTGGGACGGGCCCCTCCCCTCAGTCCGTCACATCGATCGCATAGCGGTTGGTCTCGACCCCCGCGGCCGTCACCACCTGCACCTCGACCCGGCCCGGCTCCACATCCGCCGGCACCGGCACGGTCAGCACCTCGTCCGTGGGGTTGCTGAAGCCCCCGGTCACCGGCACCAGCGGCACATGTACGTTCACCGGCCCGATCCGCACCACCATCCGGGACAGCCGGTCCGCCCGCTGCGCCCCGGGCGGCACGAACCCGGCACCGCGGATCTCGATGTCGTCACCGGTACGGATCGGCCCGTCCAGGTCACCCGCCTCGCGCGAGCGCACCACGGAAAGGATCACCGGCCGCCCGCCCTCCGCGTACTTCCCGGCGACGTAGGTCGCCGCGGACACCAGCACCACCACCGCCAGCCCCCAGGGCAGGTCCGGCAACTGGTCCGGCCGCCGGGCCAGCCGTACAGCGGCGAACAGCAGGGCGACCGCGCCGATCACGACGTACTGGATGTCGGCGAAGTTCCCCCGGCCGGAGTCGTCGGTCAGCAGGTCGGCGGCGCGCGGCCGGTCCGCCCGTACCTTCTGCAGCCGCTGTCCCAGCACCCGCAGTCCGACCACCCGCCGTACCAGTACGGCGATCCCGCACACCACGGCGAGCACGGTCACCACACCCGCGCCCCGGGCCAGGTCGAGGCCGGAGATCAGAGCGTCCCGCTCCGCACCGTCGGAGGCCGCGGCGAGCCGTCCCACCAGCACCAGCACCGCGTAGGCGACGAACAGCACCCACGCCACCGCGACGACCCTGGAGGTCGACAGCCGGTTGTCCTCGCCGATCACAGGCGCGAGCACGCCACCCCGGGCCCGGTGGAACCAGGACGCGGCGGTCAGCGAACCCCCCACCACCAGCGCCGCCAGCAGTCCGGCCGTACGCGCCGCGGTCCACCCCGCGCCGATCGCCGTCAGCGCCTGGACGAGCAGCAGTGTCACCACGGCGGCCCACACCGCGTAGGCGGTACGGCGCCACAGCCGTGCGAGCCAGGCGGCGCCCTCGGCGCGCCCCCGTTCGGCGACGGCCTCCGCGGACTGGGTCAGTTCCTCCGAGACCCACTGCCGGGAGGCCGACGCGGAGTGCGCCACCGCCGCGGGCAGCCCCTGCCCGGCCGCGAACTCGTCCCGCTTCAGGAGGAACGCGGCCACCGCACGGCGATGCCCGGCCCGCGCCCCGTGCGGACAGTCCCCACAGGTGCAGCCGCCCTCGTGCCCACGCCCGGACGCACCCCCGTCCGTGCCTCTCGCTTCCTGCACCGCCACGCCCGACGCCCGCCTTCCCACGACCCTCGTGAACCTCTGGCCCCACATGACCTCACGGCCTGTCCGCCCGCACAACCCGGAAGCCCTCAGGGCCCTCCGGACTCAAGCCCCGCACCGCCCGCGGCCCTTGTGGATTCCGGCCGCGATCCCGTGCACAGCACCGAACAACTCGCCGGTGACGACAGCGAATTGTGCCCTACGACACACCGCCCCCGTCCGGCAGGTGGGGTCAGCGCAAGTGAAGGGACGGGTGAAGCGGGGCCTGCCGTGTTGACCGGGCTGCGAGAATTTCCGTATGGCCGAGATCATCCAGCGTGACGGGACCTGGGCCTTCGACGGCACAACGGTCAGGATCACGCCCGGACTCCACCGCTCCGTGCCGCTGTTCCGGCAGACGTACGGCGAGATCGCGGTGCCCCTGGAGGCGATTTCGGGTGTGGCGTTCGAGCCGGAGCGCAAGCGCGGCCGGCTCAGGATGCGGCTGCGCGAGGGCGCGGACCCGTTGTTGCACGCGACCGGCGGCCGGCTGCCGGACCCGGCCGACCCGTACCGGCTGACCGTGGACGTCGACCGGGCGGGGGTCGCCGAGTACGTGGCCGAGGAGATCCGGCGCTCCCTCCTCCTCGACCAGATCCCCAAGGAGCCGACCAAGACCTATCTGCTGCCGGGTCCACCGGTCCCGGTCTCGGTGCGCTCCTCCGACGGGACGGTCTCCTTCGACGGCACCCGGGTCCGTATCGACTGGGCCGACACCTCCGACCGCGTCAAGCGCGCGACCGGCCCGCGGATCATCAACGTGGGCGACCTCGTCCAGGTCGAGTGGCTGCCCAACTCCGGTTACGAGGACGGGTTCATGCGGTTCGTGACCCGCGAGACCTCGTTCTCGAAGCTGCCGCCCGAGAAGGACCCGTACGCCCTCGACCTGTGGGGCAGCACCCGCCGCGACCTGCTCACGGCGCTCGTCGCGACGGCGGTGACGGCCCGGCTGCCGCACCCGTCCACCCGCGAGGGCCTGGAGTACGAGCAGGAACGCCCCCGTCTCACGTCGGCCTCGGTACCGCCGGCCGCCGACCATCACGACGTACTCCTGCGCAGGCTGCGGGAGTTGGGCGAACTGCACCGCGAAGGCGTGCTCACGGACGAGGAGTTCGCGATGACGAAGGCGGCCGTGCTCCGGGGGTTCTGAAACCCCCGGAGGCCCGTGTCACGACAGCAGATCCGGTTCGCTGCGGCTGATGTCCTGCCACAGCGGCTGGTAGTTGATCCATGCCACCAGGTCCCCGCCCAGCTGCTCCCGCGTGGCCACCACCGCCCGGTGATCGATGAGCACCGGCCTCCCGGCGGCCCGGGCCAGCAGCTGCACCTGGCTGGAGCGTTCCATCGACAAGAACCACCAGGCCGCCGCGTCCACCGAGTCCCCGACGGTCAGCAGCCCGTGGTTGCGCAGCACCAGCGCCTTGCGGGAGCCGAGCGCGTCGGCGATCCGGCGGCCCTCCTCGGCGTCGACGGCGACCCCGGTGTAGGCGTCGTAGAGGGCGTGGTCCTCGTAGAAGGCGCAGCTCTCCTGGGTGAGGGGGTCGAGGAGTTCGCCGAGCGCGGCCAGCGCCCGGCCGTGCACGGAGTGGCAGTGGGCGACGGCGACGACGTCCGGGCGGGCGGCGTGCACCTGGGAGTGCACGGTGAACGCCGCCTGGTTGACGTGGTAACGGCCGTCGAGGACCTGCCCGTCGGAGTTGGCGAGCACCAGGTCGCTCACGGTGACGTGCTTGAACGGCATGCCGAAGGGGTTGACCCAGAAGCAGTCGGTGAACTCCGGGTCGCGCGCGGTGATGTGTCCGGAGACCCCGTCCTCGAAGCCGAGCCGCCCGAAGATCCGCAGCGCGCCGGCGAGCCGCTCCTTGCGGTGCCGGCGTTCCTCCTCGACGGAGTCGTGCATCGGCGGCATCGCGAACTGGAGCTTCTCGGTGGGCACCGGCATCGGCGGAGTGGGTCCGAGGGGTGTCCCGTGCATGTGTTCCTCCAGCACTGGGTTGCTTACGAGGCGGAAGTTACCGTCGGTCCGCGCAGGAGAACAGGGGTGGTTTGTAAAGATGGCGCACACGATGGATACCTGACAGAAGACGTCGGGTATCGACGGAAGACTGCGCGGTATGAACTGGGCAGACTTCTCCTCCGCGGAATCCGACCTCGCCAGAACAGTCGAGGAGCGCTTCGGCGCCTTCACCCATCACATCCTCGCGACCCTCCGCAAGGACGGCTCCCCGCGCACCTGCGGCCTGGAGGTCCGCTTCCTGAACGGTGAGCTCTGGCTCGGCATGATGCGGGACTCGCTCAAGGCCCTCGACCTGCGAAGGGACCCCCGTTTCGCGCTCCAGGCCAACCCCGGCGAGGGCCAGACCATGGGCGGCGGGGACGTCCGGATCAGCGGCCTCGCCAGAGAGGTCACCGACCCGGAGACCAAGGCCGCGTACGGCGAAGAGGTGGAACCGCCGGAGCCGTTCCACCTCTTCCGCACCGAGCTGACGGAGGTCGTGAGGACCTACGTCGAGGACGAGAAGTACCTGGTCCTCCAGATCTGGCAGCCCGGCCGACCCCTGCGCACGATCAAGCGCACCTAGGGCCTACTCCCACTCGATCGTCCCCGGCGGCTTCGACGTCACGTCGAGCACCACGCGGTTGACGTCGGCCACCTCGTTCGTGATCCGCGTCGAGATGCGAGCGAGGACGTCGTACGGCAGTCGCGACCAGTCGGCCGTCATGGCGTCCTCGGAGGAGACCGGACGCAGGACGATGGGGTGGCCGTAGGTGCGGCCGTCGCCCTGGACGCCTACCGAGCGGACGTCGGCGAGCAGGACGACCGGGCACTGCCAGATGTCCCGGTCGAGGCCGGCCGCGGTGAGCTCCTCGCGGGCGATGGCGTCGGCGTCGCGCAGCAGGTCCAGGCGCTCCTTGGTGACCTCGCCGACGATCCGGATGCCGAGGCCGGGTCCCGGGAAGGGCTGGCGCTGGACGATCTCGTCCGGGAGCCCCAGCTCCTGGCCGACCATCCTGACCTCGTCCTTGAACAGCTTGCGCAGCGGCTCGACCAGCTGGAACTCGAGGTCCTCGGGCAGGCCGCCCACGTTGTGGTGGGACTTGATGTTGGCGGTGCCGGTGCCGCCACCGGACTCGACCACGTCCGGGTAGAGGGTGCCCTGGACGAGGAACTCCACCGCCGGGCCCTCGTCCGCGATGATCTCCGCCTGGGCCTGCTCGAAGACCCGGATGAACTCGCGGCCGATGATCTTCCGCTTCTCCTCGGGGTCCGAGACGCCCTTCAGAGCCGTGAGGAACCGCTCCTCCGCGTCGACGACGACCAGCTTGACGCCGGTCGCGGCCACGAAGTCCTTCTCGACCTGCTCGGTCTCGCCCTTGCGCATCAGACCGTGGTCGACGTACACGCAGGTCAGCTGGTCGCCGATGGCCCGGGCGACCAGGGCCGCCGCCACCGCGGAGTCCACGCCGCCGGACAGACCGCAGATGGCGCGCTTGTCGCCGACCTGCTCCTGAATGAGAGCGACCTGCTCCTCGATGACGTTCCCCGTGGTCCACGAAGGCGTGAGCCCCGCACCCCGGTACAGGAAGTGCTCCAGGACCTGCTGACCGTGCGTGGAGTGCATGACCTCGGGGTGGTACTGGACGCCGTAGAGCTTCTTCTCGTCGTTCTCGAAGGCGGCGACCGGGACGACGTCCGTGGAGGCCGTGACGGAGAAGCCCTCTGGGGCGGCGGAGCAGGCGTCACCGTGGGACATCCACACGGACTGCTCGTCGGGGGTGCCCTCGAAGAGCGTCGAGCCGGACTTCGACACATGGAGCGGCGTACGGCCGTACTCACGCGCGCCGGTGTTGTCGACGGTGCCGCCGAGGGTGGTGGCCATCAGCTGGAAGCCGTAGCACATGCCGAAGACGGGGACGCCGGCCTCGAAGAGCTCGCGGTCCAGGCGCGGGGCGCCCTCCGCGTACACCGAGGAGGGACCGCCGGAGAGGATGATCGCCGCCGGGTTCTTGGCGAGCATCTCCGCGACCGGCATGGTGCTCGGCACGATCTCGCTGTAGACCCGGGCCTCGCGGACACGGCGGGCGATGAGCTGGGCGTACTGCGCACCGAAGTCGACGACCAGGACGGTGTCGGGGGCGGCGGCGGGGTTCGCTGATGACACGGGTTGCCTTCCGGCGGTGAGCGAGGTGTGTGTGAGGCCGAGTCTACCGGGAGCCGCGGGGCCGGTTCCGGGCCGCGCTCCGTCTCAGGATGCGAACCGGGTTGGTCCCTCCCACCGGGCCCGGCATACTGCTGCCATGCTCACGCAGACGACCTACCTGTTTACCTATGGCACCCGGCCCGCCGGCTGCCATGGTCGTGCTGCTTGAGCAACTGACAAGCGACTTCCCAGGCGCCCCGGGCCGACAAGGTCCGGGGCGCCTGGTGTTTTCCGGATCCTGTCGCTCCGGGGCATCGACCCCACGCAGGAGCCCTACGTGACCACCACACCGGAAGCCACCATCGCGGATGCCCGTGAGCGCATCGACGCGCTCGACGACCGGATCATCGGTCGGATCCAGGAACGGATGGCCGTCTCGGCCGTCGTCCAGCAGACCCGTATCGCCTCCGGCGGCCGGCGGGTCCACCTCGCCCGCGAGATGGAGATCCTCGGCCGCTACCGCGACGCCGTCGGCAAGCCCGGCACCACCCTCGCCATGACGTTGCTCGAACTGTGCAGGGGTCGCATCTGAGTTCGGGCCCGGACTCACCCGTACGGCGCGTGACCGCGGCGCGGGACGCTTCGTTGGTGGTGGTGTCCGTGCCAGCCAGGGGCGGGCCCGACAGAACCACGCGTGGCTCGCTGGAGCGATGAGGCGTACGGAACGTGCCGTGCGCCGTGGGACCTCGCTCCAGGAAGTGACCGGACGGCAGGGGACAGCAGCCCGGTCACCCAAGAGAACGGCCGGCTCCGGGGACGCCCGGAGCCGGCCGGCGGGACAAGAACGGTACAAGGCTGGGCCCAAACGGTTGCGGAGGCCGCCTCCATCCAGCACGATGCCTAGAAGCCCCCAAGTCCCGCCATGGACAACCGCATTCGCTTTGTGTCCTCGCACTGCCAGAGGTCCAGACCATCCGCGCGCCCCCTGTGCGCCGGGGCGCCGACCGAGGGTACGGCAGGTGGCAGGGGCGCACAGCAGGCGGCAAAGGCACGACAACGGCACAGAGAGCAAGCGGCGCAACCCCCCGGCGCCGCTCCCAGGCACCGGCGCTGCCCTGACGTCGGTGCTGACGAAGAAGGGCCCCGCGGCTCCGTCCCGCGGGGCCCTTCGCCTGTCCGATGCCGGGTGTCGGACCCCCTAGTCCGTAGGGCGACTGTCGGGTCAGACCCTGGTGACCGTTCCGCAGTCCTCGATGCGGCCGATGTCCTCGCTGCGGTCGTACGGGTCCCGCGTCGGGCCCGTCGACGGGCCGTCGGTGGGCTCGGACGAGGGGAACTCCGGGTGCAGGAAGCCGTCGTGGACATCGCAGGACGTGTTGCCGGCGCTCTCGTCGTAGCGCAGGACGGTGAGCCTTCCCGGGGTGACCTGGTACTTGGCCGGGTCGGGAAGCTCGACCTCGAGGACGCGGCGGACGATGGTGCGGGTCACCTCGGTGGTGCCGTCGGTGCGGACGACCGGGTAGACGAAGGTGTAGTCGGCGTGCACGGCCACGGAGGCGTGCTCGCCCGCCTTGAAGGTGATCCGGCCCCGGGTCTTGACGACGTCTCCGACCAGCCGGACCTCCTCGGGGTCGAAGCGGCTGAACATGAACAGGGGGTCGTGGTCCCTGTCCGGCTTGCGCAGGCCGGTCTTCAGCCGGTCGAGGACGTCGTCCTGTTTGGGGTCCAGCAGGGCGAGGGCGGCGGTGGGCTGCTCGCCCCGCAGCGTGGCCGGCTTCAGGTTGGACTCGATCAGCAGCTTTTTGGTCAGTTCCAGCGCCTGCCCGACCTTCGCCGCGGACTGCCCCCCGACGGCCTTCGCCTTCGGTATGACGATCCCGGCCGCGCCGTCGGCCCACCGCTTGGCCGGCGACCCGGCGAACGGGTCGTCCAGGGTGGGGATCTCGGAGGCCTCGGCGGAGGGCGCGGCGGTCGGAGCAGCCGTCTCGGCGGGCAGCGGGGAGGACGCGGCCTCGTCGGAGGTGCCCCCGCCGAAGAGGTCGCCCGGCACCAGGGACGGCTTCACCGCGACGACGGCGACGACGACCGCGACGGCGACACCGAGGACGCCCCACAGGCCGCGCCGGCTCTTCTTCTGCTGCCAGGCGGGGCCGGTGCGCCAGCCGTCCGGGAGCTCGCCGCGCGCTTCCTGCCGCCGCAGCCGCTCCGTCACCTCGCGGGCACGCGCCGACGGTTCCTTGGGGGCGGAGCCCCGGATGTCCCGTTCGGTGTCACGGGCGAACTGTTCCCAGACGTCATCCGGGATCTTGGGGTCTTCATCTGACACGTGGGTCAGTTCTAGGGCCTTGGAAAGCGTGTTCACAAGAAGAGCCTGTATGTGACTCAGCCCACATAAGTTTTCTGTGAATGCCCGCACAACCATTCACACCAGTCGCGGATCAAACCTCACGACTCAACGGACACACCCGCGTTTCACATACTCACCGAGGTCTTCATGAAGCTTCGCCGTGCACTTGCCGCCGCGGCCGCGACCGCCGCGATAGCGCCGCTCGCCCTGTTCGCCGCGCCGAGCGCGTTCGCGGACGACTCTCCCTCGCCGGCCGCGGCCGAGAGCACGCCCACCGAGGCGGCGAGCACTCCGGCGGACGCCGAGAGCACCCCGGCGGACGCGGGATCCACTCCGGCCGCCCCGGCGAGCACGCCCGCCGACAGCACCTCCTCCGCCAGCGCGTCCAGCTCGGCCACCACCAGCAGCAGCCCCACCACGAGCCCGTCCGGCTCGGCCGACGCCAGCCCCTCCCCGAGCGGGAGCAGCGACCCCATCGACGAGTGCACGGTCGACGAGGAAGGCGGCGGGATCTTCGAGGACAGCGAGGTGCTGCACAGCTCGCTGACCGGTCTGCCCGAGAGCATCGTGGCGGGCAGCGGCTGGACGAACTTCAAGTTCAACGTCAACAACTCCGGCGACGACACGATCAAGGACATCCAGCCCGTGGTCGCCCTCGGAGCGGTCGACTGGAACTTCGAAGAGGACTACAGCGACCTGGTCACCGTCCAGGTGAAGCAGGGCGGCTCCTGGGTCGACGTGGCCACGAACTTCGGCGACGGCGGCGCGTTCAACTCCTTCTCCCTCGACGGCGGCGACTCCGTCAGCTACCAGCTGCGCGTGAAGGTCGACCGTAAGGTCCCGAGCGCCATCGGCATCGCCATCGGTCTCGCCCAGTACTCGGACGACGAGGGCTGCTGGGTCGCCCAGGACGACAACTACGGCATCTACTACTTCGAGGTCCTGCCGGCCGGCTCCGACGCCGGCAAGCCGAACGACGCCAAGCCGCAGACCGGCGGCAAGAGCGCCATCTCCGACGTCAACGGCGTCGACGTGGACGGCACGCTCGCCGAGACCGGTTCCAGCTCGGCCCTGCCGGTCCTCGGCCTGGTCGGCGGTTTCGCCGTCGTCGCCGGCACCGGTGTGGTGTTCGCGGTCAAGCGCCGCAAGGGTGCGGCCGGCGCCCACGCCTGAGTCGTAGGGCCACGAAAGCCGTAAGTACGGCTTGAGGAAAGAACAGAGAAGGACCCGCACTCGGAGGGGGGTGCGGGTCCTTCTCTTTGGCGTCTTCGGGCTCTACGACTTCCTCGGGCTCTACGACTTCCTCGGGCTCTACGACTTCCTCGGCACCGTCGGCATCCCCAGGAACGGCAGCTTCAGCGCGCCGAAGGCCTCCGCCGGGACCGCCGGCGACTCGGGCTCGACGGCGCCGAGGCGGACGTAGGCCTCGCCCTGTGCCGGACGCGGGTCCTCCTCGCCCTTGTTGGGCCAGTACGACATCGCACGCTCGGCCTGGGCCGTGATCGTCAGAGAGGGGTTCACGCCGAGGTTGGCGGAGACCGCGGCGCCGTCGACGACCGAGATGCCGGGGTGGCCGTAGAGCCGGTGGTACGGGTCGATGACGCCGGTCTCGCGGGAGGAGCCGATGGGGCAGCCGCCGAGGAAGTGGGCGGTGAGCGGGGTGCCCATCAGCTCGCCGACGTTGGAGCCGGCGAAGCCGTTGATGTCGGCGGCAATCGCGGACGCGCCCTCCGAAGCGGCCCTGATCTGCTTGGGGTTGGGGGCGCCGTGGCCCTGGCGGGCGGTGAGCAGGCCCTTGCCGACGCCGTCCGGTTTCAGGTACGTCGTCAGGGAGTTGTCCAGCGACTGCATGACCAGGCCGATGATGGTCTTCTCCGACCAGCGGCGGTTGGACAGGGAGCGGACGACGAGCAGGGGGTGCCGGGCCGCGTTCCGCAGCCAGGCCAGTGCCCTCGACGAGCCCTCGGTGTACGGGACTTGCAGGATCGACAGTCCGCCCATCGAGTTGGAGCCCCTGCCGTAGCGGACCGGCTCGATGTGGGTGTTCTCGTCCGGGTGGATGGACGAGGTGATCGCGACGCCCTGCGTGAAGTCGACCTTCGGCGCTCCGGTCGCCTTGCGGTAGCGGCGGTTGTCGGTCTGGGCGCCGACCAGGGCCTCGGAGTTGGTGCGGGTGAGCTCGCCCAACCTCTCTGAGATGTACGGCAGTTGGCCGCCCGCCTTCATGCGGTGCAGCAGGGTCTGGGTGCCGTAGGTGCCGGCGGCGAGGACGACCTGGCGGGCCTTGAAGGTGCGGCCCTTCGCCTTGCGGCGGTCGTCGGTGGGGAGGGTCGCGATGGCGTAGCCGCCCTGGGAGTCGTCCGTGACCGACACGACGGTGGTCAGGGGGTGGACGACCGCGCCCGCCTTCTCGGCGAGGTACAGGTAGTTCTCGTTGAGGGTGTTCTTCGCGCCGTGCCGGCAGCCGGTCATGCACTCGCCGCACTCGGTACAGGCCTTGCGGGACGGGCCCGCGCCACCGAAGTAGGGGTCCGCGACCTGTTCGCCGGGGGCTGCTTTGCTCTTGCCCTCGGCGTCCTCGCCGTCGCCGAAGAAGACGCCGACCGGCGCCATGTGGAAGGTGTCGCCGACGCCCATCCGCTCGGCCGCGGCCTTCAGGTGGACGTCCGAGGGGGTCATCGTCGGGTTGAGCCGTACGCCGAGCATGCGCCGGGCCTGGTCGTAGTACGGCGTCAACTCCTCCTGCCAGTCGGTGATGTCACGCCACTGGGGGTCCTCGAAGAACGGCTTCGGGGGGACGTAGAGGGTGTTGGCGTAGTTGAGGGAGCCGCCACCGACGCCCGCCCCCGCGAGGACCATGACGTTGCCGAGGAGGTGGATGCGCTGGATGCCGAACATGCCGAGCTTCGGCGCCCAGAGGTAGTTCTTCAGGTCCCAGGAGTTCCTGGGGAGCGTCTCGCGGGTGAAGCGGCGGCCGGCTTCCAGGACACCTACGCGGTAGCCCTTCTCGGTGAGGCGAAGGGCGGTGACGCTGCCGCCGAAGCCGGAGCCGACGACGATGACGTCGTAGTCGTAGGTGTCCTGTGGCACGTGCTCTCCTCGTTGAGAACCTCGCTCGGAGCGGGTGTTGTCCCTACTTGAAGCGGAAGGCCTTCATCACCTTCAGGCTGCGGCTCATGAACTGCGCGTACTTCTCGTCGTCCATCCCCAGCGAGGGCGCCATCGGGAGCAGTCGCTGCTGGGCGACCGTCTGGGCCTCGGTGTACTTGAGGATGCCCTCGGAGCCGTGGCGGCGGCCGAGGCCGGAGTCCTTCATGCCGCCCATCGGGGACTGGACGCTGCCGTAGGCGGGGGCGTAGCCCTCGTTGATGTTGACCGTGCCGGTGCGGATGCGGGCGGCGACCTCGCGGCCGCGCTTGCCGTCCTTCGTCCACACCGAGGAGTTCAGGCCGTACGCCGTGGAGTTGGCCTCCGCGATCGCCTCGTCGTCGGTCTTGAAGCGGTAGACGGAGACGACCGGACCGAAGGTCTCCTCACCGCAGACCGCCATCGGTTCGGTGACGCCGTCGAGGATGGTCGGCTCGAAGAAGTAGGGGCCGATGTCCGGGCGGGCGACCCCGCCGGCGACGACCTTCGCCCCCTTGGCGACGGCCTCCTCGACATGCCGCTTGACGGTCTCCAGCTGCCGCTCCCCGACCAGCGAACCCATGTCGGCGCCGTAGGCGAGGGACCTGCCCAGCCGCATGGCCTTCGTACGGGCGGCGAAGCGCTCCAGGAAGGCGTCCGCGATCGACTCGTGGACGTACAACCGCTCGATGGATATGCACAGTTGGCCCGCCGAGGAGAAACAGGCGCGGACGGCACCGGCGGCGGCCTTCTCGATGTCTGCGTCCTCGAGGACCAGCATGGCGTTCTTGCCGCCGAGTTCGAGGGAGACGCCGACCAGACGGGCGGCGGCGCCCTGGGCGACCTCGCGGCCGGTGCGGGTGGAGCCGGTGAAGGAGACGTAGTCGGCGTGCCGGACGACCTCGGGGCCCACGACCGGGCCCTCGCCGAGGACGACCTGGAAGACGTCGGCGGGAAGACCGGCCTCGACGAGCAGGTCACGCGCCCACAGCGCGGTCAGGCAGGTCTCGGTGTCCGGCTTCATGACGACCGCGTTGCCCGCGACGAAGGCGGGGAGCGCGTCGCCGACGGACAGTTCGAGGGGGTAGTTCCAGGGCGCGATCTGGCCCACGACTCCCCGCGGGTGGCGCAGTTCGGTGACGCGCGTCAGGGTCGGCATGGCACCGGCGTGCCGCTTGGGTCTGAGGTAGGCGGGGGCCTTGCGGCCGTAGTGCCGGGCGGCCACGGCGACCGCCTGGACCTCCTCGTGGGCGTGCAGGCGGGCCTTGCCGGTCTCCAGCTGGATGAGGTCCAGGACCTCGGCCTGGCGCTCCAGGACCAGGTCGTGGAAGCGGAGCAGGACCGCCGCGCGCTGCCGTGCCGGGGTCTGCGCCCACACCGCCTGCGCCGCGCGGGCCGCCGTGTAGGCCTTCTCCACGTCCTCGGGCGTCGACTCCGGCAGGTCGGCCAGCTTCTCGCCGGTGAACGGCGTGTGGTTGGCGGTACGGCCGGACCCGGTCACCCCCTTGGTGAGCTGGGCCACCAGCTCCGGGGTCACCACGTCGGCTGCGGTACGGGCGCCCTCCGGGGCGGGGGCGAGGGGGTTCGTGCCGGTCTGGGCCGGGGCCTGCGCGTCCGTCATGAGCCGCAGGGTATTCGGGTGCGGGGGCTTTGGGTACCCGTCAGTAACGGGCGTTCACGGTGTACACACACCTTGCCAGTGATGACTGGCGGTGAATGTGCTGATCAGCGGGTTGGGCCGGGATGATCAGCCGCGTTCGGGTTTTTTCTGGAGGAGGAGACCGAGGGCGGACAGGGCGGTGAGCCGACGGGGTTCATGGGGCGCGGGGGCCGGGTCCGGGACCTCGGCCGGGGACGGCGCGGGCGTGGGTGCCGGGGTTTCCAGGGCCGCCGGTGGAGCGGGGGCTTCCGTGGCCCACTCCGGCAGGCCGGTCCCGGCGACCTCGGCCAGCACCTCGGCGGTCTCCTCCGCCGTCGGCCGTGCCTCCGGTTCGAGGGCGAGGAGCCGCTCCAGAAGCGCACCCAGGGGGCCGCTTCCCCTTGCCTCGCCGTCCGCCTCTGCTACAGCCGAGCGGAGCAGCGCTCCCAGCGACCACAGATCGGAGGCGGGACCCGCTCCCCGCCCCGAGACGCACTCCGGGGCGACGAAACCGAGGGAGGCTCCCCCGGCACCGCTCTGCCCGGCGGCGCCTATGCCGAAGTCGGTGACGACGACACGGCCGCTGCCCGCTTCGAGGAGGACGTTGGACGGCTTCACGTCACGGTGGACGATGCCGACGCGGTGGGCGGCGTGCAGCGCGCCGAGGACGGCGAGCGCGATGCGGGCGGCCTCGGCGGGCGGCAGTGGCCCGCGGGCGGCGAGGGCCGTGTGCAGGGACTGCCCCTCCACCAACTCCATGACGATCCAGGGCAGTTCGTCTTCGAGCAGTACGTCGTGAATGACGACCGCGGCCGGATGGTCGACGCGTGCGGCGGCCCGGGCCTCGTGCGGCAGCCGGTGCGCGGCCCGGCGCCGCTCCTCGTCCTGCGCGTCCCCGCTCAGGCGGGGCTCCTTGACGGCGACGTACCGCCCGTCCTGCTCGTCCAGGGCGCGCCACACGGTGCCGTTCGGCCCGGAGCCGATCCGCCCGGCGAGCCGGTAACGCCCACCGATCAGACGTTCGTCGTCCAGGCGTTCCCCGTCTTCGCTCATGGCACATGAGTACCGTGCGCACCACACCCTTGTCGAAGCGACCGGGTCAGAGCGTCATGCCGGGCTCCGAGCCGTCCTGCCGTTCGGCGAAGAGCTCGAAGCACCAGTGCCCGTCAGAGCTTGTCCACACCGAGGTTCGCGATCGCCGTCCTCGCGACCTCACGACCCCGCCCCGTGAAGTCCCCCTTGCCCGGATAGCTGACGGTGAGCTTGTACATGTCGCCGGTGGAGGTGCGGTAGTAGAAGATCTGGAGTTCGCGCGGGCGGGGGTGCTGGCTGTCGGTCGTGGTGTACGTGACGGTGTTCTTGGCGGCCTTGCCGCCCTGGTACGTCTGGTCCTCGGGCCGGGTCTTCGGGGCCTCCGGCATGCTGAGGTCGTAGTCGCCGTTCTGCTTGAACCGGCTGTCGTCGTCGTACATCTCGGCCGCCGCGGAGCCCGCGATGTTCTGGGCGGTGTCCTCGGCTTTGCGGTCCAGGCTCAGGCCGATCCATATGCTGCCGCTGTAGTCGGAGTACGTGATCCAGTGGTCCTTGTCGGTCTTGCGGTCGGGCGTGGTGGGCTGGTAGTCCCGCGGTACCGCCAGCGTCGCGGCCACGTCGTTGGTGTGCCTCTTCGTCCAGCCGTCCGGAAGAGGGCCCGCGAACGGATCGGCGATCACCAGGTACGCCGCCACCGCCGCAGCGACGACCGCCGCGCCGAGCGCCGGCCAGGCCTTGCGGCCCAGCCGGAGGCCGCGCCCGGCCGGGACCTCCACGGTCCGGGCGATCTCCGTGGGCTCCGGTGCGGGCGGGTTCGCGGTGGCCTCCAGGAGCGCCCTGACCTGCGCCGCGTTCGGTCGGTGCGCCGGGTCCTTCTGGAGGAGGCCGTTGATGGCGTCGGCGAGCGGGCCGTGCGCGGAGGCGGGCGGGGCGGGGGTGGCGTTGAGGACGGACTGAAGCGTGGCGGGGGTGTTGCTGCGGCGGAACGGGGAGACACCCTCCGTCGCCGCGTACAGGACCACGCCGAGGGACCAGAGGTCGGAGGCGGGGCCGGGGCGCTGCCCGAGCACCCGCTCCGGGGCGATGTACTCGGGCGAGCCGACGAACCCGCCGGTGTCGGTCAGGCTGGTCTCACCCTCGATCTGGGCGATGCCGAAGTCGGTGAGGACGACCCGGCCGTACCGGCCCAGCATCACGTTGTCCGGTTTCACATCCCTGTGCAGGACGCCGGCCGCGTGGGCGGCCTCCAGCGCACCGAGCACGTCGAGGCCGATTCTCGCCGCTTCCCTCGCCCCGAGAGTGCCCTCCTGCAACGCGTCGCCCAGCGAACGCCCCTGCACCAGCTCCATCACGATCCACGGCCGGCCGTCCACGACCGCCACGTCATGCACGTTCACGACGCAGGGGTGGTCCAGCCGGGCGGCCGCACGTGCCTCGCGGCGCATCCGTTCGAAGGCGTTGCCCCGTTCGCGTTCGGGAAGATGGTCCGGTACGCGGGGTTCCTTGACGGCCACCTCACGGTCCACCGTCTCGTCCTTGGCCCGCCACACCGTGCCCATGCCGCCGTGCCCGAGCTTGGCGAGCAGCCGATAACGGCCCGCGACGAGCCGCCCCACCCCGGGCTCGGCCGCCGGCTCGGGCCGAGGGGGTCTGGGAGGTTGCAGAACATAACTCGTCGTCTCGTCGGACTCGTGGCCGACTCCCCCGCTGTTGCTCATGGGTTCATCCATATCGCGCCGGACGCGCACGCATCCAGAGGGGACGCATTCCGGTCACACACCCGTGACGTATCCCTACGTCCCCGCGAACGTGTCGACCGCCACGTCGAAGTACTCCTTCGCCTCCCGCGCCTTCCCGACCGGCGCCGACACCCACACGTCGTAGAGCCGGCCGTTCTCCTCCCAGCACAGGTCGTAGGTGTGCCGGGCGCCCTCGGCCGTGCTGAAGCCGTCCCAGGTGAACTCCCAGGAGGCGGCGGGGAGTCCGCGGCGCGTGGTCGAGGCGACCCGGCCGTCGCGGTAACCGGGGTTGGACGCCGG
The DNA here is from genome assembly GCF_040651535.1 of Streptomyces sp. NPDC048420. Taxonomy (NCBI): domain Bacteria; kingdom Bacillati; phylum Actinomycetota; class Actinomycetes; order Kitasatosporales; family Streptomycetaceae; genus Streptomyces; species Streptomyces sp. NPDC048420. The sequence continues at coordinate 119,937 of NZ_JBEZKG010000016.1, forward strand.
GCCCTTGGCGGCCGCGCGCCGCATCACGCCCAGTGGACCGCCGGGTTCGGGATCGGTGACCTTGATGCCGAGCCGGAAGGTCTCCCCCGGCGACAGATAGAAGACCCGCTCCCCCTGCGGCTCCCGGGTGAACCCGTCCGGCACGGCGAGCGCGAAACCCGCGGGGTCCTGGGCGACGCGGTAGCCGGAAGGTGCGGTCACCGAGGGCGGCCCGGGAGAGGTGCCCTCGGGTGTCCCGGGCGCCGCCGACTCACCCGTGGCCCCTGACGTCCCGGTGGGTGTCGTCGGCGCCGAACTGCGCGTCGTCGTACGGCCGCCCCCGTCCCCCCGCTCCAGCAACAGAACCGCCGAGGTCCCCACGCCCGCCACCGCGGCAACCAGCAGCACCGCCATGAGCACACCCCGCCTGGACCGCGCCGGCGCCACGGACCCCCCGTTGCCCGACCGCTCCGGCCCCGGGGACCGCCGTAGCGGAAGATTGCGTTGGGTCGGCGTGTACGACCGCTCGGGCGCCCGGCGCGGCGGCGTACGTCCCGTCTCCCGGAACGCCCGCAGCATCCGCTCCGCCTCCACCGCGTCCAGCCGCCGCTCGGGGTCACGCTCCAACAGGCCCCGTACGACCGGAAGAAGCGGCGCGGCCTCGACGGGCGGCCGGATCTCGTCGATGACGACGGCGTGCAGGATGCCGCCCAACGAGTCCCGGCGGAACGGTGATTCACCACTGAGGGCCGTGCACAGCAGTGCACCCAGCGACCACAGGTCGGCCTCCGGGCCGGTCCTGACCCCGGACATCCGCTCCGGCGCGGTGTACTCGGGCGAGCCGACGAAGGACCCGGTCTCGGTGAGCGTGGTGGCGCCCGCGACCTGGGCGATACCGAAGTCGGTGAGGACGACCCTGCCGGTCTCGGCCTCGACGAGGACGTTGGCGGGCTTGATGTCCCGGTGCAACACCCCGGCCGCGTGCGCCGCGCGCAACGCGCCCAGCAGGTCGGCACCGATCCGGGCGGCCTCGGCGGCGCCGAACGGGCCGTGCGCGGAGATACGGTCGGCGAGGGAGCCGCCGTCGATCAACTCCATGACGATGTACGGCCGTTCGTCCTGCTCGACGACGTCGTGCACCACGATGATGTGCGGGTGGCGCAGCCGGGCCACCGCACCGGCCTCGCGGAGTGTGCGCTCGCGCTGCAACCGGGCGTCCTCGGCGGACAGCGTCTCGTCGAGGGGGATCTCCTTGACGGCGACCTGCCGGCCGAGCCGTTGGTCGGTCGCCCGCCACACCACGCCCATCCCGCCGCGCCCGATCCTCGCCTCCAGGCGATAACGGCCCGCGATCACACGGAAGGTGTCCCCCTCGGTCCCCATGCGCCCCATCATGCCGCAGCGGACGAACCCCCTCCGGGACGCTGACCGGCCAACTGTCCGACTCCGTGGGCTGCGACTGTCCGACTCCGCCAGCGGCGGCCGCCAACCCCACCCACAACGTCTGCTTGGCCCCGACGGCGACGACCGCCCCACTCCACCAACAGCGACCGCCGGGCTCAGCCAGCGGCGACTAGTCGGTCCCGTCAGTCGCGCCCAACTGGTCCAGGCAGCTGCGCCCGGCCATCCAGGTCAGGAGCGCCCGGCCGATTCCAGCCTCGACTGCCCCACTCCGCCCACGGCGACCAGCTGAACCCGCCGGCCGCGACCGGCCACCCAGGTCGACAACCTGTCCCCGATCGTCCGCCGACAGTCACCACCGGCCATCCCCGTCAGCGGCAACGACACCGGCCGAACACTCGACGGCCGCTCAACCCCGTCAGCCGCTCGGCTCGTTCCAGCTCTGGAGCACCGCGGCGAACTGCTTGCTGGTGGTCGGCCAGCTCTTCGCGGGCGACGACATGTAGATCGCGTACTCCACGCCGTCCCGGGACATGTACGTCTCCTCCACGGCCCGGCGCAGCCCTGGGAACTCCGTGTCCTTCGCCAGCGCCGTCCAGGTGTATTCCCACCGGGCGCCCGGCCGGTCCCGGTAGGTGTTCTCGACCATGCTCACCCGCTCGTAGTTCCTGAGCTTCTTGAGCTGCTGCTCCAGGTCGAGCTGGTGCTTGTACGGGTCGAGGAAGTCCGGCGAGGTGTCGACGGCGATCCGGATGAAGTGCTTGCCCTTGTCCGGCGAGTAGTCGATCTGGGTCAGACCGTTGGCGGGGGTCCCGAAGACCGAGCGGTCCCAGCCCTTGGGCAGATAGAGGCTGAAGCCCACAGGGTCGTTGTACGGGATCCAGCCGGCCGGAACACCTCCCGCACCCACCGTCGTCGGCGCGGCGCTGGGCGAGGCACTCGACGAGGCGGACGTACCACCCTTGTCCCGCCCCTCGTCCCACGTCTGCAGCGCGACCGCGGTCCCGGCACCCACGACCGCGGCGAGCGCGACGATCAGCGCGAGGGAACGCAGACGGCGCCGCCTGGGCGGGGCGGCGGGCACCGGCCCGGTGCCGGTGTGCGGCGAGGGACCGATGGTGATGGGACCGCTGCCCATGGGGTACGAGCTGCCGGGCCCCGAGGAGTACGGCGCGTTCGGCCCCGACGGATACCCGTACGGCGTACCCATGGCCGGGGTACCGGCGTGCGCTGTGCCCGTGGGCGGCGTGTGGAGCCCGCTGTGGGAGTCCGGCCCGCCGTTGGAGCCGTGGGAGCCCTCCGAGCCGTGGGATCCACTCTGTGCCCCTGGGACATAGCGGGAACCCACATGTTGCGTCGGCACATACGCCTGTGCCGCATTCGGCCGCCGCCCCTCCGCCGCCTCGGCGAGCATCTGCTCGGCCTCCGCCACCTCGGGCCGCACGGCGGGATCCTTGTGCAACAGCGCGGCGATGACGGGCCCGAGCGGTCCGGCGTTGCGCGGCTCGGCGGGTTCCTCGTCGACGACGGCCTGCATGGTGGTCAGCGGGGTCGTACGACGGAACGGCGACCGTCCCTCAACCGCCGTGTACAGCGTGGCGCCGAGCGCCCACAGGTCCGCCGACGGACCGGGATCGGCGCCGCGGACCCGCTCGGGGGCGAGGTAGTCGACCGAGCCGACGACCTCTCCGGTGCGGGTGATGGTGGTGTCGCCCTCGATCTGGGCGATACCGAAGTCGGTGAGCAGGACCCGGCCGTCCTGGGCGAGCAGGACGTTGCCGGGCTTGATGTCCCGGTGCAGCACCCCCGCGGAGTGCGCGGCGCGCAGGGCCCGCAGCACCCACAGCCCGATCCGGGCCGCCTCACGCGCCTCGATGCGGCCGTCCTCCTTGACGGCGTCGGCCAGCGAGCGGCCCTCGACCAGCTCCATCACGATCCACGGCCGGCCGTCGTGGTCGAGCACGTCGTGCACGGTGACGACGGCCGAGTGGTTGATCCGGGCGGCGGCGCGCGCCTCGGCGCGGGTCCGGGCCAGAAGCACGGCCTGATCGCTCTCGGAAACGTAGAGCGCGGCGGTCAACTCCTTTATCGCCACAGCCCGGTGCAGCACCTCATCGTGGGCACGCCAGACCCGGCCCATGCCGCCCTTGCCTATCGGGTCGGCGAGCCGGTAGCGCCCCGCCAGGAGCGTGCCCTGCATCTGATTCACGTTTCCCCGCAATGCTCTTGACCCAGTCAGACTAAGGACCGGCCCACGCCGAGGGGAACCAGGGGGGCGTCAAGGAAACCGCACTGTGACGGTTGTCGCTTCTGTGAAGGGAAGTGAACCTTCCCGCCACGGCCGACATCGGTCAGCCGGTGACCTGATAGGTGGCCGACGCCTGCTCGTACAGCCTGGTCACCTCGTCCCGCTCCGCCTCCGGCCCGCGCACCTGCAGCACGTGGTACTTCCCGCCGATCAGGATCGCGACATTGCGCACGTACAGCTCGCGCCCGTCGTCGCCGGTCCAGGTGAACTGCCCCTCGGCCATGCTCCTGGTGCCCACCTGGATCGACTTGAGCCCGGTGGCGGTGGCCCAGCTGGAGTCGCGGTACGGCTGCAGCTCGGGCTCCTTCTCCCGCTGGTACACCATCGGATCACCGCCGTTCGCGGCCGCGGTGTCCCGCCCCGGTACGACGATCAGCTCGAAGCTGCCCTGCGAGTACACCACCTGACCGCGACCGTTCCTGGGCGTGCGGTCCCACCCGTTGGCGACGGCGACCTTGAATCCCTCGGCGTCCGTGCGCAGGGTGAAACCGTCGGCGACCTCGGGCCCGGCGGTCTGGGTCTCGGCGGCACCGCTGGACCGCGACGCCTCGGGAGTGGTCTGTTCGGGCGTGGGCTCGGTGCCGGCCTCCGGCGACTGCGCGGGTCCTGCCTGGTTGGTGGCACCGGCCTGACTGGTCGCACCCGTCTCCTGGGTGGCGCCCTCGTCGTCGGAGCCCGCCTTCGGCATGAAGTACATGGCGTACGCGATCGCCCCGGCCATCACCAGCAGGATGAGCAGCAGCAGAGTACGGCCGAGGCGGCGCGGCGAAGGCGCCGCCTCCTCCCGGGCCCGCTTGTGCCGCCCGTGCGCACTGGTCGCGGGCAGCCCGGCCCGCCGCCTGCGCACCAACTCCCCGCGGCGCCGCACGATCGGCAGCCGGCTCGCGTTGACGGGCGGCGCGGCGACGACATGCGCGCCGGCCTCCGGCTCGGGCGCGGACCGCACCAGCGACCGCAGCCAGCCGCGCAGTTCCTCGAACTCCAGCCGCTCGGTGGGGTCCTGCCGCAGCAGCGACTCCACGACCGGCCTGAGCGACCCGCACTCCTCCGCGAAGGCGGGCGGCTCGGCACACACCAGCTGCACCAGCTCGGCCGTCGACTCCTCGGGGTAGGGCGCATGCCCCTGTACGGCCCTGAAGAGCAGCGCGCCGAGCGCCCACAGGTCGGTCGCGGGCCCGATGGGCGCGGCGAGCTGCCAGTTCTCGTGCACCGGCCCGGCCTGCTCCGGCGCCCACCGCTCGGTGACCGGCCCCACCACGGCCATCCGCGCCTGCCGGGCCCGCTCGGCGGCGAGCGCGGTGGCAGGCCCACGACGAGGAGCGCTGACAGGGGCGAGGTCGTCCCAGCGGGCGGGGGCCGGAGCGGGGGCGGGGGCACTCTGCCCTCCCTCGACGGCCGTGGTGCTCGCGTCCGAGACCCCACCGACCCCACCGCGCGGCGCGGCCCCGTGCCAGGAAGCGGGACGCGTCCCATAGGTATCGGCCATCCGCCCCGACGGCACGGTACCGGGCACATGCTCGACACCGCTGCCGGTCGGATACGGGGGTTGGGCCACGCCGCCGGCCGGGGGGTAGGGCCGGCCCGTGCCCTCGGGCGAGGGATACGGCGGCTCGCCCGCACCTCCGCCCGAAAGGTACGGCTGAGCCGCGCCGTTAGCCGGCGGGTACTGCCTGCCGTCGGTCTGTGCGGGCGGGGTGCCGTCGTATGGGCGGGCGGCGGTGTCGCTGTCCGGTGCGGGGCGGGCTCCGGGGAGGGCCGCCCGGCCGTTCTGCGCCTCCTGGACCCGGGCCGCCGCTCGCGCACCCGCGCGATACGCGGCGATCGCACCCGCCCGCGCCGCCCTGATGTCCGTACCCGTGTCCGCGTCCCGTCGGACGAGCGCCGCCGAGGACTCCGCCCCGTTCGTCTGTTCCACCCCGGCGCTGGGCAGCCCACGGGCTTCCCGCGCCTCGATCGCGGCCCGCCGCGCGGCCTCGGGATCGGTATCACCCCCGCCGATACCGACCGGACCTCCGGGACCGAGTCCCGCGCCCGCCCCAGCGCCTCGGGCCCCGCCGAGTCCGAAGGCCGCACCGGTCCCCCCGGACCCGAGAGCCGTACGACCGCCCCCCGCGCCCCCGATCCCGGGGCCACCGGCCCCGCCCACGCCACCGAACTCCCCGGCCGCACCCGAGGACCGCCCGGGCCCACCAGGTCCCCCGCGCCCGTCAACCCCGCCAACTCCACCGGGAGCACCGGCAGTTCGCCCGGACCCCCCGTACCCACCAGCCCCGCCAGACCCGTCGGCCGAACCCGAGGACGGCCCGGGACCCCCATAACCACCAGAGCCCCCGTACCCACCAGGCCCGCCAGACCCGTCGGCCGTACCCAAGGACTCGCGGGCCCCGGGTCCACCGGTCCCGCCGTCATCCGTCCCCGCACCGAACTCCCCGCCCCCGGCGCCCCATTCACCCGCCTCGGCCGGCACCGGGTCGTACCCGCACAGCGCCTCCTCGGCCGCACCGACCGCGAGGCCGGTCAGCATGACCCGGCCGTCGTCGCAGACGAGCACCGTGCGGGCGGTGATGTTGCGATGCACCCAGCCGTGGGCGTGCAGCACCCGCAGCGCCATCAGCACGTCGGAGGCGACCTCGGCGGCCCGGTACGGCGTCAACGGCTTCTCGGCGAGCAGAGCCATGAGCGGCCGCGCGGCCACCAGTTCGCTCACGATCCACAGCGAACCGCCCTCGGCGAACACGTCGAAGACCTGGTCGAGCCGCGGGTGGTCGGGTATCCGCGCGGCGGCCTGCGCGGCCTCGACGGCCCGCCGCACGGCAGGTTCCGTCGGCCGGCGCGTACCGCCCCGCCCTGAACTCCGCCGGGCGCCCCGGGGATCCCGGGCCGTGAACCCGTCCGGCAGCCCCTCCGCGTCGAGCACCTCCGCCTCGACGACCTCGGGCAACGGCACCTGCCTGACCAGGACTTCCTGCCCGCTGTAGGTGTCGAAGGCGCGGGTCTCGGTGAGTTCGTACTCGTCGGACGGAGGCAGCGGCAGGCGGTAGCGGTCGGCGAGCACCCGACCCGCGTAGTCGTCCACTTTGCCTCCCTCGGCCGCCCGGTTGGTCAATTCCGTTCGCCACACGGCCCGTTCCGTACCCATACCTGGATGCGGACGGTTCGCAAACACTCACGATACGTGCCGGAGGCAACCCGCAAAGAGGGGATTCCAGATCTCACGGCCCAAACACAGGACCGCTCACCGAACAGCGCGTCACGACTTCGGTTCGAAGGTACGAGCGAGCGTCTGCCATGTGTCCGTGCGCAGCTCAGTGCCCCAGTTCGCGGCTTTCGCCGTGTACATCAGGGCATATCCGAGATGGGAGTTGACGACGAAACCCCGGTCGATCGTCCGGTACTTCGTCCCGCCCTCCACATAGGTGAACTCCCAGTCGGCCGTGTTCCAGCCCCGGTAGTCCACCTGCTCTATTCGGATCTTGGTGTACTGCGAGCGGCGCATGCTCTTTTCCTGGTTCTCCCAGTCCGTCACCGGGTCACCCTTCGGCGTGCTGGTCCAGGCGACGAGCAGCTTCTGCCCATCCGGCCCGGTGAACCGGTCGCCCGCGGAGCTGGAGGTCTGGAACTTCCACCCCTTGGGCAGCCCGATCGAGTACCCCTGGCTCCCCTTGTACGTCGACGCCACCGCACCGCCACCGGAGGAGCCCCCCGAGCCCGAGGTACCCTCCGAACTCTCGCCACTCTCCTGGGCACTCGGCGTGTTCGCGGCCCCCGCCCCCGTCTCCGACGAGGCGGACCCGGTGGCGGTCCCGTCGGTCTGGGTCCCCCCGCTCTTGTCCTCCTTGGTGTCGGCACTGGCGCTCGCGCCCGCCGTGACCTTGGAGTCGCCGCTCTTCGCCCTGTCGGTGCCGTCGTCCCCGCCGAGCGTGAGCGCCAGCACGGTACCGATGACCGCGAGCACCACGACCACCGCGATGATCACCAGCGTCCGCCGCGGCACCACGTCGGTCAGCGGCGCCCTGGGCACCTGCCTCGGCGCCAGGTCCGGCGGCGGCGTCATCACGGGCCACCCCGAGCTCCGCCCGCCCGAGACCGCGTCGGTCTGCTGCGTCTGCCCGTCCCGAACCCCGGCCGCCCCACTCGAAGCCGCAGACGCGCCCTTCTCCTGAGAAGCGGGGGAAGCCGAAGAAGCCGAAGAGGGCGAGGCAGCAGGAGAACCCGAGGAGGCGGGAGCAGCAGGAGCAGCCGCAGAGGCCGCAGAAGCCTCGGAACCCTGAGCGGGCACCTTCCCGGCACCCGAACCGACCGACCCGACCGAACCCGCAGCACCCGCAGCACCTGTCGAACCCGCCGAACCCGTGGATCCGCCCCCGGACTTGGCACGAGACGCGGCCGCCGACGTCGCCGCCACCCCCGCGGCCTTCCGCACGGAACGCAACGCCCCGCGCAGCCCCTCGCCCTCACCGCGCTTGCCACCGGAACCACCCGCACGCTCCTCCGGCTGTGCCGGCAACGGCACCACCCTCGTCGCGTCCGCCGGCGGCTCAGGCTCGGCGGCCTTCGGCTCGGGCGCGTGGATCACGTCGGTGAGCATGGCCCGGGCACCGCTGTCGTCCAGCCGCTGGGCGGGGTCCTTGGTGAGCAGACCGTAGATGACGTCCTTCAACGGCCCCGCGTTCTTCGGCTCCTCCAGCGGCTCGGTCATCACCGCTGTGAGCGTCGCGATCGCGGACCCCTTGTCGTACGGCGGGGCACCCTCGACCGCCGCGTACAGCAACCCGCCGAGCGACCACAGGTCGGCCGCGGGGCCCGGCTTGTGCCCGCGGGCCCGCTCCGGGGAGATGTAGGAGGGGGCGCCGACGAGCATGCCGGTGGAGGTGATGGACGGGTCGCCCTCGACCTGGGCGATACCGAAGTCGGTGAGCACGACCCGGCCGTCCTCGGAGATCAGCACGTTGGACGGCTTCACGTCACGGTGCAGGATGCCCTCGCGGTGCGCGGACCTGAGCACATCGAGTATCGCGAGGCCCACCTCCGCAGCCCGCCTGGGCTCCAGCAGCCCGTCCTCCCGGATGACCTCGGCGAGCGACTTGCCCTCGACGAGCTCCATCACGATCCACGGCCGGTCGTCCTCGTCGACCACGTCGTACACGGTCACCGCGCTGGTGTTGCGGATCCGCGCGATCGCCTTGGCCTCCCGCAGCGTGCGCGTGATCAGCCGGCGCTTCTCGTCCTCGTCGATGCTGTTGGGGAACCGCAGCTCCTTGACGGCCACCGTCCTGCCCAGGGTCTCGTCCTCGGCGCGCCACACCGTGCCCATGCCACCGCGGCCGAGTACTCCTCCCAGCCGGTACCGCCCGGCGAGGAGACGCTCGCTCTCGTCCTGCCGGGATGCTCCCGCCCGCTCCGCGTCCGACATGCGTCCCCTCATGAACCCGCCCTGACAGAGCCTCCATTGTCCCTCACCCGACAAGTGCCCGACGCCCCAGGGTGCCCTGACTCCGCCTCACCCGCGGCACGGCGCCGACGACATCGACACAGCGGTCACCCGACCCACACCACCCCTCAACACACAGTTCCCACCCGCCTACGCCTCCTCCCCCACAGCTCACCCCGCCGCCCACGCCCTCCTTCTCCACGCAAGCCCGACGAACCGTGACAACACCCGCCGTCACCCAACCTCCACCACGACGGCACCACCCGGATCAAGCCCCCCTCCCCGCCCCCCCATCCCCCCACCCCGCGACCCCGCAATCCAGTACCCCTGTGCCCCGTTGCCCCCGCCCCCCATGTCCCCATGCCCCCGCAACGGCGCGTCCCCGCAACCGTGCATGATGGCTCCCAACAAGAAAGGCCCACCATGCCGCCGCTCCGGACACTGCTGGCCGTCCCGGTGTCCCTGGCGCTGCTCGCCCTCGCCCCGGCGGCCTCCTCGGCGCCCTCGACCCCGCCCACTGACACGCTGCTCCCGCTGCTGGTCACGAAGGGCAGCGTTCCCGCCGCCGCGCTCCTGGCCCGGGAACAGAGCGGGACCCGTTACGCCGAGGCAGGACCGGGAATCGCCCGCGCCGACCACTTCCGCGCCGGCAGCGTCACCAAGAGCTTCATCGCGACGGTCGTCCTCCAACTGGCCGCGGAACACCGGCTGAAGCTGTCCGACACCGTGGAGCAGCACCTGCCCGGCCTGGTGCGCGGAGCGGGCAACGACGGCCGCGCGCTGACCCTGCGCGCCCTGCTCACCCACACCAGCGGGCTGGAGGACTTCACCGCGGACACCCTGGGTCTGGTCCCCCTCACTCCTCTTCAAGCCGTCCGTACCGCGCTCACCCACCCCCCGGCCGCCCCCGGCCGCTACTCCTACTCGAACACCAACTACGTCCTGCTCGGCATGGTGATCCAGCAGGTCACCGGCGACTCCTACGCCACCGAGGCCGAGCGGCGGATCATCGCTCCCCTGCGTCTGACGGGCACCTCCTTCCCTGGTTCACGCGCCTCTCTCCCCTCCCCGCACGGCCGCGCCTACACAGCCGAGGGAACCGACGTCACCGCACTCGACCCGCGGGTGGCCGGGGCCGCGGGCGAGCTGGTGACCACGCTCGCCGACCTGGACCGCTTCTACGCGGCGCTGCTCGGCGGGCGGCTGCTGTCCCCGTACTGGCTGCACGAGATGACGGACACCCGCACCGCACACGGCCTGTACGGCATGGGTCTGCTCCCGGTGAAGCTGCCGTGCGGCACGACGGTGTGGGGGCACAACGGCCGCATCACCGGAAGCTACGTGCGCACCGCAGCCACCGCCGACGGCCGTCGCGTCCTCACCTTCCGCGTGAACACGACCGCGATCACAGAACCCGACCTCGAACCGGCCCTGCTCGCCGCCGAGTTCTGCCCCCGCACCTCATAGAACGACCAGGTTCCGAACGAAGATCCCGGCTCACGACACTCGTTCGAGTGACGCTGACCGAACCGCAGAAGCCGAACCGGAAAGCCGACGCGGAGAGCCCACACCGTGAGCCCACGCGGAGAGCCGACCTACAACGGCACGATGTCCGGCGCCCCCAACCGCGCCGCATCCGCCGTCAGATCGTCCGGCTGCCGCTGCGACTCCCGCTCCGCCTCCACCCGCTTCTCGTAGTGCTCGACCTCGCGCTCGATCTGGTCCTTGTCCCAGCCGAGCACCGGCGCCATGAGCTCGGCGGCCTCGCGGGCCGAGCGCACGCCCCGGTCGAAGGTCTCGATGGAGATGCGGGTGCGCCGGGTCAGCACGTCGTCGAGGTGCCGCGCGCCCTCGTGGGAGGCGGCGTACACGATCTCGGCACGCAGGTAGTCGTCGGCCGCATGCATGGGTTCGCCCAGCGTGGCGTCCGAGGCGATGAGATCGAGGACCTCCTCCGCAAGGGCGCCGTACCGATTCAGCAGATGCTCCACGCGGACCACATGGAGCCCGGTACGCGCGGCGATCCGCGCCCGCGCGTTCCACAGCGCCCGGTACCCCTCGGCGCCCAGCAACGGCACGTCCTCGGTGACGCACTCGGCGACCCGGGCGTCGAGGCCGTGCACCGCCTCGTCGACGGCGTCCTTGGCCATCACGCGGTAGGTCGTGTACTTGCCGCCGGCCACCACCACGAGCCCCGGCACCGGATGCGCCACGGTGTGCTCGCGCGAGAGCTTGCTGGTGGCGTCCGACTCACCGGCGAGCAGGGGCCTGAGGCCCGCGTACACGCCCTGGACGTCGTCCCGGGTCAGCGGCACCGCGAGCACCGAGTTCACATGCTCCAGCAGGTAGTCGATGTCGGCGCTGGACGCGGCCGGGTGCGCCTTGTCGAGGTCCCAGTCGGTGTCGGTGGTGCCGATGATCCAGTGCCGGCCCCAGGGGATGACGAACAGCACGGACTTCTCGGTGCGCAGGATCAGCCCGGTCGAGGAGTGGATGCGGTCCTTGGGCACGACGAGGTGGATGCCCTTGGAGGCGCGGACATGGAACTGCCCGCGCTCCCCGACCATCGCCTGGGTGTCGTCGGTCCACACCCCGGTCGCGTTGACGACCTGTTTGGCGCGGATCTCGTACTCCCCGCCCGCCTCGACGTCCTGCACCCGGGCCCCGACCACGCGCTCGCCCTCACGCAGGAACCCCGTCACGCGCGCGCGGTTGGCGGCCCTCGCTCCGTAGGCCACGGCCGTCCGCACCAGGGTGGCGACGAATCGGGCGTCGTCCATCTGGGCGTCGTAGTACTGCAGCGCCCCGACCAGCGCGTCCTTCCGCAAGGCGGGCGCGACACGCAGGGCGTGACGGTGGCTCAGGTGTCGGTGCGCGGGCAGACCCCGACCGTGCCCCCGGGCCATCGACATCGCGTCGTAGAGCGCGACGCCCGAGCCGGCGTACCACCGCTCCCAGCCCTTGTGCTGGAGGGGGTAGAGGAAGGGCACCGGTTTCACGAGATGCGGCGCGAGCCGCTCCAGGAGAAGCCCGCGCTCCTTCAACGCCTCGCGTACGAGGGCGAAGTCGAGCATCTCCAGATAGCGCAGGCCGCCGTGGATCAGCTTGCTGGAGCGGCTGGAGGTGCCGGACGCCCAGTCACGCGCCTCGACCAGCCCGACGGACAGGCCCCGGGTCACCGCGTCGAGCGCGGTGCCCGCACCGACCACGCCGGCTCCCACCACCAGCATGTCCAGTTCGCGTTCGGCCATTGCCGCGAGTGACTCGGCGCGCTGTGCCGGTCCCAGTGTCGCTGTCCTCACCACTGCCTCCCGCTGTCGATCGCGTTGGCCCGCAGGTACCCACCCGTGCCCAAAGTCTGACCGGCTTGCCCGACTTCGGCCACCAGTCGCCCTCAGCCTGTGGATAACTTTCACCGTCGTGTACCCCGAAGGCCACACAGGCCCACAGAGGCATGGGCTCGCAGAGGCATGGGCCCGCAGACCCGCAGGAAGACACACGGAACCAATCCCGTATTTCGGTCATATTTACTCCTAGTCTGACATTGCGCTCGCTCGTCCAGTCCACAGGGCTTGCGCACCTGTCCCGCTTCGGTTACTGGGAAGGACGGCCCACGCCATGCCCGCAGATCTCGCCGTGATCGGACTCGGCCCCTACGGACTGCCCCTGGCCCAGGCCGCTGTCGCCGCCGGCATCCCCACCCTCGGCTACCGCACCGGCCCCGAGGCCGGCTCCCTCAGCCCCGCGGAACTGCGCCGGATGCTCTCGGGGGGCTTCCGGACGGCCGCGGGCCCCGCCGAACTCGGCCGTGTCCGTACGGCGGTCATCTGCGCGCCCACCCCGGCAGGCCCGGACGGCGGCCTGGACCTGAGCCAGGTCGAGACGGCCGCCCGTACCCTGGCCGCGCACCTGCGCCCGCACACCACGGTGATCCTGGAGTCCCCGGTGCCCCCCGGCACCACCGAGGACTTCCTCCGCCCGATCCTCGAAGAGGGCTCACGCCTGCGGGCGGGCCGCGACTTCCACCTCGCCTACTCCCCCACCCGCGTCGACCCCGGCAACCGCGACTTCACACCCGCCAACACCCCCAAGGTGATCGGCGGCCTCACCCCCGCGTGCACGGAATCGGCAGCCGCCTTCTACTCGCGTCTCACCGACAAGGTGGTACGCGCGCGTGGCCCGCGCGAGGCGGAGACGGTCCAGCTCCTGGAGACCAACTTCCGGCACGTCAACATCGCCCTGGTCAACGAGATGGCGGTCCTCTGCCACGACCTCGGCGTCGACCTCTGGGACGTCATCCGCTGCGCGGAGACCAAGCCGTTCGGCTTCCAGGCGTTCCGCCCGGGCCCGGGCGTCGGCGGCCACGCCATCCCCCGCGACCTCAGCAGAGCCGGCCGTTCCCTGCGCATGGTCGAACTCGCCCGGCAGGTCAACGACCAGATGCCGCGTTACGTCGTCCAGCGCGCCGCCGCCCTCCTCAACGAGCACGGCAAGTCGGCCCGCGCCGCCCGGATCCTCCTCCTCGGCGTCACCTACAAGCCCGACCTAGCCGACCAGCAGTCCACCCCGGCCCAGGAGGTCGCCGTACGCCTGATGGAACTCGGCGCCTCCGTCAGCTACCACGACCCCCACGTCCCGTCCTGGAGCGTCCTGGACCGCCCGGTCCCGCGCGCGGACTCCCTCTACGAGGCGGCGGCCGACGCGGACCTGACGATCCTGCTCCAGCAGCACCGCACGTACGACCTCCAGGGCCTGTCGGTGAAGGCCCAGCTCCTGCTGGACACGCGCGGGGCCACGCCCACGGGGGCGGCGCATCGGTTGTGAAGGGGGGCGCGTGGGTGCGGCGGGCTCCGGGGGCGGTGGCATGCGGCGGGCGGCGCAGGTACCTTACGGAGGCAGGTGGGGTTCGGTCGCAGTGGCTGCTGCGGCAGACTCGTGGATGGATCACGGAGTGTCCGCCCCTGGCCCTTACAGGGCTGGCCACTCACCACCACACCACCAAGGTGGAGCCCGCCGCAGGGGCTTACTGCGACAGGCTCCTAGCTGGTTTACGGGTGTCCGCCCCTACTGTTTATAGGGGCGGCCGCTCACCAGCCAAAGATCCGCAGGACCCACCTCCTCCGGCTTTGGACCATCCGAAGACGAATCCGATCCCAGCGGGTGGGCTTGCGGTGACGGCCCATGGGCACGCCCCGTTCCATGACGCCGCCCAGTGAGCCCGGTGGGCGGTCCGTTGGAGCTCCGGGCCGGGCCCCGGGCCACCGGGTCCGGAGACGAGCTCCTTGGAAGGGGGCGCCCCAAACAGCGGGTCGCCGATCAAGGACACTACCGCCCGCTTACGCCCGTTCGGCCCACATTCGCCCCGAACGCAACCGCACGCCCCCACCCCGCCAAACGCGCCCCACCAGCCCTTTCGGGCACGCAAAAGGCCGGCCACCCACCCGGGTGACCGGCCCTCGAACCGCCGTGAGCCCTACCGCTTGTGCTGCGAGTCAGCCACCGTCACCTCGACGCGCTGGAACTCCTTCAGCTCGCTGTACCCGGTCGTGGCCATGGCCCGCTTCAGCGCACCGAAGAAGTTCATCGAGCCGTCCGGGATGTGCGACGGACCCGTCAGAACCTCCTCGATGGTGCCGACTGTGCCGAGGTCGACCTTCTTGCCGCGCGGCAGCTCCTCGTTGACGGCCTCCATGCCCCAGTGGTTGCCCTTGCCCGGCGCGTCCGTCGCGCGCGCGAGCGGCGAGCCCATCATCACGGCGTCCGCGCCGCAGGCGATCGCCTTGGGGAGGTCGCCGGACCAGCCCACACCGCCGTCAGCGATGACGTGCACATACCGGCCGCCGGACTCGTCCATGTAGTCCCGGCGGGCCGCCGCCACGTCCGCGACCGCCGTCGCCATGGGCACCTGGATGCCCAGGACGTTGCGAGTCGTGTGCGCCGCGCCGCCGCCGAAGCCGACCAGGACGCCCGCCGCGCCGGTGCGCATCAGGTGCAGGGCCGCGGTGTAGGTGGCGCAGCCGCCGACGATCACCGGGACGTCGAGCTCGTAGATGAACTGCTTCAGGTTCAGCGGCTCGTGCGAACCGGAGACGTGCTCCGCCGACACCGTCGTACCGCGGATGACGAAGATGTCCACGCCCGCGTCCACGACCACCTTGGAGAACTCGGCGGTGCGCTGCGGGGAGAGCGCGGCCGCCGTGACCACGCCGGAGTCGCGCACCTCCTTGATGCGCGCGCCGATCAGCTCCTCCTTGATGGGGGCGGAGTAGATCTCCTGGAGCCTGCGCGTGGCCGTCTCCGCGTCCAGCCCGGCGATCTCGTCGAGCAGCGGCTGCGGGTCCTCGTACCGGGTCCAGAGGCCTTCGAGGTTCAGCACACCCAGGCCGCCGAGCTCGCCGATGCGGATCGCGGTGGCCGGGGAGACGACCGAGTCCATGGGGGCGGCCAGGAAGGGCAGCTCGAAGCGGTAGGCGTCGATCTGCCAGGCGATCGAGACCTCCTTCGGGTCGCGCGTACGACGGCTGGGGACGACGGCGATGTCGTCGAAGGCGTACGCCCGGCGGCCGCGCTTGCCGCGCCCGATCTCGATCTCAGTCACGATGTGTGGCCTTTCCCTGATGCGTTCAGCGTCTTCCAGTATCGCCGACGGGTACGACAAGGGCGGCCCCGGATGCTTCCGGGGCCGCCCTTCAAGAACTGAGGCCTACTTACGGCTGTAGTTCGGCGCCTCGACCGTCATCTGGATGTCGTGCGGGTGCGACTCCTTCAGACCCGCGGAGGTGATCCGCACGAAGCGGCCCTTGGACTCCATCTCGTCGATGGTGGCCGCGCCCACGTAGCCCATGGTCTGGCGCAGCCCGCCGACAAGCTGGTGCAGGACGCTGGACAGCGGGCCCCGGTAGGGCACCTGGCCCTCGATGCCCTCGGGCACGAGCTTGTCGTCGGAGCCGACCTCGGCCTGGAAGTAGCGGTCCTTGGAGTACGACTTCGCCTGACCGCGCGACTGCATGGCACCGAGCGAGCCCATGCCGCGGTACGACTTGAACTGCTTGCCGTTGATGAACTGGAGCTCGCCGGGCGACTCCTCACAGCCGGCCAGGAGGCTGCCGAGCATCACGGTGTCGGCGCCGGCGGCGAGCGCCTTGCCGATGTCGCCGGAGTACTGCAGGCCACCGTCGCCGATCAGCGGGATGCCGGCCGGGCGGGCGGCGAGGGAGGCCTCGTAGATCGCGGTGACCTGCGGGACGCCGATGCCGGCGACGACACGGGTCGTACAGATGGAGCCCGGTCCGACGCCGACCTTGATGCCGTCGACACCGGCGTCGATCAGCGCCTGGGCGCCGTCGCGGGTGGCGACATTGCCGCCGATCACGTCGACGCCGACGCTGGACTTGATCTTCGACATCCAGCTGAGGGCATTGCTGTTGTGGCCGTGCGAGGTGTCGACGACCAGGAAGTCCACACCGGCCTCGGCGAGCGCCTGGGCCCGCTCCAGGGCCTCGGGGCTGGCACCGACGGCGGCACCGACGAGGAGGCGGCCCTCGGCGTCCTTGGCGGCGTTCGGGTACTTCTCCGCCTTGACGAAGTCCTTGACGGTGATCAGGCCCTTGAGGACACCGGCGTCGTCGACGAGCGGCAGCTTCTCGATCTTGTGGCGGCGCAGCAGGTCCATGGCGTCGGTGCCGGAGATGCCGACCTGGCCGGTGACCAGCGGCATCGGCGTCATGACCTCGCGCACCTGACGGCTGCGGTCGGACTCGAAGGCCATGTCGCGGTTGGTGACGATGCCGAGGAGCTTGCCGGCCGGGTCGGTGACCGGGACGCCGCTGATACGGAACTTGGCGCACAGCGCGTCGGCCTCGGCGAGGGTGGCCTCCGGGTGCACGGTGATGGGGTCGGTGACCATGCCGGACTCGGACCGCTTCACCAGGTCGACCTGGTTGACCTGGTCCTCGACGGAGAGGTTGCGGTGCAGCACGCCGACACCGCCGAGGCGGGCCATCGCGATCGCCATGCGGGACTCGGTCACCTTGTCCATGGCGGCGGACAGCAGGGGGATGTTCACCCGGACGTTGCGGGAGATGCGGGACGAGGTGTCGACCGCGTTGGGGAGCACCTCGGACGCCCCCGGCAGCAGCAGCACGTCGTCGTAGGTCAGCCCGAGTGTCGCGAATTTACCGGGCACTCCGTCGACGTTAGCAGTCATGACACCTTCCCCAAATGACCTTGATCGGTGCGGATGTCCATGCTAACGGGAAGCAAGGGTCGCAAATTCCACGGAATCCACGGTTCGGATCCGCTCCGGACTTCGTATGTTCGTACGGAAACGGCGCGCCGCCCGTTCAGGAGCGCGCCTTACCCAGCGCGCCCTACTGCTCGGCCAGTGCCCGCAGCCTGCTCAGCGCCCGGTGCTGGGCCACACGGACCGCACCGGGTGACATTCCCAACATCTGACCCGTCTCCTCCGCAGTCAACCCCACGGCGATGCGCAACAGCAGCAGCTCGCGCTGGTTCTCGGGGAGGTTGGCCAGCAGTTTCTTGGCCCATTCAGCGTCACTGCTGAGCAGCGCCCGCTCCTCGGGGCCCAACGAGTCGTCGGGCCGCTCCGGCATCTCGTCGGACGGAACCGCCGTGGAACCGGGGTGGCGCATGGCCGCGCGCTGCAGGTCGGCGACCTTGTGCGCGGCGATGGCGAAGACGAACGCCTCGAAGGGGCGCCCGGTGTCCCGGTAGCGCGGCAGGGCGAGGAGGACGGCTACGCAGACCTCCTGCGCGAGGTCCTCCACGAAGTGCCGGGCGTCGCCGGGGAGACGGGACAGCCGGGTGCGGCAGTAGCGCAGGGCCAGCGGGTGGACATGGGCGAGCAGGTCGTGCGTGGCCTGCTCGTCCCCTTCCACCGCACTGTGGACGAGCGCACCGATCGCCCCATGGGGATGAGCCGCCTCGTCGTCACGCATCGGTCCATGGTGCCTTGGCGTCGTTGGATCCGTGGCATCGCGCTGGTTGTTGTGCACCGAAGCGTTATGAGCAGGTGCGCCGGAACTCATCCCCTGCGCCCTCCCCTTCCGCTCGACCGACTCGTCCCCGAGAGACTCCACATCTCCAAGGATGCGGCATCCGCCGCGAAACAAGCAGCAGGGCATCGAAGGGGCCGCTCGACCGCGCCCCTTCAGGGGCGCGGGGAACCGCGCGACCAGCCACGAACAACCCGCAGCCTTACTACGACCGCACGCGACGGAATACTCAGCGCACCAGGCCCCACCGGAACCCGAGCGCCACAGCGTGCGCCCGGTCCGAAGCACCCAGCTTCTTGAACAACCGCCGAGCATGCGTCTTCACGGTGTCCTCGGACAGGAACAGCTCCCGCCCGATCTCCGCGTTGGACCGCCCGTGGCTCATCCCTTCGAGCACCTGGATCTCACGCGCGGTGAGCGTCGGCGCCGCCCCCATCTCCGCGGACCGCAGCCGTCGCGGGGCGAGCCGCCAGGTCGGGTCGGCGAGCGCCTGCGTCACCGTGGCGCGCAACTCCGCGCGCGAGGCGTCCTTGTGGAGGTAGCCCCGCGCACCCGCGGCCACCGCGAGAGCGACCCCGTCGAGGTCCTCCGCGACGGTGAGCATGATGATCCGCGCACCGGGGTCCGCGGACAGCAGCCGCCGCACGGTCTCGACGCCGCCCAGACCGGGCATGCGTACGTCCATCAGAATCAGGTCCGAACGGTCCGCACCCCAGCGGCGGAGGACTTCCTCGCCGTTGGCCGCGGTCGTCACGCGCTCGACGCCGGGCACGGTCGCGACCGCGCGGCGGAGCGCCTCTCGGGCAAGCGGGGAGTCGTCGCAGACGAGGACGGATGTCATGGCCGCCCTCCGCAGCTGATGCACGTCACCTTGAGCCTCCAGGCTGGTACGAAATCGTCACCTGAGCGGTCGACCGTCTCGGACGCCTGCCCGAGCACTTGTTGCTTCAACCGCCTCCGCACTCTCAACGACGGTCACCCGAAAGAGTTACGGGGCTGTGCACTGTCTTCGGCACTCTACGTGAGGGTGCGGACACGGTGCAGACATGCGCGGCGGACCCACAACGTTTCATCACAACCCATGCCCCATTCAGACCCTTTTCTTCCCATTTCCTGGTGTCTGAGGCTAGATTCGCAATGAGTCATATTTTCATCTCCTTAGATCGTAGATGTACGGTCGTGGACACCGTATCCGCCCAGAACGGCTACAAGGGGTCACGCAATGGCAGATTTCTCCCGCCTTCCCGGACCGAACGCGGACCTTTGGGACTGGCAGCTCCTGGCCGCCTGTCGCGGAGTGGACAGCTCGCTCTTCTTCCATCCGGAGGGCGAGCGCGGTGCGGCGAGGAGCGCTCGCGAGAACTCGGCCAAGGAGGTCTGCATGAGATGCCCGGTGCGCGCGCAGTGTGCGGCGCACGCGCTCGCGGTGAGAGAGCCGTACGGCGTGTGGGGCGGGCTGACCGAGGACGAGCGCGAGGAGCTCATGGGACGGGCGCGGCATCGGCTGGTGTCCGCGTCGTCGTCCGTCGGGAGCGGCGCATCGAACAACTGAAGGAACGTTTCTTCTGGAAGGGCACGCGCGCGCGTGCCCTTCTCTCTGTGTCCGGCCCGCTATGTCCGGCCCGCCGCGACCGCGAGCTGCTCCAGCGTCGCCGCCACCGCCGGCACCTGGGCCAGGTCGGGCAGCGTGAGCGCGACGATCTCCCGCCGGACCGCCGGTTCCAGCGTCACCGTGCGCGCGCCTCGTGGCCGTACGGACTCGATCGCGAGCTGGGGCAGGACGGCGACGCCGAGACCTGCGCCCACCAGGCCGACGACCGCCGGGTAGTCGTCGGTCGCGAAGTCGATGCGGGGTGTGAAGCCGGCGCTCTCGCAGACCTCGACCAACTGGCCGCGGCAGCGCGGGCATCCGGCGATCCACGACTCCCCGGCGAGCTCCCCGATGGCCACGGACCCGGCGCGCGCGAGCCGGTGCCGCTCCGGTACGAGGGCGACGAGCCGGTCGGTCAGCAGGGGCCGTACGACGAGGTCGTCCCACTCGTCGCCGCCCGCAGCCCCCTCGTACCGGAAGGCGAGCGTCAGGTCGCAGTCCCCCTCCCGCAACAGGCCGACGGAGTGCGGGGGTTCGGCCTCCTCCAGGGAGACCCGGGTGCCGGGGTGGGCGGCGCGCAGGGCGGCGAGGGCGGTGGGGACGAGGGTGGAGCTGCCGCTGGGGAAGGAGACGAGCCGGACCCGCCCGGCCCGCAGTCCGGCGATGGCGGCGACCTCCTCCTCGGCCGCCGTGAGCCCGGCCAGGATGCCGGCGGCGTGCCGCACCAGCGCCTCCCCCGCCTGCGTCAGCCGCATCTCGCGTCCGCTGCGGACGATCAACGGCGTGCCCACGGAAGCTTCCAGGGCCTTCATCTGCTGGCTGACGGCGGGCTGGGTGCAGCCCAGTTCGCGCCCCGCGGCGGAGAAGGAGCCGGTGGCGGCGACGGCGCGCAGGACACGGAGATGACGGGCCTCGATCACTTTTCGAGGATAAGCCGCGCTTTGACATTGCGCCGAATAATGCGTGGCGCCTTTGGGTGCCGGTGTCCTACCGTGCCGCCATGAAGCTTCTGTCGGTGAATCTGGGCCGTGCGAAGGCCGTGACGTACACGGACAACCCGGAGGGCGTGACCGGTATCGACAAGCGGCCGGTCGACGGACCGGTGCGGGTGGCGGCACCCGGTCCCAAGGGCATCGGCGGCAGCGCGCTCGCCGGGGACGCGGTGTGCAAGAAGCAGCACCACGGCGGCGACGACCAGGCGGTGTACGCGGTCGCGCGCGAGGACCTCGACGACTGGGAGCGCGAGCTGGGGCGCACGCTGGCCAACGGCTTCTTCGGCGAGAACCTCACGACGCAGGGCATCGACGTCTCCGGCGCGCTGATCGGCGAACGCTGGCGTATCGGGCCCGAGGTGGTGCTTGAGGTCACCAGCGCGCGGATTCCGTGCGGCACGTTCCAGGGCCACATGGGCGAGCAGCGGTGGGTGAAGCGGTTCACGCAGAGGGGTGCGCCGGGGGCGTATCTGCGGGTGATCGAGCCCGGCGAGATCCGTACCGGGGACCCGGTCGAGATCGTGCACCGGCCGGACCACGAGGTGACGGTCGCGCTGGCGTTCCGGGCGATGACCACCGAACGGCCGCTCCAGCCAAGGCTGTTGGCGGCCGGCGAGGCGCTCCACCCGGAGGTGCGGCAGTGGGCGCTCGACTACGTGGAGAAGCACGGCGCCTGACAGGCCCTCGGCAAGCGGACGCTGTCGCTCCCGGTCATTAACCTTGCGCCATGACAACGGCATTGATTACGGGATCGACCGCGGGCATCGGTGCCGCGTTCGCACGGCGGCTGGCCGCTGACGGGCACAACCTGGTGCTGGTGGCCCGCGACACCAAGCGGCTCCAGGAACAGGCGACGGAACTCCACGACCGGCACGGCATCGAGGCCGAGGTCCTCACCGCCGACCTCGCCACGGACCCCGGCATCGAGGCGGTCGCCGCCCGCCTCGCCGACCGCAGGTCCCCCGTCGACCTCCTCGTCAACAACGCCGGCTTCGGCAACAAGGGCCGCTATCTCGACGTCTCCATGGCCGACGAGCTGAAGATGCTCAAGGTGCACTGCGAGGCGGTGCTGCGGCTGACGTCGGCGGCGACGGAGGCGATGCGGGAGCGCGGGCGGGGCGGTGTCGTCAACGTCGCGTCGGTGGCGGCCTTCGTTCCCCGCGGGACCTACGGCGCCTCGAAGGCGTGGGTCGTGCAGTTCACGCAGGGCGCGGCGAAGGACCTGGCGGGCAGTGGCGTACGGCTGATGGCGCTGTGCCCCGGCTTCGTGCGCACGGAGTTCCACCAGCGGGCGGGCATGGGCACCGACAGCATCCCGGGGTGGATGTGGCTCGACGCGGACAAGCTCGTCGCCGCCGCGCTCACGGACCTGGCCCGCGGGAAGTCGCTGTCGATCCCGGACCCCCGGTACAAGGCGCTCATGGGGCTGGTGAAGGTGGCGCCCCGTGGGCTGGTGGGCGGGATCTCCTCGAGGACGGGGCGGAAGTACGGGCCGCAGTAGGCGGTTCGGTGTGCCGCGCTCGCATGGCCCCATGATGCCGATGGGCAGAGAATGGTGGTGTTCTACCGGACCCAGGGGGGCCGGAGGCGACGTGCCATGACCTTCGTACAGCTCATCGACTGCAGGACCAGCCGTTTCGACGAGATGGACCGGCTGATGGACACATGGGTCGAGCAGACCAAGGGGAAACGGACCGCGACGCACGCGGTGGTCGGCAAGGACCGCTCCGACTCGTCGCACTACGTCGAGATCGTGGAGTTCCCGTCGTACGAGGAGGCGATGCGCAACTCCGGGCTGCCGGAGACGGAGCGGATCTTCCAGGAGATGGTGGCGCTGTGTGACGCGGCGCCCACCTTCACGGACCTCGACGTGGTGCGGGACGAGCAGCTCAACACGGCTGTCGCGCGGGAGTTCTTCGAGCGGGCCGGGCGCGGTGACGCCGCGGAGCTGTTCACGCGGTTCGCCGACGACTACCTCGACCACGATCCCGCGAATCCTGACGATCTGGGGCTGGCGGCGGCGCGCGAGGAGTATGAAGGGTGGCGGCGGGCCTTCGTCTTCACCTTCCGCGTGGACGACCAGATCGCCCAGGACGACCGGGTGTGCACCCGCTGGGCCTGGGCCGGGAAGCACACCGGCGAGTTCGTGGGGATCCCGGCGAGCGGACAGAACGTCACCATGACCGGGACCACCTGGCACCGGTTCCGGGACGGGAAGATCTGCGAGGGCTGGTGGCAGTACGACCGGGCGGGGCTGATGGAGCAGCTGGGGGTACTCGGGGAGTGACCCCGGCACCACGCCCGCTGTGACCCGCGAAGGGGAAAGCCCCCGTTCCCTCAGAGGGAACGGGGGCCTCCTTGCGAGCGGTGGGCTCAGTGGGAGTGGCCGTGGCCGTGCCCGGCGGCGGCCGGCTCCTCTTCTTCCTTCTTCTCGACGACCAGGGTCTCGGTCGTCAGGAGGAGGGAGGCGATGGAGGCGGCGTTCTCCAGGGCGGAGCGGGTGACCTTGACCGGGTCGATGACGCCGGCCTTGACCAGGTCGCCGTACTCGCCGGTCGCGGCGTTGAAGCCCTGGCCCTTGTCGAGCTCGGCGACCTTGGAGGTGATGACGTAACCCTCCAGGCCGGCGTTCTCGGCGATCCAGCGCAGCGGCTCGACGACGGCCTTGCGGACCACGGCGACACCGGTGGCCTCGTCGCCGGTCTTGCCGAGGCCGCCCTCGAGCACCTTGGCGGCGTGGACCAGAGCGGAGCCACCACCGGAGACGATGCCCTCCTCGACCGCGGCGCGGGTCGCGGAGATGGCGTCCTCCAGACGGTGCTTCTTCTCCTTCAGCTCCACCTCGGTGGCGGCGCCGACCTTGATCACGCACACGCCGCCGGCCAGCTTCGCGAGGCGCTCCTGGAGCTTCTCGCGGTCCCAGTCGGAGTCGGTGTTCTCGATCTCGGCCTTGATCTGGGCGACGCGGCCCGCGACGGCGGCGGAGTCGCCGGCGCCGTCGACGACCGTGGTGTCGTCCTTGGTGACCGTGACGCGGCGGGCGGTGCCCAGCACGTCCAGGCCGACCTGGTCGAGCTTGAGGCCGACCTCCTCGGAGATGACCTCGGCGCCGGTGAGGGTCGCCAGGTCCTGGAGCATCGCCTTGCGGCGGTCGCCGAAGCCGGGGGCCTTGACGGCGACCGCGTTGAAGGTGCCGCGGATCTTGTTGACGACCAGGGTCGACAGGGCCTCGCCCTCGACGTCCTCGGCGATGATCAGCAGCGGCTTGGAGGCACCCGACTGGATGACCTTCTCGAGCAGCGGCAGCAGGTCCTGGATCGAGGAGATCTTGCCCTGGTTGATCAGGATGTACGGGTCGTCGAGGACGGCCTCCATACGCTCCTGGTCGGACACCATGTACGGGGACAGGTAGCCCTTGTCGAAGGCCATGCCCTCGGTGAAGTCCAGCTCCAGACCGAAGGTGTTGGACTCCTCGACGGTGATGACACCGTCCTTGCCGACCTTGTCCATCGCCTCGGCGATGAGCTCGCCGACCTGCGAGTCCTGGGCGGACAGCGCGGCCACGGCGGCGATGTCGGACTTCTCGTCGATCGGGCGGGCCGTCGCGAGGAGGTCCTCGGAGATGGCGGCGACCGCGGCGTCGATGCCCTTCTTCAGGGCGGCCGGGGAGGCGCCCGCGGCGACGTTCTTCAGGCCCTCGCGCACCAGCGCCTGGGCGAGCACGGTGGCGGTGGTGGTGCCGTCACCCGCGATGTCGTTGGTCTTGGTCGCCACCTCCTTCACCAGCTGGGCGCCGAGGTTCTCGTACGGGTCCTCGATCTCGACCTCGCGGGCGATGGTGACGCCGTCGTTGGTGATGGTGGGAGCGCCGAACTTCTTGTCGATGACGACGTTGCGGCCCTTGGGGCCGATCGTCACCTTGACCGTGTCGGCAAGCTTGTTGACGCCGCGCTCGAGGGCGCGACGGGCGTCCTCGTCGAACTTCAGGATCTTCGCCATGGGAGCGGTTCAGCCCTCTCGGAAAATGTGGGTGAAACGAACTGCGCCCCAGACGCCCGGCTTCATAAGGTGGCGGGGGCCCGGGGCGCAGCTCACAAGCAAAATGTGCTTGAGGTGTCTTACTTCTCGATGACCGCGAGCACGTCGCGGGACGAGAGGACGAGGTACTCCTCGCCGTTGTACTTCACCTCGGTGCCGCCGTACTTGCTGTACAGCACGATGTCGCCGACCTTCACGTCGAGCGGCAGGCGCTCGCCGTTCTCGAAGCGGCCCGGACCCACGGCGAGGATGACGCCCTCCTGGGGCTTCTCCTTCGCGGTGTCCGGAATGACCAGGCCAGAGGCGGTGGTCTGCTCGGCGTCGAGCGGCTGGACCACGATGCGGTCCTCGAGCGGCTTGATGGCAACCTTGGAGCTGGTGGTCGTCACGATCCGACCTCCCCCTTCGGAGATCTCACGGGGTTAACTGTCTGAGGTGGCGACCAGGTGGATCCGTCGTCGCGGGTGCCGGACCTGCCCGTCGCTGTGTTGGCACTCTCCAGGGGGGAGTGCCAGACCCGAGACTATGACCGTGATTAGCACTCGGTCAAGCGGACTGCTAATTCGCCGCGCTGGCCGAGCCGAAATGGGGGTGCGCGTGAGGGGTGGGCGTGAACGAGGGTGACCGTCCTGGGACCGGCCCTGAAGACGCCGATCCCCGCTCAAGGGTCGGCGTCCTCTACAGATAGTCCTCAAGTCGACCCACCGTCAGCCCCCGCCGCTGGATCTCCCGCAGCAGCCTCGTGGTGCGTTCCGTCAGGGTGGGACCGGTCGTCTCCGCCGACGTCACCGAGATGACGTCCCCCGCCCTCAGCCCCCGCCTCTCCCCCTGCGCCGCCACGCTCCACAGCACCACCGCCGAGAGCCCGCAGTCGGCCGCCGCGCGCAGGGTCGTGCGGTCGTACGTGCCGTAGGGCGGCCGGAAGAGCCGGGGGCGGATGCCGAAGCGGGACCTGATCTTCTCCTGCTGGCCGCAGATCTCGGCGCGCTGCCCCGCGTACGGCAGGCCGCGCAGGGCGGGGTGGTCGAGGGTGTGGTTCTGGATGCTCGCGCCGACCGACTGGAGGCGCGCGAAGTGGCCGTACCCGGGGCCGACGACGCTGTCCGTGAGGAACATGCTGACCGGCAGCCGCAGTTCACGGACCATGTCGACGAAGCGCGGGTCCCTCTCGGCCCCGTCGTCGTAGGTGAGGAAGACGACCTTGTCGGACGTCGGCACCCGCTTCACCACCGGTGGCAGACCCCCCGGGCGCACCGCCGTGCGCACCGGAACCCGCGGGGGCACCGGCAGCGGGGCCGTCATGCCCCAGTGGCGGTAGGGCCGCCCGTCCGTCCTCGCCGGCCCGTACGACCCCACCCGCTGCGCCGCCTTCTTGCCCAGCCGTTCGATGGGGTCGACGGACTGGGCGCAGCCGGTGAGCAGCAGGGCCGCCAGGGCGGTGGCCACCGCCGCCCCGGGCCTCACAGGTAGTCCTCCAGGCGCGCGACCGCGTACCCCTCGGCCGTGACCTTGTCCAGGAAGCGGCGGACCATGTCGGGCATCGTGCCCTTCCAGTCCCCGCGGCCCCTGAAATGACTGAGCACGATGTCACCGGGGCGCAGCTTCCGGTCCCACTCGCGGTACTCCCAGTGGTCGGCGAAGACCTCTTCGTTCCAGATCGGCGCGTATCGGATGCCGCAGGACTTCGCCGCGCGCAGGGTGTCCTCGTTGTAGTTGCCGTAGGGCGGCCGGAAGAGCGTGGGCCGGGTGCCGTAGCGCTTCTCGATGACGTTCTGCATGCCGCAGATCTCGCGCTTCTGGCGGGCGTAGGACAGCCCGGGCAGGTAGGGGTGGTGGAGGGTGTGGTTGTTGAGTACGACCCCTCGGTCCCGCATCTTCCGGAAGTAGCCGTAGTCGTCCTTGACCAGGTAGTCGCTGAGGAAGGCGGTGTACGGGATCTTGAGCTCGCTCATCATCCGCAGGAACGCGGGGTCCTTCTCGGCGCCGTCGTCGATGGTGAGGAAGACGACCTTCTGCCGGGTCGGGATCGTGGTGAAGACCGGCGGCAGCCCCTTCTCCCCGTGGCCGTCGACCTCGAAGCCGTCGCGGGTGGCGATGCGGGGCTTGGTCGCGGGCGCAGGCGGGGCCGCAAGCGGGGCCCGCTTGAGACCCCAGCGCTTGGCGACGACCAGCCGGGCCTGTTCGGCGCGGAGCCTGGCGGCCTGGATACGGGCCTTGTGGGCCTTGAGGTCGGCGGCTGGGGCCCGGGGCGCCTTGAGAGGTTGCCGCCCCCGTACGTCGGTCTCGGCCGACCGGGCGCAGCCGGAGACGAGGGAGGCCACTGCCAGGAGGACCAGTCCGCTGCGGATCGGCACCATGAACGCACTGTTTTTGTAGTTTTGTCCTACTGTTCCCATGAGGTCGGATCCTCGCAGGTCACGGCGGTGCGGCCGGGCAGACACCGCTGCCGGAAGCACACGGTCCACCGACTGGCCCACAATGACCCGGTGAACGACCTCGCCCCCCTCCTCACCCCCGAGGGCCGTGCCCTCCTCGACCAGGTGCGCGGTACCGCCCCCGCCGACGAACTCGCCGTGGCCACCCGGCTGCGCCGAGAGCACCCCGCCGAACTGGTCTCCGCGGCGCTCGGCCAGGCCCGGCTGCGGCAGCGGGCGGTGGCGAAGTTCGGGGCCGAGGACGCGGGTCGGATGTTCTTCACGCCGAAC
This sequence comes from Streptomyces sp. NPDC048420, assembly GCF_040651535.1. Classification (NCBI taxonomy): domain Bacteria; kingdom Bacillati; phylum Actinomycetota; class Actinomycetes; order Kitasatosporales; family Streptomycetaceae; genus Streptomyces; species Streptomyces sp. NPDC048420. Next base: position 147,396 of record NZ_JBEZKG010000016.1, read on the forward strand.
GGGGTGGAGCAGTCGACCCGGGCGAGCGTGGCGGCGTATCGCGCAGAGCGTTTCAGGGCGCTGGGAGTGCGGTCGGTCGCCGACCTGTGCTGCGGGATCGGCGGGGACGCGATCGCGCTGGCCCGGGCCGGGATCCGGGTCCTCGCGGTGGACCGGGACCCACTGACGGCGGCGGCCGCACGGGCGAACGCGGACGCGCTGGGACTCGCCGACCTGATCGACGTACAGGAAGCCGATGTCACGGAGGTCGACACGGCCACGTACGACGCCGTGTTCGTGGATCCGGCGCGGCGGGGCGGCCGTGGGCGGATCTTCGATCCGGAGGCCTACTCGCCGCCGCTGTCATGGGCCGTCCAGGCGGCCCTCAAGGCCCCGCACGCCGCGCTGAAGGTCGCGCCCGGCATTCCGCACGAGGCGGTCCCGGAGGCGGCCGAGGCGGAATGGATCTCCGACGGCGGGGACGTGAAGGAGGCCGTGCTGTGGTTCGGCACCGCGCCGGGCGAGGTACGGGCGACCCTGCTGCCGGGGCCGCGGACGCTGCTCGGCCGGGGACTGCCCGATCCCGAAGTCCGTTCCGTGGGGCGGTACTTGTACGAGCCGGACGGGGCCGTCATCCGGGCCCATCTGGTCGCCGAGGTGGCGGCGGAGGTCGAGGGCGGACTCGTCGACCCCACCATCGCGTACGTGACGTCAAACGCCCTGGTCGCGACCCCGTACGCCACCGCCTACGAGATCACCGACCAACTCCCCTTCAACGTGAAGAAGTTGAGGGCAGTGCTGCGGGAACGCGAGGTCGGGATCCTGACCGTGAAGAAGCGGGGGTCGGCCGTCGAGCCGGAGGAGCTGCGGCGCAAGGCTCTGCCGAAGGCGCAGGGGCCTCACTCGGCGACCGTGTTCCTGACCCGGGTCGCGGGGGCGCCGACCATGCTGATCGGCGCCCCCGCGACGGCCGTTACTGGCGCTGGAGCGTCCTGAGCGGCTCCAGGTGCGGGTCGGCTCCGAGCGGTCCCGGTCGTGCCGCGGTGGCGGACGGACCGGAGTCGGCACGCACGGCCTGGCTGCTCATCCGGGTGCTTGCGGGCACGTCGCCGTTGTAGAACGCCGTGTAGACGACCTGGCTGCCGGTCGCCGCGGCCGCGGCGCCCGCGGTGCTCAGCGCGCCCGCCGTCACCGAGCCCGAACCGCCGAAGGCGATCACCGAGTTGGCGCTCGCGGACTCGCGCAGGAGGTAGCCGGAGACCTCCTTCGACAGGGCGGGGCGTGTGGTCCACAGGACGGGCCCGAAGACGTTCATCGCCGCGGCCGCGGACAGTCCGTCGCGCCAGGAACCGGAGTAGGCGAGGGCCACGCTGCCCGGGGCACTCCACCAGAACTTGGCGAGGTTCACCGAGAGGGACTCCTTCGTGCCGCCCGTGATCGGGTAGTACGAGTACGAGGAGGGCCAGCGGGAGAACGTCGAGTGGGTGAGGGCGTACTTGGCGTCCGCGCCCACCGTGATGATCATGGTCTTGTTCGGGTTGAGGCCGTTGAGGTACGACTTCACCGACGAGGTCAGCTTCTTGCCGTTGGTCAGGACCAGGCCGCCCGCGCTGCTCGTGCCGTCGGCGCCGGCCGCCGCGGCCGCCGGGAGGGACGCGTAGGCGTCGGTGCCGGAGGCCAGGAAGACGTACTTCGGGCCGGTGGTGATGGTCTTGGCCACGGCGACCGAGGTCGCGTAACGGTCCGCGCCGCTCAGCCGCTTGGGCGTGAAGCCGAGGGCCTTGACCTGCGAGGTGACGCTGCTGCTCAGGATGGACGTGTTGCCGAGGAGGTACACGTTTGCGCCCGGCTTCAGCACCCGCTTCAGCTCGGCCTTCACCGCCGCGGACAGCCCGGTCTTCGGGGTCGGCAGCACCGGCCCCTGCTTCTTGCCGGCCAGCGCGGGCGCGGTGAGCGCGTACGCCGTGCTGTCCCGGTTGGTGAGGACCGCGGCCTTGGCGTCCATCAGGCCCGGCGCGTGCTGGCCGACCTTGTTCCAGGTCCAGCGGGAGCCCGCGACGGTGGTGGTGTAGCTGTCGGCGCCCCAGACGCGGGCGGTGTTGTTCTTGCGCAGCGGCTGCCAGCTGGGGTTGGAGCCCTGCGGGGTGCCCGGGACCGTGGTGAGCGCGCCGGTGGCCAGGTCGACGTACGCGGTGGTGTGCACGTCGGCGCTGTCGCCTGTGGTGTGCGCGTCGAAGACGATGCGCTTGCCGGTCGGCGACCAGGACGGGTTGACGGCGTAGCCGGGGCCCGTGGTGACCTGCTTGACCTCGGTGCCGTCGGCCTTCGCCGTGAAGACCTGGAGCTTGCCGTCGGTGTCCTTGCGGACGAAGGCCAGCTGGGTACCGTCGGGCGAGTAGGCGGGCTGCTCGGCGTTGGCCAGCACCCGCTTGACCGTCTTGGCCGCCGGGTCGAAGACGTAGACCCCGGCGTTGTCGTAGCAGCCGTAGTTGATACGGCGTTCGAAGGCGAGCTTGCCGGACGGGCTCGCCGTCGGGTCGGTGTCGCAGACGGTGGACGGTTCCTGGGCGGCCGTCAGCAGCGGGCTGGGCGCGTAGGAGCCGTCGGAGGGGCCGTAGACGAGCTGGCCGCCGGTGGAGAAGACGACGTACTGGCCGCCCCACCAGAAGGTCAGGTCCTCGTAGACGGCGCTGGAGCGCACGCCCTGTGCCGTCGGCAGGGTGAACTTCGAGGCGCCGCTGGGGCGGATGCTGGTGATGTCCTGGCCGTAGGCCGTGACGAAGCGGCTGCCGTCCGGCGCCCAGGCCCCGTCGGAGCCCGAGCCGGAGTTCGGGATCTGGGCGGTCGCTCCGGTGGACGGGGTCACCAGCACCGGGCCGTCGGTCAGGAGGCGGCCCTCGGTGCCCGGCCAGGGGCCCGCGTCGTCGGCGGCGGCGCCGGGCGCGGCGGCCAGGGTGCCCACCGCGGCGAGCGCCGCCGCGGTCGCGAGCGCCGCGGCACGGCGGCGCGTGAACAGTCTCAAGTTGTCATCCCCCACACGGGTCTTCACAGCCTCTCCACAGAGGCCGAATCACTGTAGATCGTGAACGGGACACAAGGGGAACGAATTTACTGATGAACAACCGTTCGGCAACGGATTACTGACCGCACTCCCGTGCCCGGTCGAGGAGCATGTCCCGCTCCCGTTCGTTGCGGGTCAGCGCGGCCGCCCGTTCGAACTCGGCCCGCGCCTCGGTCGTACGGCCGAGGCGGGCGAGGAGGTCGCCGCGGACGCTCGGCAGCAAGTGGTAGTCGTCCAGGGCGGGTTCGCCGGTGAGCGCGTCGACGATCTCCAGGGCCGGGCCCGGGCCCTCCGCCATCGAGACGGCGACCGCGCGGTTGAGTTCGACGACCGGGGAGGGAGCACGGGCGGCGAGCAGGCCGTAGAGGGTGGCGATGGCCCGCCAGTCGGTCTCCTCGTAGGAGTACACGTGCGCGTGGCAGGCGGCGATGGTGGCCTGGAGGGCGTAGGGGCCGGGGGCTCCGGTGGCCGTGGCGTCGGCGCGTCCCAGCGCCTTGATGCCGCGGGCGATGAGCATGCGGTTCCAGCGGCTGCGGTTCTGGTCCTTGAGGAGGACCGGCTCGCCGCGCGGGCCGGTGCGGGCGGCCGTGCGGGAGGCCTGGAACTCCAACAGGGCCGCGAGGCCGTGCACTTCGGGTTCCTTGGGCATCAGCGCGGACAGCAGGCGGGCCAGGCGCAGGGCGTCCTCGCACAGGGAGGGGCGCAGCCAGTCGTCGCCGGCGGTGGCCGCGTAACCCTCGTTGAAGATCAGGTAGATGACGTCCAGGACGGAGCCGAGGCGGGCCTCGCGGTCGGGGCCGTAGGGCACCTCGAAGGCGATGTTCTTCGTGGCGAGGGTCCGTTTGGCGCGCACGATGCGCTGCGCGACCGTGGCCTCCGGGACGAGGAAGGCGCGGGCGATCTCCGGGGTGGTCAGGCCGCCGAGGAGACGCAGGGTGAGGGCGGTGCGGGCCTCCGCGGACAGCACCGGGTGGCAGGTGGTGAAGACGAGCCTGAGCAGGTCGTCGTCGATGTCCTCCGGGTCGGACGGCTCCTCGGGCGGGGCGGTCTCCGACAGGTCCCGTCCGATCTCGGCCAGCTTGCGGGCGTAGTTCTCGCGGCGGCGGACCAGGTCCACGGCCTTGCGCCGCGCGATGGCCATGAGCCAGGCCCCCGGGTTGTCGGGGACGCCGTCGCGCGGCCACTGCTCCAGGGCGGCGACCAGCGCGTCCTGCGCGAGCTCCTCGGCGATGCCGACGTCCCGCACGACACGGGTGACACCGGCGATGATGCGGGGCGACTCCATGCGGAAGACGGTCTCGACGGAGGTGCGGACATCGGTGTGGGAGGGCTGTGAGGTGGTCACAGCCCCCCATTCGACACCGTTACGGCCGTACCGCCAAGGAAGGTGAACCGGCCCCGCGGCCGTGGAAGGGGCTCGGAGTCTGTGTCACATCCCGGTCGGATCAGCGCACGTCGTCATGGGGCCCCCGCGCGAGCGCAAGGCGCCGGAGCGCTCTCGTGGCGGACGTGCGTGCCAGGCGGCGGGCGCCCGACCGGGGATGTGACACAGGCTCTCAGCCCTCCACGATCTCCCGGACCTCGCAGGTGACCGTCCAGTGCTCCTCGTGCACCTTCAGGAAGCGCTTGGTCCACTCGATCGCCTCGGCCATGTCCTTGGCCTGCACGATCGCGTACCCGCCGACGACCTCCTTGGCCTCGGTGAAGGGCCCGTCGGTCACTGACAGCTGCCCCTTCTCCCAGCGCACCCGGCTCCCCTGCGCGGTCGGCGTCAGCCCGGCGGTGTCGAGGAGCACCCCGGCCTTCGTCATCTCCTCGATCAGCTCGCCCATCCGCTGCATCAGCGCGTCGCTGGGGCCCTCGGCGGGGGCGGTCTTCTCGTCGATCTGGACCATCGACAGGTAACGCGGCATGGTGACTCCTCGGTCGCTTCGAGGCCGGTCCTTTCCGGCCTCCCACCAGTGCGTCGATCGGGAGAGACCGGGATCGACAGACTCCGCGGAATTTCCTCGGAGATTTTTTCCCGGCAACCTGACCCCGGTCACGGTGGTCAGCGCAGCGACTCCCACAGCCTGCTCGCGGCCGGCTCCTCCGCCACCACCCGGTTGGGGTTGGAGGGCGCGGTCACCACCGGCATGGTCACGGTCTTCACCTCGTCCGCCGACAGGCCCTTCAGGCTCTCGCCGAGGCTCATCAGCTCGGTCAGGGAGTCGAGTCCCGTGTCGGTGGTGAGGCTGCCGGTGATCGCGTCGGCGACGGAGTACAGCTTGGTGGGGCTGGTGAGGATGTTCGTCGAGGACATCTGCTCCAGCAGGGCCTTCACCAGCTTCTGCTGGAGGCCTATTCGGCCGAGGTCGCTGCCGTCGCCTATGCCGTGCCGGGTGCGGGCGAGCGCGAGGGCCGTCCTGCCGTCGAGGTGGTGGGTGCCCGCCTTCAGATGCAGGTGGCTGTCGTCGTCGTCGATGTCCTCGTCCGTGGTGACCGTGACGCCGCCGAGGGCGTTGACCAGCTTCGCGAAGCCCGAGAAGTCGATCTCCAGGTAGTGGTCCATGCGGACGTTCGTGATCGACTCGACGGTCTTCACCGCGCACACCGGACCGCCCACCGAATAGGCGCTGTTGAACATCGCCCCGTACGCCACCGCGGTGGAGCCCCCGTCGGACAGCGGGCAGGACGGACGGGTGACGAGGGTGTCGCGCGGGATGCTGACGACGGTCGCCCTGGTGCGTCCCGCGTCGATGTGCACGACCATCGCGGTGTCCGAGCGGGCACCGGTGCTGCTGCCCCCGCCGAGCGCCTGGTTCTCCTTGCCGCTGCGCGAGTCCGAGCCCAGCACCAGGATGTTGACGGCCTCGGTGGGCAGGGGGGTGGCGGAGACGGTGCCGGACGGGGTGGGCGTGGTCACCGCCTTCGCGGGGCGGTCGTCGCCGAGCGCGCTGTTGATGTCGACGCTCTTGATGTTGCTGTTGAGATGCCAGTACACCCAGCCGGCCGTCCCCACGCCCAGCACCAGGAAACCCGCCAAGGTGAGGCCGGCGGCCTTCAGCAGTCTCGGCCGCCGACCGGGTCTTCTGCCGACGTCTCCGCTCTCTTCCTGTCCCGTCACAGGGAGGAACGTAAGTCCGAATTATTACGGGCAGGAACCTTCAGACAGGATTACTTCGGAAATTCTCAGACTTCTCATCTCGTGATCAGCCCAGTTCAACGGCGGGTACGGGGTTGCTGCCGCTCCATGAGCCATTGAATCCGAAAGTCACCGAACCGCCGTCCGGAACCGTCCCGTTGTAGGAGGCGTTCGAGCAACTGACCGCCGCGCCGGACTGGGTGCAGGTCGCGTTCCAGGCCTGAGTGACCCGCTGCCCCGCGCCGAACGTCCAGCCGGCCTTCCAGGACGACAGCGAGCCGCCTGCGCAGGAGACCGTCACCTGGCCCGTGAACCCGGTGTTCCACTGGCTGGTCACGGCGTACTTCGCGGTGCAGCCGTCCGTCGAGGGACCGCTGCCGCCGAGCGCCTGGGCGATCGCGTAGTACGCCGGTTTCGGCGCGTAGTTCTCGTCGTACGGCGTCGCCGCGCCCTGTCCCGGGAAGGTGCTCGGGATCCAGGAGTCGGAGTCGGTGAAGCCCCACACGGTGACGCCGGCGCAGCGCGCGACGGCCACGCAGGCGTTCGTCACGGCCCTGTAGTCGGCGGCCTGCTGGGCCAGTTTCGTGCTGTCGGAGGGCAGTGCCATCCGGATGTCCAGCTCGGTGATCGCCACGTCGACACCGAGGTCGGCGAAGCGCTGGATGTTCTGCTGGAGGGTCGAGGGCACCTGACCGACGATCAGATGGGCCTGGAGTCCGACGCCGTCGATCGGAACGCCCTGCTCCTTCAGCGACTTGACCAGGTTGTACAGAGCGGTGCTCTTGGCGTTGACGCCCTCGACGTTGTAGTCGTTGATGTACAGCTTGGCGGCGGGGTCGGCGGCGCGGGCGGCGGTGAGGGCCTGGGCGATGTAGCCGGTGCCGAGGCCGTTGTACCAGAGGGTCTGGCGGTAGGTGCCGTCCTCGTTGAAGGGTTCGTTGACGACGTCCCAGGCGGCGAGCCGGCCCTTGTAACGGCCCACTTCGAGCGCGATGTGGTCGTTGAGAAGCGTGCTCAGCTGGGCGGAGGTCCAGGTGCCGTTCGTCAGCCAGCTCGGGTTCTGGCTGTGCCAGACCAGGGTGTGGCCGCGCACCTGCTGACCGTGCGCCTCCGCGAAGTTCACGATCTGGTCGGCCTCGGCCCAGTCGTAGCTGCCCCGGGTCGGCTCGACCGAGCCCCACTTCATGGCGTTGCCGGGGGTCAGCGCGTTGAACTGCGCCCCCGCGAGGTCGCCGTAGGTGCCGGTGAGCTTGGAGCCGGTGACGGCCGTGCCGATGACCTTGCCCTTGGCGTCGGCGAGGTCGCGCAGGGGCGGGTCGGCGGCGTGCGCGGCGGGTGCCGTGGCCAAGAGCGCGCCCAGGAGGAGAAGGGGTAAGCCGGTTCTCAGAGATCTCATGCGGGTGCCTCCGAAAGTTTCGGTCGTCCAACCGATTGGCTTCGGAGGAGTGTGGGCGCAGCCGCCCCACCCGTCAATAGTCACCTTCCGGCGCCACACCAGGACGGGCCGTTGGCCGCGTACTGCGCGCAGGGGACAGGGTGGGGGGTGTCCGCCCGCAGCGGCCGGCGTCCGTTACAGAGCCCCTGTTGCAGGGACCGAGCCGCCGGACCGAGGACGGATACCCCCCACCCCGGCCCCGACCCACAACACACCGCACGCGCTACACAAGCCCCCACCGAACCGCAACAGGCCGCCGCAGGCACCTCAGGGGCGCGGGGAACTGCGCAAAACACCAGCCCCCACCGACCCCGCACCCGCCCCACAACCTGACCCGGCACCTCAACAGGCGTCCCGCTCAAGCCCAGCGCAGCGCGCCGTGCTGCTGCGCACCACCAGGCTCGTCGCCAGCTCCACCCGCGTCGCCGCCGGATTACCCGCGTCCCGCCCCAGATCCAGCACCAGCTTGGCCGCCGCCTCGGCCATCTCGGTCAGCGGCTGGCGTACGGTCGTCAGCGGCGGGCCCACCCAGGGCGCCACCGGAAGGTCGTCGAAGCCGACCACGCTCAGGTCCTCCGGAATCCGCAGGCCCAGCTCGCGCGCGGCCTCGTACAGGCCGAGCGCCTGGAGGTCGTTGCCGGCGAAGACCGCGGTGGGACGGTCCGGACGGCGCAGGAGCTCCAGGCCCTGGCGGTAGCCGGTCTCGTGGTGGAAGTCGCCGGCCATGATCAGCTCGGGGTCGACGGGCAGGCCCGCGGTCTCCAGGGCGGCCCGGTAGCCGTCGATGCGGGCGCGGCTGCACATCATCCGGGAGGGCCCGGTGATCGCCCCGATCCTGCGGTGACCCAGTTCGACGAGGTGCCGGGTCGCGGCGAGGCCGCCCTGCCAGTTGGTCGCGCCGATCGAGGGCACGTCGGCGCCCGGATCGCCCGCCGGGTCCATCACCACGAACGGGATCGACCTGTTGCCGAGCAGCGCGCGCTGGGACTCGTCGAGTCCGGAGAGCACGAGGATCACCCCGTAGGGGCGGCGGGCGGCGACCTGGTCGGCCCAGGTGCGCCCGGGGGTGAGCCGCCCCGCGCTCTCACTGAGCACGACACTCAGTCCGGCGTCCCGGGCCACGTTCTCCACGCCCCGGATGACCTCCATCGCCCACGCGCTCTCCAGTTCGTGGAAGACCAGGTCGATCAGAGGCGAACGGCTCGCCTCGGCACGCCGGCGCCGGTAGCCGTGCGCGCGCAGCAGGTCCTCGACGCGGGCGCGGGTCGCGGGCGCGACATCGGCACGGCCGTTGAGGACCTTCGAAACTGTCGGCGCCGACACGCCGGCCTCCCGGGCGATCTCGGCAAGGGTGGCGGTCTGCGGGGACCTTCCCGCCGTAGGGGAAGTCGTCCGGGTTTCAGCGGGCTCCGGGGGTGTCATGGCGGCGATCGTATCCCTGCGCGACCTCTTGACGAACCCTTCCGACGGCCCTAGGTTCCCAAAACATTCGGATTACATCTCGAAACATTCGCGAAGTCGTCGTCGACCCGACAGTCGAGCCCGACAGGAGTTACATGACCACCGCGCCTTGGCGTGACCCCGCCCTGCCCGCCGCCGCCCGCGTCGACGACCTCCTCTCCCGGATGACCCTTCAGGAGAAGACCGCCCAGCTCTACGGCGTGTGGGTGGGCGCCAGCGCGGACGGGGACGGAGTCGCCCCCCTGCAGAGCGAGATGACCGCCGACTACGACTGGGACGAGCTGATCACCCACGGCCTGGGCCAGCTCACCCGCCCCTTCGGCACCGCCCCCGTGGACCCGGCGCTGGGCGCGCAGGCACTGGCCCGCGCCCAGCGCCGTATCGCCGACGCGGGCCGCTTCGGCATCCCCGCGCTCGCGCACGAGGAGTGCCTGGCCGGCTTCACCACCTGGCGGGCCACCGCCTATCCGGTGCCGCTCGCCTGGGGCGCGAGCTTCGACGCCGGCCTGGTCGAGGAGATGGCCCGGGCCATCGGCCGCGACCTGCGCTCGGTCGGCGTCCACCAGGGCCTGGCCCCCGTTCTGGACGTCGTCCGCGACCCGCGCTGGGGACGGGTCGAGGAGACGATCGGCGAGGACCCGTACCTGGTGGGCACGATCGGCGCCGCGTATGTGCGGGGCCTGGAGTCGGCCGGGATCGTCGCCACGCTCAAGCACTTCGCCGGGTACGCCTCCTCGGCGGGCGCCCGGAACCTCGCGCCCGTGCGGGCGGGGGTGCGGGAGTTCGCCGACATCACCCTGCCGCCCTTCGAGTTCGCCCTGCGCGAGGGCGGGGCCCGCTCGGTGATGGCCGCATACACCGACACGGACGGCGTCCCGGCCTCCGCCGACCCCGGCCTGCTGACCGAACTCCTGCGTGAGCAGTGGGGGTTCACCGGCACGGTGGTCGCCGACTACTTCGGCATCGGCTTCCTCCAGACCCAGCACCGGATCGCCGGCACCGAGGCGGGCGCGGCCCACGCGGCCCTGGACGCGGGCCTGGACGTCGAACTGCCGACGGTGAAGTGCTACGGCAAACCGCTCGTGGAAGCGGTCCGAGCCGGGGAGGTCCCCGAGTCCCTGATCGACCGGGCGGCCCGCCGGGTCCTGCTCCAGAAGTGCGAGCTCGGGCTCCTCGACGAGGACTGGAACCCGGAGCCCGCCGAGCGGATCGACCTCGACTCGACGGCCAACCGCGCCCTGGCCCGCCGCCTCGCCGAGGAGTCGGTGGTCCTCCTCGACAACCCGGACGGTCTGCTCCCGCTGGCCCCCGACACCCGGATCGCGGTCGTCGGCCCCCGCGCCGCCGACGCCCTCGCCATGCTGGGCTGCTACTCCTTCCCCTCCCACGTCCTCACCCACCACCCCGACGTCCCGATGGGCGTCGAGATCCCCACGGTTCTTCAGGCCCTGCGCGCCGAACTCCCCGACGCCAAGGTCACGTTCACCGAGGGCTGCGGGGTCGACGACCCGGACACCGCGGGCTTCGAGGAGGCGGTGGCCCGGACCGCCGAGGCGGACGTCTGCGTGGCGGTGCTCGGCGACCGGGCGGGCCTGTTCGGACGCGGCACCTCGGGCGAGGGCTGCGATGTGACGGACCTGCAACTGCCCGGTGTGCAGGGCGAATTGCTGGACTCCCTGGTCGCCACCGGCGTCCCGGTCGTCCTGGTCCTCCTCACCGGCCGCCCCTACGCGCTGGGCCGCTGGCACGGCCGGCTCGGCGCGGTCGTCCAGGCCTTCTTCCCCGGCGAGGAGGGCGGCCCCGCGGTCGCCGGAGTCCTCTCGGGCCGGATCAACCCCTCGGGCCGCCTCCCGGTGAGCGTCCCGCGGGTGCCCGGCGGCCAGCCCTGGACCTACCTCCAGCCCCCGCTCGGCCTCGCGGGCGGGGCCAGCAACCTGGACCCGACCCCGCTGTACGCCTTCGGACACGGCCGCTCCTACACGGAGTTCGCCTGGGAGGACGTCGAGGGCTCGACACCAGGGATCACCACCGACGGCTCCTACGACCTCGCCGTCACCGTCCGCAACACGGGCGAGCGCCCGGGCGCCGAGGTCGTCCAGCTGTATCTGCACGACCCGGTGGCCTCGGTGACCCGCCCGGACGTCCGCCTGATCGGCTACCAGCGGCTGGAGTTGGCCCCGGGCGAGTCCCGTCGCGTGACCTTCCACTTCCACGCCGACCTGTCCGCCTTCACCGACCGCAAGGGCCGACGGATCGTCGAACCGGGCGACCTGGAGCTACGGCTGGCCGCGTCGAGCGCGGAGAACCGGCACACGGAGCGGCTGCATCTCACGGGCCCGGTGCGGGAGCTGGGCCCGGACCGGCGGCTGCGGTGCGAGACGGAGGTGGCGGAGACGGGGTGAACTCACTCCGTGCCGAGTGACTCGAACCGCCACCGATGCACGGCCCGGCTCGCCAAGTCCCCGTCCGGCTCCGGAAGTTCGGGCAGCTCGGCGTCGTGGGCCGCGTCCCACCACGTGATGACCAGGACGCGGTCCTCGGGCGCCCGGAACGTCTCGCGCCGCAGCGGCCGTACGGGAAGCTCCTGACCGCGGGCCCAGGCCAGCAGCGCCTCGCCGCGGCCCTCGACCGCCCGGGCCTCCCACATCAGCGCGACCGTCATGTGTAGAGGTTCTCCTTGCTGACCTCGTGGACGTGGTCGTGGCCCGGGACGTGCGGGTCGGTCACCGGCAGGGAGGAGTCGGCGGAGAGGTCCCAGCTGGAGGCGGGGCGGTTGCGGGCCACCATCTCCGCGCCCAGGGCGGCGACCATCGCGCCGTTGTCGGTGCACAGCTTGGGCCGGGGGACCCTGAGACGGATCCCGGCGGCCTCGCAACGCTCCTGGGCCAGCGCCCGCAGCCGCGAGTTCGCGGCCACGCCGCCGCCGATCATCAGGTGGTCGACGCCCTCGTCCTTGCAGGCCCGCACGGCCTTGCGGGTCAGCACGTCCACGACCGCCTCCTGGAAGGACGCCGACACGTCACGCACCGGCACCTCCTCCCCCGCGGCCCGCTTGGCCTCGATCCAGCGGGCCACCGCCGTCTTCAGGCCGGAGAAGGAGAAGTCGTACGCCGGGTCGCGCGGACCGGTCAGACCGCGCGGGAACGCGATCGCCGTCGGGTCGCCCTCGCGCGCGTACCGGTCGATGACCGGGCCGCCCGGGAAGCCGAGGTTCAGCACCCGGGCGATCTTGTCGAAGGCCTCGCCGGCCGCGTCGTCGATGGTCGCGCCCATGGGACGGACATCGGAGGTGATGTCCGAGGACAGCAGCAGGGACGAGTGCCCGCCGGAGACCAGCAGCGCCATCGTCGGCTCGGGCAGCGGGCCGTGCTCCAGCTGGTCGACGCAGATGTGGGAGGCGAGGTGGTTGACGCCGTAGAGGGGCTTGCCGAGGGCGTAGGCGTACGCCTTCGCGGCGGAGACCCCGACGAGGAGCGCGCCGGCGAGCCCGGGCCCCGCGGTGACGGCGATGCCGTCGAGGTCCCGCGCGCTCACCCCCGCTTCCTTCAGCGCACGGTCGATGGTGGGGACCATGGCCTCCAGGTGCGCCCTGCTCGCCACCTCCGGCACCACTCCGCCGAACCTGGCGTGCTCGTCGACGCTGGACGCGATGGCGTCGGCCAGCAGGGTGGTCCCCCGGACGATGCCGACGCCGGTCTCGTCACAGGAGGTCTCGATGCCCAGGACAAGGGGTTCGTCAGCCATTGATCTCGGTTCCTCGTACGGAAGTTGAACCCGCGGCGGAGCCGCTGTCGGGTGCTGTGGTCAGTCGCATGACCAGGGCGTCCACATTGCCCGGCTGGTAGTAGCCGCGCCGGAAGCCGATGGCCTCGAAGCCGAAGCGCTCGTAGAGCTTCTGGGCGCGGATGTTGTCGATCCGGCACTCCAGCATCACCTCGGCGCACTCGAAGGCGGTCGCGGCCCGCAGCAGCTCGGTCAGCAGCACCGAGCCGAGGCCGGTGCCCCAGTGGTCGCGGGCGACGGCGATGGTCTGCACGTCGGCCTGCGCGGCGGGGCCGCCGTCGTCCGCCGTGCCGGCGGAGGCGAGCCCCGCGTATCCGACGATCCGCCCGCCCACCTCGGCCACGACGAAGCGCCGGGTCGCCGCCGGACCCCGGGAATGCGCCAGCTCGGACCAGAACATGCCCCGGGACCAGGCGTCCTCCGGGAAGAGGTCCTTCTCCAGTTCCAGGACGGGATCGATGTCCCACCAGCGCATCTCACGCAGTACGGGAGTCACAGGTGTGGTCACTTGGGGGTGACCACCTTGTAGTTCTTGGGCACCTGGGCGTCGGGGCGCCGCAGGTACAGCGGCCGCGGGGCGGGCAGCTCCTGCCCGGCCTCGATCCGCTCGGCGGCGAGCGCGGCGAGCGAGGCGGCCGACACATGCCGGGGCTCGCGGGCGTCCGGGAAGGTGTCGGGGTAGAGCAGCGCCCCCGCGCCGACCGCGGGCAGTCCCTCGACCCGCTCGGCGATGTCGGCGGGCCGGTCGACCGCGGGTTCACCGATCCGGGTACGGGAGTCCTCGTACCGCGCCCAGTAGACCTCCTTGCGCCGCGCGTCGGTCGCCACGACGAAGGGCCCGTCACCGACGTCGGCGGCGTGGGCGAGTCCGTCCAGGGTGCAGATCCCGTACACGGGGATCCCGAGCGCGAGCCCGAAGGTGTCCGCGGTCATGAGCCCGACCCGCAGCCCGGTGTACGGCCCGGGCCCGGTCCCCACGACGACCCCGGTGACGGCGTCCAGCTTCACCCCCGCTTCCCCGAGCACCCGATCGACGGCCGGCAACAACAGCTCCCCGTGCCGACGCGCGTCCACCTGACTGAACGAGGCGAGAACATCCCGCCCGTCATACAGGGCGACGGTCACGGCAGGAGTGGCGGTATCCAGAGCGAGCAAGAGCACGCAAACAGCCTACGGCTCCGGCGACCCTGGGGCGGCCGCAGGCCGCTTTCAGGGGCGCGGGGCTCTATCGACATGCGACTCCTCCGCGTGGGCGCGACAAGCCACGACGGCGCAGCAGACGACCGCCAAGCTGCTACGGTCACCACAAATCAGGACCAAGCACACAAGAGGTGACCCGGTGGCCCCCCGCAACGCAGCCTTCGTGACCGCCCTCACCACAGCAGCCCTCGCAACGGTCGGCTTCCTCGCCTACCAGGCCTCCGCAACAGTCCCCACCGCAAAACACACCGGCACCCCCGCGGCCACCGCCTCCCGGCACCCCCTGGCCAAGCAGAACCCCAACGCCCTCCCGCCAAGCTCCGGCACCGGACGACGCGTCGTGTACTCCCTGAACGGCAACCGAGTCTGGCTCGTGGCACCCGGCGACAAGGTCACCCGCACCTTCGCGATCACCCCGGGCAACATCCACCCCGCCCCCGGCACCTACGCGGTCACCTCCCGCTCGGGCGCGGTGACCGGCACCGACGGCACCCCCATCGAACACGTCGTCCGCTTCGCCGACGTCGACGGCGTGGCGATCGGCTTCAGCGCGGCCGTGAAGGACAAGGCGACCCCCGCCGCCGACGCCACTCCTGTACGCACGGGCGGCATCCGGGAGTCCCGCGCGGACGGCGACGCGATGTGGTCCTTCGCGACGATCGGCGTGAAGGTCGTGGTGATCCACTGAACCGGCTTCAGGCCGGTCTGGGGCGATCAGGCCGCTTTCGGACGCTCGGCAGCAGCCGCCGTCGCCGTACCCGGATCGGGCAGTCGCGGGGGTGTGGAGACGGCCTCCGCCGCCGCACAGGACGCCAGCAGATCTCGCATGGACACGCCGCCGGCGATCGCGTACGGCTGCTGCTGGGGCCGGTTCTCGGTGGCCGACATGGACGCCTCCTGAAGTTCGGGGGCGGGCGTAGTTAGGTACACCTAACTACGAGCTGGGTACCATGTGACCACGCACAAGACACCAAATGCAACATCTTGCCGACGGATTGTCGGAACGTTGATGAAAACGCGGTCGCCCCTCAGGCGGTGAGCACCCCGAGGTCGGCCGTCGCCCACCGCTCCCCGAGCGGAGTGAACGTCACGTACCGCACCTCGTCGGTGGTGTCCCCGACCGCGCGGTGGATCTGGACCTGGAGCCGGTCGTCGGTCAGCTCCTCGACCTTGCCCTCGCCCCATTCCACGACGATCACCGACTCCGGCAGCGACACGTCGAGGTCGAGGTCCTCCATCTCGTCGAGCCCGCCACCCAGGCGGTAAGCGTCCACGTGGACGAGGGGCGGCCCGTCCCCCAGGGACGGATGCACCCGGGCGATCACGAAGGTCGGCGAGGTCACGGCCCCCCGCACCCCGAGCCCCTCACCGAGTCCGCGGGTCAGCGTCGTCTTGCCCGCGCCGAGCTCCCCGCTGAGCATCACGAGGTCCCCGGCGCGCAGCAGCTTGGCGAGCTTCAGGCCCAGCTCGCGCATCTGCTCGGGGGAGGTGACGGTCAGCTCGGTCTCAACCGGGTTGCGCGGTACTGCTTCCATAACCGCCAACGGTAGCCCCTGCGGGCACGGCACCCGCGCGGGTGAGCAGGTCGGCGAGGCGGTCGGTGACCACTTCCGGGTGTTCCAGCATGACGAGGTGCCCGGCGTCCGGAACCAGTACCAGCTCCGCCTCCGGCAGCAGGGAGGCGATCGCCTCGCTGTGCTCGCTCGGCGTCACCATGTCCCCCACTCCGGCGAGGACGAGCACCGGCTTGTCCGCGAAGTGGGCGAGGGCGGCGGTCTTGTCGTGGTTGTCGAACGCCGGGTAGTACTCGGCGACCACGTCGATCGGGGTGCCCTCGATCATCCGCTCGGCGAACCGGACGACGGCCGGGTCCACGTCCCGGGAGGCGAAGGAGTACCGCTTGATGATCCCGGCGAACAGGTCTGCGGTGGCCCGCCGCCCCTTCTCCACCAGGTCGGCCCGCTGCCCCAGCACCTTGAGGACGCCCGGCAGCACCCGCCGTACGGCGTTGACGCCCGCGACGGGCAGCCCGAAGTTGACCTCGCCGAGCCGCCCGGACGACGTACCGACCAGAGCCACCGCCACCACCCGGTCGCGGATCAGCTCGGGGAACTGGTCGGCCAGCGCCATGACGGTCATGCCGCCCATGGAGTGCCCGACCAGCACGATCGGCCCCTGCGGCACGGCCGCGTCGATGACGGCCTTCAGGTCCCGCCCCAGCTGCTCGATGTCGACCGCCACCCCGTCCTGCACCTGCCGCGCCCCCCGCCCGGACCGGCCGTGGCTGCGCTGGTCCCAGTGCACGGTCCGTACGACGCCCCGAAGGGCCGCCCGCTGGAAGTGCCAGGAGTCCTGGCTGAGGCAGTAGCCGTGGCTGAAGACGACGGTCACGGGGGCGGGTGCCTTGCGTCCGAACAGCCGGCGCCTGCGCGGCGACAGCGGGGGGACGGCCTCCGGGTCCACGTCGTCGACCTCGTAGTACAGCTCGGTGCCGTCGTCGGCGTACGCCTTGCCGGGGGTGCCGCGCAGTGAGCCGTACGGCCCGGTCGAGTCGAGGGCGAGGCGCGCCTTCTGCCGCATCCCGCGCCCGACGGTGAGCCGTTCGATGGCCACCCCGGCCGCGGCTCCGGCGGCGACCACGCCTATCGCGGCGCCCGCGATGCCGGTCGCCCGGCGCCAGCCGCCACCCGCCGCCGCAGCGGAGGCGAGGGCCACCGAAGCGGCGTCTACGACGGCCTCCGCACTGCTCTCGCTCACGTACCGCTCCTGTTCGCTGGGTCGGGTGATACCGGGTTGCTGGTGTTCTTCGTGGTGACGCTGAAGCTGGTGTTGCCGCACCGGCCGTTCTCACACACGCACTGTGCGGTTACCCCGCTTGTTCCTCGTTCACATAGACGCGAGGAACGCGTGTTCCGATGCGGGTCACGATTTCGTAGGCGATGGTGCCCGCGGCCTGTGCCCAGTCCTCGGCGGTGGGCTCGCCCCGGTCGCCGGGGCCGAAGAGCACGGCCCGGGTTCCGGTCGGCGGTTCGTCGCCGCCGAGGTCGACCACGAACTGGTCCATGGCGATCCGTCCGGCGACCGTGCGCCACTTGCCGTCGACCAGCACCGGGCCGGTCCCGGAGGCGTGCCGCGGGATGCCGTCCGCGTAGCCGACGGGGACCAGGCCGAGGGTGGTTGCGCCGGGGGTGACGTAGTGATGGCCGTAACTGACGCCGTGGCCGCCCGGGACGCGCTTGACCAGCGCGATCGACGCCGACAGCGTCATCACCGGGCGCAGCCCGAAGTCGGCGGGGGCGCCGATCTCGGGGCTGGGCGAGATGCCGTAGACCGCGATCCCGGTCCGGACGAGGTCGAAGTGGCTCTCCGGAAGGGAGAGCGTGGCGGGCGAGTTGGCGATGTGCCGCACCTCGGGGCGCACGCCCCGGCCCTCGGCGTACGCCAGCATCTCCCGGAAGAGGGCGAGCTGGGCGGCGATGGAGGGATGCCCGGGCTCGTCGGCGCAGGCGAAGTGCGACCAGAGCCCCGTGATGCGCAGCAGGCCCTGCGCCTCGGCGCTCAGGGCCTCGGCGACCAGCTCGGCCCAGTCCTCACCGGGCTGGCAGCCGCCGCGCCCGAGACCGGTGTCGGCCTTGAGCTGCACACGCGCGGGGAGGCCGGCCTGCCGGGCCGCGTCGGTGACCTCTCGCAGCGCCCACATTCCGCTGACGGAGACGTCGAGATCGGCCTCGATCGCTTCTCTCCACGGCCCGCCGGGCGTCCACAGCCAGCACATGATCCGAACGCCGTCGATGCCCTTCGCGCGCAGGTCGAGGGCTTCCTCGGGCGTGGCCGTCCCCAGCCAGCGCGCCCCCGCCTCGACCGCGGCGCGGGCGCACGGCACCGCGCCGTGGCCGTACGCGTCGGACTTGACCACGGCCATGACGGCGGCGCCCGGCGCGTGCGCGCGCAGGGTCCGCACATTGGCCCGCAGCGCGTCCAGGTCGATCTCGGCGCGGGCGCGCAGCGGTGCGGTCGGGGCGGTTGCTGTCTCGTTCATGGCGCCCCCAGTGTCTCAGAGGCGACTGACACCACCACTGAGCGCGTCCCCGCAGACGCGCACACGCACGCGTGTCAGAGGCTGAGTCCGTGCCGGGCCAGGTATTTCACCGGGTCGATGTCCGAGCCGTACGGACGCCGGGCACGGACCTCGAAGTGCAGATGCGGGCCGGTGGCGCGTCCGGTGGCGCCGCTGCTCCCGATGCGGGTGCCGGCCTTGACCTTGGCACCGCGCGCGACCGAGATGCGCGAGAGATGGCCGTAGACGACGTAACGGGAGTCACTCAGCTTGATCGTCACGGCCTTTCCGTACGACCCCGACCAACTGGCCAGGACGACGACTCCGCTGCCCACCGCGTACAGCGGGGTTCCTTTCGGTACGGCGAGATCGATTCCGGTGTGGTAGCCGACCAGCCAGTTGCCCCGCACCCCGTATCGCATCGTCACGCGGGCCCGTTTGCGGAGGGGGCGGGCCCACTTGGCGGGTGCGAGGGAGCGGTCGTCCTCCACCTCGATGTCCTCGGCGGCCGCCAGCAGTTCCTCGAATTCCGCGTCGTAGTCGCTGCCGCAGTTCCCGCCGGGCTCGTCCTCCGGTGGATCCGGGGGATCCGGGGTGTCCTCGCGGAAACCGAGGACGGGACTGCCCAGTACGACTGCCGCACCGCCGAGCAACTCGCGTCGGGTGGTGCCGCGTATATGTGGCTCATCCATGCCGTCAGCGAAACATCGCCCTTCGGGCTCCGCACACTCGGCCGACCCGCATTAGTCCCATCAGGTGTTAGTTCGCGGGATCAGGATGTCTCCTTCGCAGAAGCGTTCATGCGTCCCGTACGTCCCGTACGTCCCGCCATGCCGCCGGCACCGCCTCGGCCACGTCGTGCGCACCCACCGGCGCCCCGTCCGCCGCGAACCGTCCGGCCAGGCCGTGCAGGTAGGCGGCCACGCTGCCGGCGTCCAGCGCGCTCAGCCCGGACGCGAGCAGGGACCCCGCGAGGCCGGACAGCACGTCTCCGCTGCCTGCCGTCGCCAGCCACGCCGTCCCGGTCGGATTCACCCGTACGGCACCGCCGCCGGCGTCGGCGACCAGCGTGGTCGACCCCTTGAGCAGCACGGTCGCGCCGTAGCGCCCGGCAAGTTCCCGCGCGGAGGCGAGCCGCGCCCCCTCGACCTCCTCGCGCGGCACCCCGAGGAGCGCGGCGGCCTCTCCGGCGTGCGGGGTCATGAGCGTCGGCGCGGTACGCGCGCGTACGGCGTCCCGGTCGGCGAGCCGCAGCCCGTCCGCGTCGATGAGCACCGGCACGTCCGACCCCAGCACCTCGCCCACGGCCGAGGCGTCGTCCCCGGCGCCCGGTCCCACGACCCAGGCCTGCACGCGCCCGGCGTGCTTCGGCCCCTGGTCCGACACGAGCGTCTCGGGGAAGCGGGCGATCACGGCGTCCGCGGCGGGCCCGACGTACCGCACGGCCCCGGCGCCGCCCCGCAGCGCCCCGTACACGGCGAGCACGGCGGCCCCCGGATACCGCGCGGAGCCGGCGGCGATCCCGACGACACCGCGCCGGTACTTGTCGCTCTCACCGGTCGGCACAGGCAGCAGCCGCCGTACGTCGGCGTGTTGGAGGGCCTCCAGCTCGGCCTCCTCCGGAAGCGCGAGCCCGATGTCGACGAGCCGCACCGACCCGGCGTACTCCCGCGCGGGATCGATCAGCAGCCCCGGCTTGTGCGTCCCGAACGTGACGGTGAGGTCGGCCCGGACGGCTGCCCCGCGCACCTCTCCGGAGTCGGCGTCGACCCCACTCGGCAGATCTACGGCGACGACGGCGCAGCGCGCCCGGTCGGCGACCTCCGCCAACTGGGCCGCGTCGGGCCGCAGCCCGCCCTTGCCGCCGATACCGACGATGCCGTCGAGGAGGAGGTCGGCGTGCTGGATCAGCGCCTCGACGGGGTGGGTGTCTGTGGCCTGTCCAGCGGCGGCGGGGGTGGCCGTGGCCTGCTCTCCGGCGGTGAGGGCAGCCGCGACGTCTCCCTCGGCGCTGATGGCACGCGGGTCGCCGCCCTCCGCGGCCCGTCCGTCGATCCCCACGGCCCGCCCCCCGGCCCGCCGCAGTGCGGCCAGCCCAGCGGAGTGGGCGCGTTCGGGCGCGAGCAGTACGGCGGTGACCCCGGCGCCCCGCCGCGCCAGGCGGGCCCCGGCGAAGAGGGCGTCCCCGCCGTTGTCCCCGCTCCCGATGAGCAGCACGACCCGACGGCCGTACACCCGCCCCAGCAGGTCAGCGCAGGCGGCGGCGAGCCCGGCAGCCGCCCGCTGCATCAGCGCGCCCTCCGGCAGCCGTGCCATCAACTCCCGCTCGGCGGTCCTGACCGTCTCCACCTTGTACGCAGTACGCATGGGGTCGAGTCTGCCCCGTTTCCCTGCCGGATCTGCGTCACTTGGAGCGGTTGCGACGGGCGGCGGTCACCAGCATCCAGACCACGACGACCACGATGATCGCGACGACCACCCAGGTGGGAACTCCGCCCAGACCCTTGTAGGCCTCAACCCGCCACGCCTGCCGCATGGAACAGCCCCCTCCACCTCATTTACCGCGCCGAATTCTTAGGATCAGATCCTGCACGCTTTCACGAGCGAGTTTTCCGATGTCCCAGAAAGGCGAAGACCGCCAGAACCACTCCGCTGACTGCCGCGATCACTCCGAGTACGATCGGCACAGCATCGCCGGTGACGGTTCCCGCAATGCACGCGCATACGCCTCCTATCACCAGGATCGCAGAGAAGGTTCGCACTCCTTTTATTGCGTCGTCCATCGATGCATCCTTCCGGCGCATTCCACCCCTCCGCATGTTTCTTTACGCGTTATCCGTAAGTGAGGATGTCCGCACCGTAGTACCCCGCGACGCCGCCAAGCGCGCAGCTGCCGACCACGGCAGCACCAGCACCTACCGCACTGCCGACCCCCGCGCCGACCACGCCGCCGACCGTGGCGGAATATGCGATGACTCCGGTCTCGGCCGCAGCTGTAACTCCCGCCACGCAACCCGTGACCACACCGAAAACATCGCTGCCCTTGTCGAGTAGGTCGGAGAAGCTGAACAGCCCGGTGGGGTCGCTGTTGTTGATGAAGTCACCGCCCGCGTACAGGTACGCGTTCTTCTCCTGCCCGGAGGGATCGGGCTGGGTGAAGCGGCCGATCTGGGGGTCGTAGTAGCGGGCCCCCATCTTGTACAGGCCCGTGGGGTCGAGGTAGGCGCCGCTGTAGCGGAACGGCTGGGGTACGGCCTCGGTGGCGGTGCCGCGGGGCAGACCCGTCGGGCCGTAGGCGTACGTGTGCGTGCGCTTGCCCGCGTCGTCGACCAGACCGAGGACGTTGCCGGTGCCGTCGGTGAGGTAGTAGGAGGACTTCCCCCCAGTCGTCATGGAGTTCAACGTGCCCGCCGGTTCGCGGATGAATCCGGTGTCGACGCCGTCGGTGGTCGTGGACGCGAGGCCGAGCGCGGTGTGGTGGAACCAGGTCGAACCCAGCTTCGTGCGCTCCGAGTTGTCGGTGCCCGCGTGGACCAGGTCGTAGTTCGTGCCGCCGACCGCGATGTTGGACAGCTGGCTGTGGTCCGTCCAGGTTTCCTTTGTGCGCGCGGAGGCAGCCACGCGTCCGCCGGCGGTCTCGTTGCCGAGCTTGTCGTACGACCACGGCGTCGCCGAGCCGGTCTGGCCGGTCAGCTGGGAGGCGTCGTTGTAGGTGAAGACCGCGCTGCCGGGGCAGGTGGCGGCGGTGCCGTCCTGGGAGGTGAGGTTGCCGGCCTTGTCGAAGCAGTACAGCCAGGACGCTTTGCGGGTGCCGGCCGAGTCGGCTTCCAGGGCGTAGGACAGGCGGTCCTGGGAGTCGTAGGTGTAACTGGTCCTGTACTTGGTGAGGTTGTCGGTGCGGGTGCGGATCTTGGTGGTGTCCTTGCCGGCGTTGGCGTAGCTGTAGGTCAGGTCGACCAGGGTGGTCGTGCCGGAGGTCGTCCTGACGGTCTGGGGGCGGCCGTTCTTGTCGATGCCGACGGACTGGGTGGTGCCGCCGGGGTAGACGGTCTTGGTGCGCTTGTCGTTGCTGTCGTGGTCGAAGTCGGTCTTCTTGCCGGCCGGGTCGGTCAGGTAGTCCAGGCGGCCGGCCTTGTCCCAGGTGTAGTCGGTCCTGCCGGTGGGGTCGGTGTAGTAGTCGACGTCGCCGCCCGGGGTGTAGGCGAGCGCGGTCTGCGCACCGCTCTGCAGGGTGCGGACCTTCTCCCGGTTCAGCTTGTCGTAGTCCCACCGCGTGGTGCCGGAGGCGTCGGTGCGGACCTTCAGGTTGCCGTCGCCGTCGTAGTCGTACGTGACCGTGGAGTTCGTCGAGGAGACCGTCTTCACCCGGTCGCGGGGGTCGTAGACGTAGACCGACTTGATGCCGCGGCCGTCGGTGGCCGTCTCCACCCGGCCCAGCCCGTCGTAGGTGTACGTCGTCTCACCCAGCGGCGCGGGCGGGGTGACCTTCTTCAGGTTGCCCTCGGTGTCGTAGGTGAAAGAGGTGACCTTGCCGTTGCCGTCCTTGCCGGTGCAGCGCTGGCCCTCGAAGCCGCCGCACGTGGGGGTGGCCTTGTTGTACGTGTACTCACGGGTGGCGCCCGCGGTGCCGGAGGTCGTCACCGACATGGTGTTGCCGTTGGTGTCGTACTTGAAGCTGTCCTTGCGGCCGTCGGCGCTGGTGAAGTCGTTGGGCAGATCGGTGCCCGCGACGGTCTGGTACGCCGTCACCGAGGCGGTCGCGCCCAGCGGGAGCTTGGCGGAGGTGGCGTTGTTGCGGGTGTCCCAGCCGTAGGTGGTGGTGTTGCCGCCGGTGCCGTCCGCGCCGGTGCCCATCGCGTCCGTGGCGGTCTGCACCAGGTGGTTGACGTACGTGCTGTGGCGGGAGTGCTGGAGCGGGTCGGTGACCTTGGTGACCTCGCCGTCCGCGTTGTGCGTGTAGAGGGTCTGGTCGCCGTCGGGGTCGGTGACCGTGGTGGTGCCCGCGTCCTTCGGGGTGGCGGCCGAGTAGTCGAGGCGCCAGGTCGGGCCGGTGTGGCCACTGCTGGTGGACTCGGTCGCGCGCAGCATGGAGGTGACGCGGTTGTGGTCGTCGTAGGTGAAGACGGTGGTGGTGCCCTCCGCGGTGATGACCTTGATGACCCGGCCGTCACCGTCGTAGGTGTATTCGGTGGGCTTGCCGGCCGTGTCGGTCACCTTGGCCGGATAGCCGGCGGAGTCGAGATCGAAGACCGCGGTGCGGCCGGTGTGGTCCTTGGCCTGCCACTGGTTCGGATACGTCTTGACCAGGTCGATCCAGCGGCCCGAGCGGGTCTCGGTCAGCTTGAAGCCCTTGTGCTCGCCGCTCTCGTCGTGCTGGTCGACGGTGATCGTGCCGTGGTTCTTGTCCGTGACCTTGGTGAGGGTGCCGTTCGCGTCGTAGGTGTCCCGGCTGCCGGACTTGCGGTCGGTGAGGGTGTAGGTGCCGTCGGCGTTCTTCTTCAGGTCCTTGGAGTAGCCGGTCGGGGTGGTGTAGCCGCCGGTGCCGGTCTCCGTGAAGCGCAGCGTGTCGCCGGTGGCGTCGAAGACGTCCACCTCACCGTCGTTGACCTGGAGGTAGCGCTCATAGCCCTGCCACCAGCGCTGGGAGACCTTGCCCCAGGGGGCTTCCAGGCTGTTGTACGTCCGGGTGAGCTGGAGTTTCTGGCCCACGCCCGCGATGTCGAAGTCGGTGGCCGCCAGCATCAGGTTGCCGTTGGAGAGGTTCGTGCGGGCGACCAGGGAGTCGCTGAGGCGGGTGTCGAGGAGGCGGTGCCAGGGGACCTGGCCCTGCCCTTCGGGCACGTAGGAAGGTATGTCGGCGGCAACAGTGGTCCGGGCCGTGCTGTTGGTCCTGCCGGCCGTACGGGCCTTCTGCGCCGAGCGCCAGGCGATGACCTCGGCGGGCGGGGTGGTCTCCGCCCTGGAGGCCGGGGCCTTGGTTGTGCCTGCCGGGGTGGCCGGTACCTCGACCTTCGTCGGCTTCGTCCACGGGCTCTCGGGCTCGGGCAGTTCGGGCTTGGGCGTTGCCGCGAGGCCGGGGGCGGCGGCGATGAGCAGCGCGGCCGTGGCGACGGCAGCGGTGAGGGCGGTTCTGTGTGATCTCCGGGCACGCCGAGACGGCGTGCGTGCGGCACGCGAATGCATCAGCTTCCCCCCACAGGAAGTCAGGACCAGCGACCCCAACGGTCACCGGGGACGCACAAGTTGTCACAAGGTCCACACAACGTGGCCCGCCGTGCCCCTGACCGTCCTTGGCATACGGGCCGGAATCAGCCCCACCTCTTTGGTCCGGCATACCGGGACGAAAACACCTCGTCGGCACACGCAGGGGCGAGGAACGATCAGTTCCGGCCGCCGAGAGGGCAGTACAGTTGTCCGAAAGCGCAATCTCGGCCAGGTCAGACGAGGACACGAGGTCTGACCTGGTCACTTTCGGCCAGATTCAGCCCCGTTCCCCATCTGACACGTAAGCGCTCACCAGGCACCATCACGTACTTGTGGGCATATGCCCGGACCTGAGGTCGTCTCAGACGTCACGGCCGCCCCATCCCACCCCTGTGCGGAACGCTTCACAAAACGCACACTGAGGGCGTTTCGCGAACGCAGCCGCATCCATGGCCGCGGCCGCGGCCGTCGACCATCCCGTGGAGGACGTTCCCGCGATGACCGATCCGGACAGACCCCGCCGGCCTCTCGGCCCGGCCGTCCGTTGGGCCGGGCGCCTGCTGTGCTGGAGCCTGGCCGCCGCTCTGGCGACGGCCGCCGTCGACATCACCGTCTCGCCGCATACCGGCTGGTGGCACACCGTCTGGCCGCTGCCCTGGTACCTCACCTGCGCGTCAGCCGCCGCCTGGGCCGCGCTGCGCGCTCGCGAGAAGTCGGCCGGCGGCGGTCGCGATCCGCTGACCGAGAAGGGCATCCACACGGAGTGGGACCAGGCCGCGTGAGAGCCGGCGCGGCGGTGGTCATCCCTCCGCGATCACCACGGCCGACGCCACCCCCGCGTCATGGCTGAGCGACACGTGCCAGGACTGCACGCCCAGTTCGGCGGCGCGGGCGGCCACCGTCCCGGTGACCCGCAGGCGGGGCTGCCCGCTGTCCTCCACGTAGACCTCGGCATCGGTCCAGTGGAGCCCGGCCGGAGCGCCGAGCGCCTTGGCGAGTGCCTCTTTCGCGGCGAAGCGGGCGGCGAGCGAGGCGACCCCTCGCCGCTCCCCGCTGGGCAGCGTCAACTCGCTGTCCAGGAACAACCGCCGGGCCATCCCCGGCGTACGCTCCAGCGACGCCGCGAACCGCTCGATCTCGGCAACGTCGATACCGACCCCGATGATGCTCATCCGGGCACTTTACGATCCGCCGGCGAACAGGTCCTGTCGGGCTGGGGTCTTGCCCGGGGTGTCTGTCGTGACGGCGTCCGCGGTCGCCGTCACGGGCACGAACGCCGCCCGAAAGTCAGCCGTTTGCCAGCAAATACTCCGTGATCATCATCACTCCACATTGAGGAAACCATGTGGACTACTTGTGCACACATATAAAGATCACTTAAAACTCTCCCCATTCTTGTTCTACAAGCGTGGGGGGTCCCGTGCGTCCGGCACGTCCACTTGGTGTTGCTGTCGCCTTCGTGCTGGCCGTGCTGGCCGGGACCGAACAGGGCGTTTCGGCTCTGGATCTCTCGGCGGCCGCCAACTCCGCGGCAGCCCCGGACCAGCGCTGGGGTTCCGCCGCCGGCCGAAGCCACTCCACGTCCGCGGACGCGACGGACGCCACCGCCAAGGGCGGCCGTGACGGCGCGCTGACCGGTCGCGGAGAGCTGCCCGCCGAGCGGACCGACAGCGTCACCAGGCTGCCCAGTACGGCGAAGCCCCCCGAGCCGGGTGCAGTCCGGAAGGTCTCCTCTCCGGGTGTCACCACACCGCAGGGCTTCGACTCCAAGCGCAGCAAGGAGCTCAAGAGCAAGCGCACCGCACAGGAGCGCACCTACCTCAACCCGGACGGCACCTACACCACCCGCTACTACAACGAGCCCGTCAACTTCCAGGCCGAAGACGGCTCCTGGAAGCCGATCGACAACACGCTGGTCCCCCGGGACGACGCCGGGCCGAGCACGATGAGCGCCGGTGAGGACGGCTGGGAGACCGCATCGACCGAGTCGCAGATCGAGTTCGCCGGGACCGCAGATGCCGATCCGGTCGTCCGCATGGCAGTGGACGAGAACGTGTCGGTCGGCTACGGCGTGACCGAGGCGACTGCCGCCCCGGGCCAGGCCGAAGGCAGCACGCTGACCTACGAGGACGTACGCCCGTACTCCGACGTGGAGTTCGTCGCGGGCAGTGACTCCGTCAAGGAGACCTTGGTCCTCAAGGACGCCGACGCGCCCACCGAGTGGCGGTTCCCCCTGGAGCTGGCCGGGCTGACGGCAGGAATCGACGACCACGGCAACGTCACCTTCGTCGACGCCGACGGCACCGTCCGCGCCTGGACCCCCGCCGGCTGGATGCAGGACTCCAACATCGCGCCCGGCTCCAACGAGGGTGTGATCTCCTCCGGGGTCACCTACAGCCTGGCCGAGGAGGCCGGCCGACAGATCCTGGTCGTCAAGCTCGACAAGCAGTGGCTCAGCGCGCCGGACCGGGTGTTCCCCGTACGCGTCGACCCCTCCGTGAAGTCCGTCGACGCGACCTCCGGCACCTACGTCGAGTACCCGTACAGCCAGAACTTCGCCTCGGACACCGTGTTGAAGGTCGGCACGTACGACGGCGGAAGCCACAAGGCGGCGGCTTTCCTGCGCTTCACCGGGGTGGAGAGCAGCCTCAAGAACGCCTGGGTGCTGGGCGCCAACCTCGCCCTGTACAACACCTGGTCGCAGTCGTGCACCGCGCGTCCGGTCACAGTGCACCCGATCACTTCCAACTGGGCGGAGTCGACGACATCGAAGTGGCCCGGACCATCGACCGGCTCGTCCCTCGCGTCGAAGAGCTTCGCGCACGGCTGGCGACCGTCCGGGACGGAGACCTGGTCCTGTGGCCCGGCCTGGTCGACCATCAAGCTGGGCTCGGCCGGTCGCAAGCTGGTCGACGACTGGACGCACGGCCGGAAGAAGAACTACGGCCTGGCGGTGAAGGCGTCCTCCACCGACTCCAAGGGATGGAAGCAGTTCGGCTCCGACGACTACCCGAACGGCAAGCCCAGCCTGGACGTCACCTGGACCAAGTACGGCGCCGCCTACAAGCTCGGTGACTTCACCGCCCCGGTGACCGCCACCACCGAGGGTGTGGAGGAGGTCACCGTCACCAATCAGGGCCAGGAGACCTGGCCCGCCGGCGGCGACTACCAGCTGCGGTACAACCTGTTCGACGCGGACGGCGACGAGATCACCGACAGCTCGAAGATCCGCTGGACGAAGATGCCCCAGGCCATCTCGCCCGGCGAGAGCGTGACCCTGGACGCGAAGATCGCACCGCTCACGCCGGCCACGTACACCGTCCAGTGGACGATGACGGAGGCCGGTGTCAGCCGCTTCACCGACGCGGGCGTACCCGGCCCGTCCGTCAAGCTCTCCTCCGTCAACATCCCACCCCAACTCACCGCCGAGTCCCCCGGCAGCGGCGTCACCGTCAACACCCTCACGCCGACCCTGTGGGCGAAGGGCTCGGACGCCGACCGCTATCCGAAGGCCGCGCTGCAGTACTACTTCGAGGTCTGCGAAGTCGCGGGCAGCAACCTGCGCAAGAACTGCAAGACCGGTGCCAAGACCAGCGAGCAGCAGTGGGCGGTGCCCTCCGGCTGGCTGTCGTGGGACAAGTCGTACGCCTGGTACGGCTACGTGTACGACGGTTCCGCGGCCTCCACCCGTCCGGGCGCGGCGCTGCTGACCACGCAGGTGCCGCAGCCGGCCGTGACCAGTCACCTCGGTGGCGCGGACGCGGGCGGGGAGATCGGCGCCCGCGAGGGCAACTACGTCACCGCGGCGACCGACGCGGCGCTGACCACCGTAGGACCGGAGCTGTCCCTCGCCCGCACCTACAACTCCCTCGACCCGCGCACCGGCGGTGCGTTCGGCACCGGCTGGTCCACGCGCTGGGACATGCAGCTGCGTGAGGAGACGGCGACGGCGTCGGTCCTCGTGACGCTGTCCGACGGTTCGCAGGTGCGGTTCGGCAAGAACGCCGACGGCACCTACACCGGCCCGTCCGGCGGTTCGCTCACCCTGGCGAAGCAGTCCACCGAGTGGGTGCTGCGGGAACGTTCCGGCGCCACCTACCGCTTCCTGTCCACCGGTGCGCTCACCAAGATCACGGACGCGGCCGGTCGCAGCCAGACCCTCACCCGTGAGACCGCGGCCGGCGGCCCGGTCAAGAAGGTGACCGACGACCTCTCGGGCCGCTCGCTGTCCTTCGCCTGGACCGGGACCCACGTCACCGGCGTCACCACCAGCGCCGTCGACGCGAGCACCCCGGGCCTGACCTGGACGTACACCTACAGCGGCGACCAGCTCACCAAGGTGTGCCCGCCGACCTCGACCACCAAGTGCACGGTGTACGAGTACGCCACCGGCTCGGTCTACCGCAGTGGTGTCCTCGACGCCGCCCCCACGTCCTACTGGCGGCTGGGCGACACCGAGGGCTCCACCGCCGCGAGCGAGGCCGTCTCGCGCACCGGGCTCAACGACGCCGTCCACCGCGACACCCAGCTGGGTACGGGCTCCGCGATCGCCGGCACCACGGACACCTCCGTCGGTTTCGACGGTGTCGACTCGATGGTCGAACTCCCCGCGGACACCCTGAAGACGGCCGCCGCCCCGACCATCGAGCTGTGGTTCAGGACGACCACGGCCTCCGGGGTCCTGGTCGGCTTCCAGAACACCGAGCTGGGTGAGAAGCCCACCCAGTGGCGGCCCGTACTGAACATCGACGGCTCCGGCAAGCTGCGCGGCGAGTTCTACCTCACCGGCAATCCCGCCGCCACGCCGATCGTCTCCACCCAGACCGTCACCGACGACAAGTGGCACCACGTCGTCCTGACCGCCGCCGTCAACACCCAGACCCTCTATCTGGACGGCGCGAAGGTCGGCACCCTGGACGGCGTCCTGACCGAACAGTCCCAGGGCTACGCCTACCTCGGCGCGGGTTACGCGAGCCCCAGCTGGATGAACCTGACGGCCGGCGAGTACCGCTTCAAGGGCCAGATGGACGAGGTCGCCTTCTACGACCGCACCCTGGACCCCGCCACCATCGGCGAGCACTACGCGGCCCGCACCTCCATCGGCCGACTGACGAAGATCACCCTGTCCTCGGGCCGGGTGCACGCCACCGCCGCCTACGACGGCGTCAGCGGCCGGCTGACCGAGCACACCGACGACAACGGCGGCACCTGGAAGGTGTCCGCGCCCGGCTACTCGACGTCCTCGTCCTCCTACGCGGACACCGTCCAGCGCAGCGGCCCGACCGGCTACTGGCGCCTGGGCGAGCGCGGCGGCGCCGAGGCCGTCAGCCCGCTCGGCGACGACTACTCGGGCAGCTACCTGGACGGGGTCCGCCCGGGCAGTGCGGGCATCTTCGCCGACGGCGACGACACGGCGGCGAGCTTCACCGGCGACGGCGCGGTCGAGGTGCCCGTCGAGACGCTCGGCACCGCCACGGCCATGTCTCTGGAGCTGTGGTTCAAGACCGCCACCCAGGGCGTCCTGGTCGCCAACCAGGACATCGACTTCGGTGACACGCCGACCGCCGGCTGGCGGCCCATGCTGCTGGTCGACTCCGCGGGCAAGCTGCGCGGCAGGTTCTCGGCGGCCGCGACGAGCCTGATCTCCCAGCAGGCCGTCACCGACGACAAGTGGCACCACGTCCTGCTGACCGGCAACGAGGGCATGCAGGCCCTGTTCGTCGACGGCGAGTTCCAGAGCAGCACGGCCACAGGCGTCGGCACCAGCCGCTACTCCCATGTCCTCGTCGGTGGCGGCTACTCCTCCGTCGGTTGGGACGGCCAGGACGCCGGCTACCGCAACTTCACCGGCCAGATCGACGAAGTCGCCTTCTACGACAAGGCGTTGGTGACCTTCCAGTACTCCGGCTCCGCCTGGAAGTACGTCCGTGCGAGCGCGGGCCAGACCGACACCCCCACCCAGCACATCCAGGCCCGCCGCAGCCTGGTCACGGGCCGCGGCGAGCAGTACGACGGTGTCGCGATCGCCGACGGGCCCGCCGCGTACTGGCGGCTGGGCGAGGCCGAGGGCACCGCGTTGAGCAGCGAGGTCGGCGGCCCCGGAAAGAAGGCCACCTTCCGCCCGGACTCGGCCGGCGCCTCGGCGGTGGACCAGACCGGCGTCTTCGGCCCCGGTGACGACCGTGCCGTCAAGCTCAGCGGCGGCGGCACCGTCGAGATACCCGGCTCGATCCCCGCCTCGGCTCTCGAACTGTCCGCGGAGATATGGTTCCGCACGTCCAGTCCGAAGGCCGTTCTGATGGGCTTCCAGAACGCGCCCGTCGGACAGACCCCGACGTCCTGGCGTCCGGTGCTGAACATCGACGGCTCCGGCAAGCTGCGCGGCGAGTTCTACCTCACCGGCGTCACGGGCGCGACCCCGATCGTCTCCCCCCAGACCGTCACCGACGGCGAGTGGCACCACGTCGTCCTGACCGCCGACGAGTCCAAGCAGACCCTCTACCTGGACGGCGTCAGCGTCGGCGAACTCGCGGGCACGATGGTCGACCAGTCCCGGACGTACGCCTACCTCGGCGGCGGCTACGGCAGCGTCGGCTGGATGGGCCTCGACGAGGGCACCTACTACCTGAACGGCCAGATCGACGAAGCGGCCCTGTACCGCGAGGCGTTGACCGCCGACCAGGTCTCCGCCCACTACCGGGCGCAGGCCGAGGCCGCCGACTCCGGCCTGACCTCGACCGTGACGGTCACCGACCCGCAGCAGCGCACCAGCACCACCAGCTACGACGCCCTGCGCGGCCAGCGTGCCGTCGCCCGCAAGGACGCCACGGGCGCGGTCACCTCGTACTCCTACGACACGGTCGGCAACCTGCACACGGTCACCGACCCCAACGGGCACTCCGCCGTCACCGGCCATGACGCCCGCGGCAACGTCGTGTCGACGACGACGTGCCGGGACGCCGACTCGTGCTGGACGAGCTTCGCCTCGTACCACCTCAACGCGAGCGACCCGCTCGACCTGCGCAACGACAAGCGGTTGACGTACCGGGACCAGCGCTCCAGCGATTTCCGGGACGACCGCTATCGCACCGCATACACCTACAACACGCTGGGCCTGCCCACATCGACGGTCCGACCGGACAGCAGCACTGCGTACACCAACTACACCGCGGGCACCGAGGCCGCCGTCGGCGGTGGCACCGTCCCGGCGGGCCTCGTCGCCTCGCAGATCACCTTCGCCGGCGCGGTCACCAAGAACCGCTACTACTCCAACGGCGACCTCGCCGAGGTGACCTCCCCGTCCGGGCTGGTCACGTCGTACACCTACGACGGCCTGGGCCGGAAGATCTCCGAGAAGCAGGTCTCCGACACCTTCCCGAGCGGTGTGACGACGTCGTACGGCTACGACAAGGCGTCCCACGTCGTCACCGAGACCGGTGCGGGGGTGAAGAACGAGATCACCGGCACCACTCACACGGCGAAGATCACCCGTGCCTACGACGAGGACGGCAACCTGCTGTCCGAGTCGACCGCGGACACCACCGGCGGCGACACCGCGCGCACGACGGCCTACCACTACAACGCCAACGGTCTGAACGACACCGTCACGGACGCCGAGCAGAACACGACCACGTTCGAGCACGACGAGTTCGGCCGCGTCCGTGGCACGACGGATCCGGCGGGCACGCACTTCACGTACACCTACACGGCTCGCGGCCAGCACGCCACGACGGTCCTCGACGACTGGACCGGCGACCCCTCGGGCACGGTCCGGGACCTGACGGTCGTCTCCAACGCCTACGACCCGGCGGGCCGCCTCGCGTCCACCACGGACGCGATGGGCGCGACGACGGCGTACACCTACTACGACGACGGTCTCGCGGCCACGACAACGGCCAAGCAGGTCACGCAGTCCGACGGCACCCGCCACGACATCGTCCTGGAGGCGACCACCTACGACCCGGCGGGCCATCCGACCCAGCAGGTCACCGGCGGCGGCAGAAGCACGCAGACCTTCACGGTCGACGCGCTGGGCCGTACGACCACGAGCGTCCTGGACCCGGCCGGCCTCAACCGCACCAGCACCTTCACCTACGACGCCGACGACCGGGTGAAGCAGCAGACGCAGTCGATCACCAGTGACGGCAGCAAGAAGCTGACCGTCTCCTCGGACTACGACGCCGCAGGCAATGTCACCAGGCAGACGACCACGGACGGCACCAGCACGCACACGACCTCCGGCACCTACGACGACCGGGGTCTGCCCCTGACCAAGGTCAGCCCGCGCGGCAATGTCACGGGCGCCGACGCTTCGGCGTACACCACGTCCTACCGCTACGACGCCCTGGGCCGCCTGGTCCAGCAGACGTCTCCGGCGGTCCAGGTGGAGGAGAACGGCGCCACGGCCACCACGGCCAAGCCGACCACGCTGACCGGCTACAACACCTTCGGCGAGACCACCGACGCCAAGGACGCCCGCGGCAAGGTGTCGCGTACCGAGGTCGACCGCCTCGGCCGTACGACGGCGGTGGCCCTGCCCGACTACACGCCGCCGGGCGCCACGACGGCTCTGACGGCGACGACGCACACCACGTACACCCCGCTCGGTCTCCCACAGACGGTGACGGACCCGCTGGGCCGCGCCACGACCTACGCGTACGACCAGTTCGGCCAGGTCATCAGCAAGACGGATCCAGTGGCCGACACCCTCGCGGCGGCCCTGGCACCGGACACCGACCCGACGACGGAGTCCTTCGCCGACGCGAGTGGCGGCGGAGTCACGGCCTACACGTGGACGCCGACCGGCCTCCAGCTCTCGGCCACCGACCCGACGGGCGCGCGCACCGAGGCGACGTACGACGAACTGGGCCGCCAACTCACCGCTACGACGATCGAGCGCTACCCGGCCACGACGAACCTGGTCAGCCGCTACACCTGGGACGACGCTAGTAACCAGACCGCCTCGAAAACCCCGTCCGGAATCTCCACATCAGCCACCTACAACCCGGCGGGCGAGCCCCTGACGGCGGCCGAACCGGCCGGCACGACCAAGTACGTCTACGACGGCCTCGGCCGCCGGACGGAGACAACAGACGGGACGAACCGCCGCACGACGGTGGCGTACGACGCCCTCGGCAATGTCACGGCGACCACCGACTACGGCACGGGCACCGCCGCACTGCGCACGGCTTCCGCCGAGTTCGACGCGGACGGCAACCGGACGGCCGTGGTCTCGGCACAGACCAAGGCGCGCACGACGTACGCGTACGACGCGCTGGGCCGGATGACCTCCCAGGTCGAACCGGTCTCCGCGAGCGACTCGATCACCACGTCGTTCGGCTACGACGCGGCCGGCAACCAGACCCGCCTCACCGACGGCCGCGGCAACAAGACCGTCTACACCTTCAACAACTGGGGTCTGCCCGAGTCGACGATCGAACCCTCCACCACGGCCCACCCGAACGCGGCGGACCGCACCTGGACGACGGTCTACGACCAGGCCGGGCAGTCGGTCGCGGAGCTGCTCCCGGGTGGGGTGAAGCGCGAGCGCACATTCGACGGTCTGGGTCGCTTGGTGGGTGAGACGGGAACGGGCGCGGAGGCGACGACCACGGCCCGCACTCTCTCCTACGACCTCGCCGGCCGCCTCACCGCGACCGGCACGGCCGACGGAGTCACCGAGAACACATACACCTACAACGACCGCGGCCAGCTGCTGACCGCCGCGGGCCCCGGCGGCACTGCCGGCTACAGCTACAACGCCGACGGCAACATGACGGCCCGCAAGACCACGGCGGGCACCGCCTACTACGGCTACGACGGTTCCGGCCGCATCGACTGGGTCCAGGACCCCATCACGAACAACCAGATCTGGTACGACTTCGACGCCGCCGGACGCCCGCGCCTCGAGCAGTACGCGTCGAAGCCCGAGGGCACCACGTCGTACACGGCCACGGCGAAACGCGTCTACACCTATGACGCGTTGGGCCGTCCGAACACCGACACGGTCACCACCCCCGACGGGTCGTCCACCGCCGCCTCGACGACGTACGGCTACGACCTGGACGACAACCTGACGTCGAAGAAGACGACGGGCACGGCCGGGGCGGGCGACAACACCTACGGCTACGACTACGCGAACCGCCTGACGTCGTGGACGAAGGACGGCACCTCGGTGTCCTACGGATGGGACGCGGCCGGCAACCGCACGAAGGCCGGCTCGACGACGGCCACCTTCGACGCCCGCAACCGCCAACTGACCGACGGCACGACGAAGTACACGTACACGGCCCGCGGAACACTCTCCTCGGTGGACACCGGCACGGTGCGGTCCCTGACCTTCGACGCGTTCGAGCGGAAGATCACCGACGGCGGATCGACGTACACGTACGACTCCGTGGACCGGGTCCAGACCCGCGGCTCGACGACGTTCACCTATGACGGTGGCTCCAACAACCTCGCGGGTGACGGTGCGACCAGCTACAACCGGGCTCCTGACGGCTCGCTGCTGTCCCTGTCGGACGGTACGACCAAGCAGTGGGCCGTGACCGACCAGCACACGGACCTGGTCGCCGGCCTCACGCCTGACGGCAAGCAGGTCACCGGCTCGACGGCCTACGACCCCTTCGGCAAGGAGTCCGCCACCAACGGCACCACCCCGGCCATCGGCTACCAGTCCGGCTGGACCGACCCGGCCAACGGCGACGTCAACATGGCGGCTCGCTGGTACCAGCCGGGGACGGGGTCCTTCGGGTCGCGGGATACGTGGCAATTGGATCCTGCTCCGTCCTCGGGTGCCAACCGGTACGTATACGGCGGTGGAAGCCCTCTGACACGGGTCGACCCCAACGGCCACGACTGGAACGACTGGGGCGCATCGGACTACCTCAACGTCGCGTCGTTCCTGCTGCAACCCACGCCCATCAAGGCCTTCTACACCGCCTTCATGGGAGGAAGCGACAGCATCGGGGACGACTGCTGGGGATACGGCGACCACTGCTACCTGACCTGGTATCACGAGGACGCAAATTCTCTGTTCTGTGACACCCACTCCTGGGCGCAGCAGTGCGGCGGAAGCGGGAGCTCGCCCTACCACTACGGCGGTGGCGGCGGCGGCCTCACCTACAGCGGGGGCGGTGGTACCGGCTCGGTCGTCTACAACAGGTGCAGCGGAACGTGCACGGCCAGACCGACCAAGCCGCCGAAGCCCCCGATCGACCAGAACCCCAACAACGGCAAGACCCCCATTCCCGCACCCACCCGGCCCAAGCCGCTCATAGACTTCAGCGACGCGATCTGGGTCGCGGGACTGGGCACCACCGCGACGGTCACGGCACAGGCCATGCTCGATCTGGCGGCCGTCGCGATCTTCATGCCGACCGTGACTCACGGGAAGGACCTCTATCCGCTACCCGACCCTTCGGACGAGCCGGGCGGTGGCAACAAATGGCGAACGCGCAACGACAACAAGTGTGATGACGGCCCCGGTACGAGTCCGACCGGACACGTTACGTATATGCCGCGCGAGCGCTATTACGACAACTTCAGCAAGCAGGAAGAGTGCCGCGCCACAGGTATCTTCGGAATCGTGGACCAGCAGGACCTGACTACGAAGAAGCACCCGGGACCCGGCACGGGTACAGGCAGCAAGCGCCCGCCGGGATACGAGGAAATCCGCAGCCAGGGTCACGCGCCGAACAACGGTCACCTTCAGCCAAAGTTGGCGGGCGGCGACGGAAAGGATCTTCGCAACCTCGTAGCGCAATACCGGAACACAAATAGCCCTTACATCAGGGACGGAGTGGAAGGCGATATCCGCGAATCACTCGAGAGCGGGCACAAGGTAGCCCTGTACATCAATCCGCATTACGGAAATACAAACTCAGGAATACCCACCAAGATCGAGTACAATTACGCAGACTTGACCACAGGTGTTGCGAAGCACTGCGTGGTTCATCAGATGCCGTCCGGTGGACGGACCACAGGATCCAGCAACTGCCCTGAATGAACTCCGAGGATGGCGATGTCGCACAATTTCACCGACTCCGTGATCAGAATGCTGGGGCCGGCCGGAACCACTCCCACTCCGGAGGCGGCCTGGGAAGATGTGGAAGTTGAACTGGGAGTCCAGCTACCCGGCGACTACAAGCAGCTGGTCGCCGACTACGCTCCGGTGCAGCTCAACTACCACCTCTTCCTCCACCATCCGTCCACCGAGCGATGGAACCTGGGCCGGTGGATGCGCGAGACGGTCGATGCGTTTTCGCACAGCGATCTGACGGACGCAGAGTGTCCCGGTTTCCCCGACGGCCCCCGGTTCGGTGGACCTATCGGCCTCATCCCACTGGTCGGCACCGATCGCGGCGAGTACGTATTCGGTGTGGTCGATGCGAAGTCGGGCGAATGGGCGATCCTCGCATGTGACGGCGACGAGCAGGATTTCCATGAATACCGCATCTCATTCTCCGAGTGGCTCTACAGGTATCTACTCGGAGAAGACATGTTTGGCCCCGACAGCTCCGTCTTCTATCCTGGGCCGGTAGTTTTCGAGAGTATGCCGATGACCGCTACAGAGCGGTCCATCACATGGCGTGGCCCTGACCGGAACGCACAATGAGGGAAAAGGCAGGAATCCACGGTCGGCGGATAGCTCCTCCGGGACGGTGAGCGAGACTGCCGGAACGGCCGAGCGGAGGGGGGATCCGGACGCCGGCCGGTTGGGGGTGGCGGATCGACCAGATCCAATACGACGACCGGCACGACCCGGACGAGACGACGGCTCCCGCCGCCGACTTACCGGTCAGGCCGCAGCCAGCTCGCACCACACGTACTCCCCCCGGTTGCCGTGCCTGACCAACGGCTGCCACCCCCACAGGTCGGCACACGCCTTCACCAACGCCAGCCCCTCCCCTCCTCCGCCTCCCACGGCAGGTCCAACTCCCCCGGCGGCTCAGGAGGTTCGGGGCCCGCGTCCCACGCCCTTTCATGTGGCCCGCTTCCGGCCCGTCCGGCGGAGGCGATCCCCCCGCCACGGGAGCGATCGGCCGCCCACCCGCGGACCCCCACCAACGGCCGGAAGCAGACCGCGGATCGGAAGCCGGGCGAGCGCGTGACGGGCCCCTTCGTCCGCGTGGCCGTGCCGGCCACCCTGTGGCCCCCGCTGCTGACCACCCTCGTCGTCAACAGGATCCACGAGCCGGGGACAGCCTTCCCCACGACCGCCGGAGTCACGCTGGAGTTCTGGCTGATCCGCGCCGCCCGCAACCTCTACCGGACCAGGCAGCCGACTACTCCACCGTCACCGACTTCGCCAGGTTCCGAGGCTGGTCCACCTCGTTCCCGCGAGCCGTCGCCAGCTCACACGCGAACACCTGCAACGGCACAGTCGCCACCAGCGGCTGGAGCAGCGTCGGTGTGGCCGGGATCCGGATCAGATGGTCGGCGTACGGCACCACCGCCTCGTCCCCCTCCTCCGCGATCACGATCGTCCGCGCGCCCCGGGCCCGGATCTCCTGGATGTTGGACACGATCTTGTCGTGGATCACCGACCGCCCCCGCGGCGAGGGCACGACCACCACGACCGGCAGATCCTCCTCGATCAGCGCGATCGGCCCGTGCTTCAACTCCCCCGCCGCGAAGCCCTCGGCGTGCATATAGGCGAGTTCCTTCAGCTTCAGCGCGCCCTCCAGCGCGACCGGATAGCCGACGTGCCGCCCGAGGAACAGCACGGTGTCCTTCGAGGCCAGCGACCGCGCCAGCGCCCGCACCGGCTCCATCGTCTCCAACACCCGCTCGACCTCACCCGAGATCTGCGACAGATCCCGGATGACGGCCCCAATCTCGTCCCCCCACTTGGTCCCGCGCACCTGCCCCAGATACAGCGCCACCAGGTAACACGCCACGAGCTGCGTCAGGAACGCCTTCGTCGACGCTACGGCGACCTCGGGCCCGGCGTGTGTGTACAGCACCGCGTCCGACTCCCGGGGGATCGTCGACCCGTTGGTGTTGCAGATCGCCAGCACCTTGGAACCCTGCTCACGGGCGTGCCGTAGCGCCATGAGCGTGTCCATGGTCTCGCCGGACTGGGAGATGGCGATCACGAGGGACCGCGCCCCGAGGATCGGATCCCGGTACCGGAATTCACTGGCCAGCTCCACCTCACACGGAATCCGGGTCCAGTGCTCGATGGCGTACTTGGCGATCATCCCCGCGTGGAAGGCCGTACCGCAGGCGACGATGACGACCTTGTCGACCTCCCGCAGTTCGGCGGCGCTGATCCGCACCTCGTCCAGCGTGAGGGAGCCGCCCGCGTCGATGCGCCCCAACAACGTGTCGGCGACCGCCTTCGGCTGCTCGGCGATCTCCTTGAGCATGAAGTAGTCGTAGCCGCCCTTCTCGGCGGCGGAGGCGTCCCAGTCGATGTGGAACGAGTGGACATCGGCGGGGCGGCCGTCGAAGCCGGTGACGGTCACGCCGTCCCTGCGCAGCTCCACGACCTGGTCCTGGCCGAGCTCGATCGCCGAGCGCGTGTGGGCGATGAACGCGGCGACGTCGGAGGCGAGGAAGGCCTCGCCCTCCCCCACGCCGACCACGAGCGGCGAGTTGCGGCGCGCGCCGACGACCACGTCCGGCTCGTCGGCATGGACGGCCACCAGCGTGAACGCACCCTCCAACCGTCGGCACACCAGCCGCATGGCCTCCGCGAGGTCCGTACAGGAAGAGAACTCCTCGGCCAGCAGATGGGCCACCACCTCGGTGTCGGTCTCGGAGGCGAGCGTGTGCCCCCGCTCCTCCAACTCGGCCCGCAGAGCGGCGAAGTTCTCGATGATCCCGTTGTGGACGACCGACACACGACCGGCGTTGTCCAGGTGCGGATGCGCGTTGGCATCCGTCGGCCCGCCGTGCGTGGCCCACCGCGTGTGCCCGATGCCGGTGGCCCCCGACGGCAGCGGCCGATCGACCAGCTCCTTCTCCAGATTGACCAGCTTCCCGGCCTTCTTGGCCGCCGCCAGCCCACCGTCCGCCAGCACGGCGACGCCTGCCGAGTCGTACCCCCGGTACTCCAGCCGCTTCAGCCCGGCCATCACGACATCGAGCGCCGACTGCGACCCCACGTATCCCACGATTCCGCACATGCGCGGCAGCCTAGGGGGCGAGGAGCGCCGGAACACGGCACTTCGTGCCCGAAATCGGAAATTCCGGCAGCGGGTGAAGGCATCGAGGCGGACCGCAGCGACGCCCCGGTCTTCGTCAACGGCGCCGGCCCGGACTCGGTGTCGTGCCCTCGCTGCGGGACGCGGCTCCCCTTCCAGGGATGATGGACAGCCAGGATGGACGAGGCCTTCCGGGACGACGGCCGGCAGATCCGGCCCCTCGTCCGAAAGCGCCGGTGCGTGCACCGGCCGCATTGGACGGGACCACATGAGCTACGGCATGTACCTCTGGCGTTTCATCGACGAACAACCCGCCCCCATGGACGAAACCGCGATACGCGACGTCCTCGGCCCCCTCACCGTGGGCGGACTGCCGCCCACCGGGCTCCCGGAGTCCTGGGATCTCGAAGCCGAGGACGGCAGCGGGTCCGAGGTCTACGGCGACGCCCTCGGCCTCACGTTCAACCGCTTCTCCCCTGGCCGGATCCTCGATCACGTGGCCGCACTCGCCCGAAGAACCGGCGCGGGCGTCATGCCGCACGACTGCCCGATGATCCTCACGCGCGAGGCCGACCGCAGACACCTCCCGGAGAGCTTGCGCGCGGAAGCGATTGTCGTGGCCCCCGAGGCCCTGACCGGCCAGGCGATCCAGCTCCTGATCTCCCCGCAGCCAGAGCCCCGCCGACGCCCGGTCCTCCCCCAGTTCCCCTACCACCCCAACCCCGTCACCACTGGCTCCGTCACCACCTCCGACGATCCCTGCGTGTGCTGCGGGCAGGAACGCGGCTGGGTCTACACCGGCCCCGTCTACGCCGCCGACGCCCCGGACAGCGGCATCTGCCCGTACTGCATCGCCTTCGGCAAGGCCGCCGAGCGCTACGACGCCACCTTCGCCGACGGCATCGAGGGGGACGTACCGGAAGATGTCGTGACCGCGATCCTGCGGCGCACACCGGGATTCCTCGCCTGGCAGTCCCCGTACTGGCTGACGCACTGCGGTGACGGCGCAGAGTTCCTGGGCCGGGCGGGCGCAAAGGAGCTTGAGAAGTATCCGGAAGCCGTCGACCGGCTCCGCCGGCAGTGGCCGCACGACCGGTTCGAGGACTTCCTCGCCTCCCTCGACAAGGACGACCAGCCCACCGCGTACCTCTTCCGCTGCCACCACTGCACAACCCACCTCGCCTACGCCGACTTCACCTGACGAAAACCGCGACCGCACCCCGCGTGACGCACCCCACCCCCCACCCCGTTCAAACTCCGTTAACAATGGACTGTGATCTCTCCGGTCTCCCCGATGCCCCGGAGCGCCCACCGGCACAAGCCGGAGGCGACTCCCTACGTCGACCTCACCCGAGCCGAGTGGAGTGCGCTGCGCGACAAGACACCGCTCCCCCTCACCGCCGACGAGGTCGAGAAGCTGCGCGGCCTCGGTGACGTCATCGACCTCGACGAGGTGCGGGACATCTACCTCCCGCTCTCCCGCCTCCTCAACCTCTACGTCGGTGCCACGGACGGCCTCAGAGGCGCCCTGAACACCTTCCTGGGCGAGAAGGGCTCCCAGTCGGGCACCCCCTTCGTCATAGGGGTCGCGGGATCGGTCGCCGTGGGCAAGTCCACCGTCGCCCGTCTCCTCCAGGCCCTGCTCTCCCGCTGGCCCGAGCACCCGCGCGTCGAGCTGGTGACGACGGACGGTTTCCTGCTGCCCACCCGGGAGCTTCAGGCCCGCGGGCTCATGTCGCGCAAGGGCTTCCCGGAGTCGTACGACCGCCGGGCGCTGACCCGTTTCGTCGCCGACATCAAGGCGGGCAAGGACGAGGTCACCGCCCCCGTCTACTCCCACCTGATCTACGACATCGTCCCGGACCAGCGGCTGACCGTGCGCCGCCCCGACATCCTGATCGTCGAGGGCCTGAACGTCCTGCAGCCCGCCCTCCCCGGCACCGACGGCCGCACCCGCGTCGGTCTCGCCGACTACTTCGACTTCAGCGTGTACGTCGACGCAAGCGCCGAGGACATCGAGCGCTGGTACCTGAACCGTTTCCGCAAGCTCCGCGCGACCGCCTTCCAGAACCCCGAGTCGTACTTCAGGAAGTACACCCAGGTGTCGGAGGAGGAGGCCCTCGACTACGCCCGCACCCTCTGGCGCACCATCAACAAACCCAACCTGGTCGAGAACATCGCCCCCACCCGCGGCCGCGCCACCCTGGTCATCCGCAAGGGCCAGGACCACAAGGTGCGCAAACTCAGCCTCCGTAAGCTCTGAGCACCGGCGCCTGTTAGAAAGGCGTCATGCTGCATCTGCGCCTGATCACCCCGGCCGACAAGACCGACGACGTGGTCCGCCTCATCGAGAAGACGGTCGGCACCACGCACCTCGTGGTGATGCCGGGCGCCGCGCGCAACCCCGCCGGCGATGTCGTCATGTGTGACGTGGCCCGCGAGGCGGGCGACGAACTCATCGGCGCCCTGCGGAAGTTGGACCTCGACAAGACCGGCTCCATCGCCGTCGAGAACATCGACCTGTCGCTCTCCAAGCGCGCCGACAAGGCCGAGGACGAGGCACCCGGCGAGGGCGCGGACGCGGTCCTGTGGGAGCACCTGACGGACGCGACGCACGAGGAGTCGACGCTCTCCATCACCTACCTCGCCTTCATCACGCTGGCCACGATGATCGCGGCCTGCGGTGTGGTGCTGGACAACGCGATCCTGATCGTGGGCGCGATGGCGGTGGGCCCGGAGTTCGGCCCCCTGGCCGCCTTCAGCACGGCGATCGTCCAACGCCACCCGCGCCTGGCGCTGCGCTCGCTGATCGCGCTGCTGGCGGGTTTCGCGGTGGCGATGGCGGTGACGGTCGGCTTCACCTGGTTCATGGACGCCCTGGACCTCTTCCACAAGTCCGACCTGGAGGGCGACCGCCCCAACACCGCCTTCGTCTACGCCCCGGACGCGTTCTCCTTCGTCGTGGCGGTCCTGGCGGGCATCGCGGGCACCCTCTCCCTGACCTCGTCGAAGTCCGGCGCCCTGGTGGGCGTGGCGATCTCGGTCACCACGGTCCCGGCGGCAGCCAACGCAGCGGTGGCCCTGGCCTACGGCGACACGAGCCAAACAGTCGGCTCGACGAACCAGCTCCTGCTGAACCTGCTGGGCATCGTGATGGCAAGCACTCTTACGCTGCTCGTTCAAAAGTGGCTCTGGAAACGAACCTAGGGGCGACGGGCTCTGTCCGATGTGCGGCTCCGCCGCGTGGGCGCGACCAGCCACAACGAACCGCCGGCCCGCAAACCACAGCCCCCCACCCCGAACCCGGAAATCAGCCGAGCGCCGACTTCACCGCATCCGCAAGCCGCCCCGCCACAGACCGAGCCTGATCAATATCCGCGGCCTCGACCATCACCCGAACCAACGGCTCGGTCCCGGAAGGCCGCAACAACACCCGCCCGGTGGAACCGAGTTCACGCTCGGCATCAGCAACCGCCGCCGCCAGCTCCGCAGACGTCGACACCCGCCCCCGGTCCACATCAGGCACGTTGATCAGAACCTGCGGCAACCGCTCCATCACAGCGGCCAGTTCCCGCAACGATCGCCCACTGGACGCCACCCGCGCCGCCAGCATCAGCCCGGTCAACGTCCCGTCACCCGTGGTCGCGTGATCGAGGATGATCACATGCCCGGACTGCTCACCACCCAGGGCGTACCCGTGCTCCTTCATCTCCTCCAGCACATACCGGTCCCCGACGGCGGTCTGGACGAGGCGGAGCCCCTCCCGCTCGAGCGCCAGCTTGAACCCGAGGTTGGACATGACGGTGGCCACCACGGTATCGGCCCGCAGCGCGCCCCGGTCCTTCATCGCCAGCGCCAGCACGGCCATGATCTGGTCGCCGTCCACCTCCTCACCGGCGTGGTCGACGGCGAGACACCGGTCCGCGTCCCCGTCGTGCGCGATGCCGAAGTCCGCCCCGTGCTCGACGACGGCGGCTTTCAGCAGCCCGAGGTGCGTGGAGCCGCACCCGTCGTTGATGTTGAGCCCGTCCGGCTGGGCACCGATGGTGATCACCTCGGCCCCGGCCCGCGAGAACGCCTCCGGCGACACCCGGGCAGCGGCGCCGTGCGCCTCGTCGAGGACGATCTTCAGCCCGTCGAGCCGGTTCGGCAGTACGGCGATCAGGTGCGCCACGTACTTGTCGAAACCCTCGGTGTACTCACGGACCCGGCCGACACCGCCGCCGGTCGGCCGCTCCCACGGCTCACCGCGCCGGTGCTCCTCGAAGACCGCCTCGATCCGCTCCTCCAGCTCGTCGTCGAGCTTGTGCCCGCCGCGCGCGAGGAACTTGATGCCGTTGTCCGGCATGGCGTTGTGGCTGGCGGAGAGCATGACGCCGAGGTCGGCGCCGAGCACACCCGTGAGATACGCCACCGCGGGCGTGGGCAGCACTCCGACGCGCAGGACGTCCACGCCGGCGCTCGCGAGGCCCGCGACCACGGCGGCCTCCAGGAACTCCCCGGACGCGCGCGGGTCCCGTCCGACCACCGCCGTCGGCCGGTGG
Source organism: Streptomyces sp. NPDC048420 (assembly GCF_040651535.1). Classification (NCBI taxonomy): domain Bacteria; kingdom Bacillati; phylum Actinomycetota; class Actinomycetes; order Kitasatosporales; family Streptomycetaceae; genus Streptomyces; species Streptomyces sp. NPDC048420. Next base: position 191,396 of record NZ_JBEZKG010000016.1, read on the forward strand.
CCCTGGAACGTACCCGCCTCGGCCAGCACGTGCGCCGCCGCGACCGACAGACCGAGCGCCATCTCGGCCGTCAGATCCGCGTTGGCGACACCGCGCACGCCGTCCGTGCCGAAGAGTCGTCCCACTTGTCCTCCTGAGGAAGCATCAGTTACGGAGATCATCCGATCACACGAGCCTTTGAGCGCCTTGTGCCGTTATACGCCTAAGGCTGTGATAAACGAACGCCCCGGCGGCACTGTGGCGTGCCGCCGGGGCGTTCGGACGTACGTCGGACGTACTGCTGACGTGCGAGTACGAGCAGGCAGCGAAGCTTAACGCTTGCTGTACTGCGGGGCCTTGCGGGCCTTCTTGAGACCGGCCTTCTTACGCTCGACCGCACGGTCGTCGCGACGGAGGAAGCCGGCCTTCTTCAGGGCGCCGCGGTTGTTGTCCACGTCGGCCTCGTTCAGCGCGCGGGCGACACCGAGACGGAGCGCACCGGCCTGACCGGAGACACCGCCACCCGCGATGCGGGCGATGACGTCGTAGCGACCGTCGAGCTCGAGCACCTTGAAGGGCTCGTTGACTTCCTGCTGGTGCACCTTGTTGGGGAAGTAGTCCTCAAGGGTGCGACCGTTGATCTTCCACTTGCCGGTGCCCGGGACGATCCGGACGCGGGCGATGGCGTTCTTGCGACGGCCCAGGCCGGCGGCCGGCTGCGGGTCGCCGAAGCGGCCGGCGAGGGACTCCGAGGTGTACTCGCCCTCGACGGGGACCTCGGACTCGGTGGTGTAGCTGTCGATGTCGACGAGCTCGGTCTCGGTCTCTTCGACCGGCTGCTCAGCGGTGGTCTCGGCCACGATGCTCCTCAGATTTCTTTTCTGTCTTAGGGGGTGTGGCCGGAACTACTGCGCGACCTGGGTGATCTCGAACGGCACCGGCTGCTGCGCAGCGTGCGGGTGCACGTCACCCTTGTAGACCTTCAGCTTGGTGAGCATCTGACGGCCGAGGGTGTTCTTGGGGAGCATGCCCTTGACGGCCTTCTCGATGGCCTTCTCGGGGTTCTTGTCGAGGAGCTCGTCGTAGCGGACGGAGCGCAGACCACCCGGGTAGCCGGAGTGGCGGTACGCCATCTTCTGGGTCCGCTTGTTGCCGGAGAGGTGCACCTTGTCGGCGTTGATGATGATGACGAAGTCACCGGTGTCGACGTGAGGGGCGTAGATCGGCTTGTGCTTGCCCCGCAGGAGGGACGCCGCGGTGGTGGCAAGACGGCCCAGGACGATGTCCTGAGCGTCGATGACGTGCCACTGGCGAGTCACATCGCCGGGCTTAGGGCTGTACGTACGCACTTCGCAGCCTTCTTCTTCAGTGGATGGGTGCTGACACATGGCATCACTGAAGCGATCGTGCAGCTGGGGACGACAATGGCCGGGCCACTGCCCGTATGCCGCCCACTGGTAACTGCTCCAGGGAACCTAGGTAAAGGCTTCTCGCATGAGAACGAGCGAGCCAATACACAACGAAGAAGCAGGATACCGGTGTGCCCCCGGACGGGTCAAAACGAGGCCCTGGCAACGCCTTCGCCACACCCTCGCGACGCCCTCGCGGCCGAGATGTGCACCGGTGCCGGAAAGGTCCCCGAGGCCGTTGTCCAGCCGTTGTCCACAGGCCCACCGGCACCTTCCTCACCCCCTCTAAGATGCACCCCATGAGCTTTGGGCAGCAGGGGGGACCCCCGTCCCAGTGGGATCCCTGGAAACCGCAGTCGCAGCAGCCGTGGAGCAGCGGCGGGGGCGAGCAGACTCCGGACTGGGCCGCGCTCGCCGAGGCCTCCGAGACCCGCAACAGACGGCGCCGGTTGTTCCTCATCGTCGGCGGCGCGGTCGCCACGGTCGCTATAGGCACCGCCGTGGCGATGGCCGTCGTATCGGCGAACGGCGACGAGGCGAACAAACCGACCTCGTCACTGCCGGCCACCGCCGACATACCGAGCGCCACCGGGACCGCGCCGTCGTTCGCGCCGACCAGCGCCCCGCCGCCGCTGGACCCGAAGGACTTCATCGCCAGCAAGGCCAAGGACACGCTCCCGCTCAGCGCGCAGGGCCTCTTCCCGGGCACCCAGTTGACCATGGGTTCGACCGTGTATAAGAAGGGGACCACGGCCGACACCAAGAACTGCGCCGCCGGCGACACCGTCCAGCCGAGCCTCGGGAAGATCCTCAAGGCCAACGGCTGCACCCAGTTCATGCGGGTCAGCTACACCAAGGACGGCGTCTCGGTGACGGTCGGCGTGGCCGTGTTCGACACCGAGGCCAAAGCGGCGAAGGCCAAGAGCCAGGTCAACACGAAGAAGGACATCGTCAAGTCGCTGTCCGGCGGCGCGGTCAAGGCCTTCTGCAACTCCGCGATCTGCCGCACGACCTCGAACTCCTACGGCCGCTACGCCTACTTCACCATCTCCGGCTTCGCCAGCGGCAAGAACGTCACGGAGAAGGACACCGCGGTCTTCAGCATCGGCGACAACCTGGCCGAGTTCACCTTCCGCCAGATCCACCGCCGCGGCGAGGCCCAGGCGTCGACGGCCGCGGGCGAGTGACCCGCTCAGGACGGCCGGGGGCCGGCTCCCGGCCGTCCTGAGGACCCACGACGTGGAAGGATTAAGGCGCCAAGGGAGACGGCACCACCGACGACACAGCGCGCTCCAGGCGGCGCTGGAGGCCTGTCAGCCGGGGAACATCACCGTCCTCCCGGCAGGGGTGTACCGCCCCTGCAGGGCTCGCACGCCGGCGACGAGGGCCGGGCGGGCGGCCAGAACCCGGTCGCAGGCATCCGCCCCTCCCCTCGTTCACGGGAGACGCCGTCGTCGAGATCCTGGACCGGCAGCTGGGGAGGCTACTCAGTCCAGGCCAACGCACATCGACGGCATCCGCGCGACCGGGCAGATCCCGTGCTGTGGACCGGTTCCCACGGCATCGTGCTGAACAACTCCACCGACCGCAACGACTGACAGCACGGTCTCCGCCGGGAGGGCCGTTCAGCAGCAACCCGCCCCCGGCAGCGTCCGCCGGTTCCGCGCCTCCTTGTTCCGCGCCGCCAGCAGCCCGTCCGCCGGATACCCGACCTCCTCCAGCGTCAGCCCGTGCGGCCGTACGACATGGACGGCCGAGTCCCGTACGCCCGCGGCCAGCACCTTGCCCGGCCAGTCCGGCCCCCGGTGCCCGTCCCCCACGAACAGCAGCGCCCCGATCAGTGACCGCACCATGTTGTGGCAGAAGGCGTCGGCGCGGACGGTCGCGGTGACGATGCCGTCGTCACCGCGGACGAGGCTCAGTTCCTGGAGTGTGCGGATGGTCGTCGCACCCTCACGCCGCTTGCAGTAGGCGGCGAAGTCGTGCTCCCCCAGCAGCCGGGCAGCCGCCTCGTTCATGGCGCCGACGTCCAGCGGCCAGTCGTGCCAGAGGACGTGCCCCCGCAGCAGCGGGTCGACGCCCCCGGGGTCGTCGGTGACGCGATAGGCGTACCGCCGCCAGATCGCGGAGAAGCGTGCGTTGAAACCGGCCGGTGCCTCCCGCAGCGACCACACCCGCACGTCCTTCGGCAACCGCCCGGCAAGCCGCTTCAGCAGCTTCTCCCGGTGCTCCTCCCACAGCTCCTCGGGCAGGTCCACATGCGCCACCTGGCCCCGTGCGTGCACCCCGGCATCGGTCCGCCCGGCCACCGTCAGCTCGTACGTCACGTCCTTCGACCGGGTCACCGTCCGCAGGGCGTCCTCGATCTCGCCCTGTACGGTCCGCCGTCCCCCGGCCTGCTTGGCCCACCCGGAGAACTCGGTCCCGTCGTAGGAGAGGTCGAGGCGGACACGGACGTAACCGGGCTGTACTTCGTCGCTCACCCCCAGATCCTCTCAGGAACGCGGAACGGGCCCACCCCAAGGGGCGGGCCCGCACTGCGGCGATGATCAGTGCCAACGCCTCCCGGCAGCCGTAGATCCGCAGCACGGCGCCCTTGCCGCCGAGCCGCCCACGTTACGGAAGCCACCCGGTACCGCCGACCAGCACGCCCCCCTGTGCCGGTGAAGGCCAGACCCTCACCCGCGACCGTGACCTCGGTCGTAGTCACTGCAGGCCTGGACCAGCCCGTCGACGGTGCAGCCCCGCAGCCGGTCCTCGCGGAGATGCTGCGCCGGACAGCGGCAAGAGAAGTCATAGGACTGCGCCCCCGAGGTTGGCCCGTCTCTTTCGCCGTACGACCTCTTCGCCCCCCGACGCGAACGGGCCCGCCCCCCGAAGGGGACGGGCCCGTCACGACGCGGAAGCGTCAGGCGTCCTTGGACTCCTCGGCCGGAGCCTCGGCGGCGTCCTCAGCCTCGTCGGCCTTGGTCGTGTCGACCTTGGTCTCCTCGGCGACCGGAGCAGCCTCGGCGTCCTTGGCGGCACGCTTGGTGGCGGCCTCGGCCTCGCCGGTGGCCTCCTGCGCGACCGTCAGCGCCTCGACCAGCTCGATGACAGCCATGGGCGCGTTGTCGCCACGACGGTTACCGATCTTGGTGATGCGGGTGTAGCCACCGGGACGGTTCTCGTAGCGCGGGCCGATCTCGGTGAAGAGCGTGTGGACGACGCTCTTGTCCGTGATCACCTGGAGCACCTGACGGCGGTTGTGAAGGTCGCCCTTCTTCGCCTTGGTGACCAGACGCTCGGCGTACGGACGCAGCTTGCGCGCCTTCGCCTCGGTGGTGGTGATACGGCCGTGCTCGAACAGCGACTTCGCGAGGTTCGCGAGGAGCAGCTTCTCGTGCGCGGCGCTGCCGCCCAGACGGGCACCCTTGGTGGGCTTCGGCATGGTTCTTCTCCTGTGTGTCTGCCCCGGCCGTGTCAGGTACCGGGGTCAGGAACCCGGCGAGCGGATGCTCACCGGCAACAACCGATCAGGTACTGATCAGTACTGCTCGGTCTCCACGAAACCCGCGTCCGCGTCGTCGTCGGCGCCGAAGGCGTCGGCAGCGGCCGTGGGGTCGAATCCGGGCGGGCTGTCCTTCAGGGCCAGGCCCATGCCGGCCAGCTTCGCCTTGACCTCGTCGATGGACTTCGCACCGAAGTTGCGAATGTCGAGGAGGTCGGCCTCGGAGCGCGCGACCAGCTCACCCACGGAGTGGATGCCCTCACGCTTGAGGCAGTTGTACGACCGAACGGTGAGCTCCAGCTCCTCGATCGGCAGCGCCAGGTCGGCGGCGAGGGCGGCGTCCGTCGGGGACGGGCCCATGTCGATGCCCTCGGCGTCGATGTTGAGCTCACGGGCGAGCCCGAAGAGCTCGACGAGCGTCTTACCGGCCGACGCCATGGCGTCACGCGGACGCATGGCCTGCTTCGTCTCGACGTCGACGATCAGCTTGTCGAAGTCGGTGCGCTGCTCGACACGGGTCGCCTCGACCTTGTACGTGACCTTGAGCACCGGGCTGTAGATGGAGTCGACCGGGATGCGGCCGATCTCCTGGCCCACCTGCTTGTTCTGCACGGCGGAGACGTAACCGCGGCCACGCTCGACCGTCAGCTCCATCTCCAGCTTGCCCTTGCCGTTGAGCGTGGCGAGGACGAGGTCGGGGTTGTGCACCTCGACACCGGCCGGGGGCGCGATGTCGGCGGCGGTGACCAGACCCGGGCCCTGCTTGCGCAGGTACATCACGACCGGCTCGTCGTGCTCCGAGGAGACGACCAGCTGCTTGATGTTGAGGATCAGGTCGGTGACGTCCTCCTTGACGCCCGGCACGGTGGTGAACTCGTGCAGGACACCGTCGATGCGGATGCTGGTGACAGCCGCACCGGGGATGGAGGACAGCAGGGTCCGGCGGAGGGAGTTGCCGAGGGTGTAACCGAAGCCCGGCTCCAGCGGCTCGATCACGAACCGGGAGCGGAACTCGTCGACGACCTCTTCGGTCAACGAGGGACGCTGAGCAATCAGCATGTTGCGATCCTTCAGTCATGGACGCCCGCTATTTGACGTCCTGCTGTTACTGCAAGGGTACGGGCGGCACGCCTCCGAGGAGACGTACCGCCCGAAACCTAAGACAACCGTGCGTCAGACGCGGCGGCGCTTGGGCGGACGGCAGCCGTTGTGCGGGGTGGGGGTGACGTCCTGGATCGAGCCGACCTCGAGGCCGGTGGCCTGGAGGGAGCGGATCGCGGTCTCACGGCCGGAGCCGGGACCCTTGACGAACACGTCCACCTTGCGCATGCCGTGCTCCTGCGCGCGACGGGCGGCCGACTCGGCGGCCATCTGCGCGGCGAAGGGGGTGGACTTGCGCGAGCCCTTGAAGCCGACGTGGCCGGCGGAGGCCCAGGAGATCACGTTGCCCGAGGGGTCCGTGATCGAGACGATCGTGTTGTTGAACGTGCTCTTGATGTGGGCGTGCCCGTGAGCGACGTTCTTCTTTTCCTTGCGGCGCACCTTCTTGGCAGCGCCCTGACGACCCTTGGGGGGCATCTACTTCTCCTACGGGGAGGTGGTCGGTCCTACAGCGAAGACCGCTGATGAAGCGTTGTCCGCTGAGGACTACTTCTTGCCCGGCTTCTTCTTGCCGGCGATCGCGCGACGCGGGCCCTTGCGGGTACGAGCGTTCGTGCTGGTGCGCTGACCACGGACGGGCAGACCACGGCGGTGCCGCAGACCCTGGTAGCAGCCGATCTCGACCTTGCGGCGGATGTCGGCCTGGATCTCGCGACGGAGGTCACCCTCGGTCTTGATGTTGTTGTCGACGTACTCACGAATCGCGACGAGCTGCTCCTCGGAGAGGTCGCGAACGCGGGTGTTCGGGTCGATGCCGGTCTCGGCCAGCGTCAGCTGGGACAGAGTCCGGCCGATACCGAACACGTAGGTCAGGGCGACCTCCACGCGCTTTTCGCGCGGGATGTCAACACCGGAAACGCGTGCCATTCAATGGCTCCTGGTGATCTTCGGAGGTCTGACACAGAACCGATTCCCAGCCGCCGTACCAGGTACGAACTGGGTCCTCGGCCTCCGAACCGAGGGTGTCAGGCACCGTGGGGCACCTGGGTTCCGCGTATTTACATTTCAGCTCGCGTCGCGCGAATCTCTGCGATCTCGATGCAGAGGGATTGGTCGTGCGTCAGCCCTGGCGCTGCTTGTGGCGCGGGTTCTCGCAGATGACCATGACCCGACCGTGACGGCGGATCACCCTGCACTTGTCGCAGATCTTCTTGACGCTCGGCTTGACCTTCATGAGATTGAGGTTCTCCGAGTCAGAGGGATCTACTTGTACCGGTAGACGATCCGGCCACGCGTCAGGTCGTACGGAGACAGCTCCACCACGACCCGGTCGTCAGGGAGGATGCGGATGTAGTGCATACGCATCTTGCCGCTGATGTGTGCCAGGACCTGGTGGCCGTTCTGGAGCTCGACCTTGAACATGGCGTTCGGAAGAGACTCGACGACAGTGCCCTCGATCTCGATGGCACCTTGCTTCTTGGCCACGCTTCGCCCTTCGAATCGACTACCTTGATCGACTCCCGCCGGCGCATGAGGACATGCGGGTGCACGAGAGTCGACGAGTCAGTCTACGTCAGGGGCCCCAGAAAGACGAATCGAGGATTCATGCCCCAACACAGAGATCCTTAAGCGCCGGTGTGGTCGCCGCCGCGATCGTTAGGCCAACGGATCCGGAGCCGCGACAACCCCATGCTCCGCCAGCTTCGCCTTACCACCGTCCGGAGCTGTAAGCACCAAGGGCCCCTCGTCGGTCAGCGCCACCGAGTGCTCCCAGTGAGAAGACCACGTACCGTCCGTCGTGATGACCGTCCAGTCGTCCGACAGGACCTCCGTCTTCGGCGTCCCCAACGACACCATCGGCTCGATCGCCAGGCAGAACCCGGTGACCAGCTTCGGCCCCTTCCCCCGGCGCCGGTCGACGTAGTTCAGCAGATGCGGGTCCATGTGCATCTCGGTGCCGATGCCGTGACCGCCGTAGTCCTCGATGATCCCGTACCGCCCGCCCCCGGGCTTCGGCTGGCGCCGGATGTACGTCTCGATGGCCCGGGAGACGTCGACGAGCCGGTTGCCCTGCTTCATCGCCGCGATGCCGGCCCACATCGACTCCTCGGTGACCCGGGAGAGCTCGATCAGCTCGGGGGCGTGCCCCGAGCCCACGAAGGCCGTGTAGGCCGCGTCCCCGTGCCAGCCGTCGATGATCGCGCCGCAGTCGATGGAGATGATGTCCCCGTCCTTGAGGACGACCTCGTCGGAGGGGATGCCGTGGACGACGACCTCGTTCACGGAGGTGCAGATCGTGGCCGGGAAACCGCCGTACCCCAGGAAGTTGGGCTTCGCGTCGTGCTCCGCGAGGACCTTGCGCGCGACCTGGTCGAGATCCCTGGTCGTCGCCCCGGGCACCGCGGCCTCACGTGTCGCCGCGTGGATGGCGGCGACGACAAGGCCCGCCTCACGCATCTTGGCGATCTGCTCGGGGGTCTTGATCTGCACCATGCTGGCGGGGGCCTTTCAAAGGAAGTGGGACGGGTGCCCCCAACGATACGTGCACCCACGCAGCAGCCGCGGCCCCCTGTGCGGGAACCGCGGCTGACGTACTGCGGAGAGAAGCCGCTAGGCGGCGTCGTCCTCGCGCTTGAGCGCCTCCATGGCGCGGCCGGTGACGTCCTCCACCTTGCCGAGCGCCGAGATCGTGACCACCAGGCCCTGGGCCTTGTAGTAGTCGATGATCGGCTCGGTCTGGGTGTGGTAGACCTCCAGCCGCTTGCGGACCGTCTCCTCGGAGTCGTCGTCGCGCTGGTACAGCTCGCCGCCGCAGACGTCACAGACGCCTTCCTGCTTCGGCGCCTTGTACGAGACGTGGAAGACGTGCGCCGAGTCCTGACGGCAGATGCGGCGGCCGGCGATGCGCTTGACGACCTCCTCCTCGGGGACCTCGAGGTCCAGCACCGCGTCCAGCTTCATGCCCTCGGTCTGCAGCATCTCGTCGAGCGACTCGGCCTGCGAGACGTTCCGCGGGAAGCCGTCGAGCAGGAAGCCGTTCTCGGCGTCGGGCTGCTCCATGCGGTCCTTGGCCATGCCGATGGTGACCTCGTCCGGAACCAGGTTGCCCGCGTCCATGTAGGACTTCGCGAGTTTGCCGAGATCCGTCTGCCGGCTGATGTTGGCGCGGAACAGGTCGCCCGTGGAGATGTGCGGGATCGACAGGTTCGAGGCGAGGAACGCGGCCTGCGTTCCCTTGCCGGCACCCGGCGGCCCGACGAGGACGATACGCATCAGCGGAGGAACCCTTCGTAATTGCGCTGCTGGAGCTGGCTCTCGATCTGCTTCACCGTCTCAAGACCGACACCCACGATGATCAGGATGCTGGTCCCGCCGAACGGGAAGTTCTGGCTTGCCCCGAAGCCGACCAACGCCATCGTTGGCACAAGAGCGATCAGACCCAAGTACAGCGAACCCGGCCAGGTGATCCGGTTGAGTACGTAGCTCAGATACTCAGCGGTCGGTCGGCCAGCCCGGATGCCCGGGATGAAGCCACCATACTTCTTCATGTTGTCGGCGACTTCCTCGGGGTTGAAGGAGATCGCCACATAGAAGAACGCGAAGAACACGATCAGCAGGAAGTAGAGGGTGATGTAGATCGGGTGATCACCCTTGACCAGGTTGGCCTCGATCCAGGTTTTCCAGCCCGAGTTGCCGCTCGAGAACTGCGCGATCAGTGCCGGGATGTAGAGCAGCGACGACGCGAAGATGACGGGAATCACACCGGCCTGGTTGACCTTCAGCGGGATGTACGTCGACGTACCGCCGTAGGAACGACGGCCGATCATGCGCTTCGCGTACTGGACGGGAATGCGGCGCTGAGCCTGCTCGACGAAGACCACCAGGCCGACCATGACCAGGCCGACCGCGATGACCGTACCGAACTCGATCCAGCCGTCGGCCAGGGTGCCCTGCTTCTTGATGGCCCACAGCGCGGACGGGAAGGTGGCGGCGATCGAGATGAACATCAGGATCGACATGCCGTTGCCGATGCCGCGGTCGGTGATGAGCTCACCGAGCCACATGACGACGGCCGTACCGGCGGTCATGGTGATGACCATGACGATGGTGGTGAAGATCGCGCGGTCCGGCACGATGCTGGACGCGACGGTGCAGCCGGAGAAGAGGGCGCCGCTGCGGGCGGTGGCCACCAGGCCGGTGCCCTGCAGGATGGCGAGCGCCACCGTCAGGTAGCGGGTGTACTGCGTGATCTTCGCCGTACCGGCCTGGCCCTCCTTCTTGAGGGCTTCCAGGCGCGGGATGACCACGGTCAGCAGCTGCAGGATGATGCTCGCCGTGATGTACGGCATGATGCCGAGGGCGAAGATCGTGATCTGCAGCAGCGCGCCGCCGCTGAACATGTTGACCAGACCGAAGAGGCCCTGGTTGCCGGACGCCTGGTCCACACACGCCTGGACGGACTTGTAGTCGACGCCGGGGATCGGGACGTGGGTACCAACGCGGTACACCACGATGATGGCGAGCGTGAAGAGCAGCTTCTTGCGCAGGTCGGGCGTCTTGAACGCCCGGGCGAACGCGGTGAGCACGGTGCCTCCTGCGACCCCCGCGCTACTGCGTCAAGGGTGACGGTCTTGAGGTTCGACGAATATGTGGGAAAGCAGTGCAGGCCACCTTACCCGGGCCCCCGCCTGCCGTGGAACGACCAACCGGGGATACCCCGTTGTGAGGTATCCCCGGTGGGTACTGCTTTACGTCATCGTGCTCAGACGAGCTCGGTGACCGTGCCGCCGGCGGCGGTGATCTTCTCCTTGGCGGAGCCGGAGACGGCGTCGACCGTCACCTGCAGCGCCACGGAGATCTCACCCTGGCCGAGGACCTTGACGAGGCTGTTCTTGCGAACGGCACCCTTGGCCACCAGACCCTCGACCGTGACCTCGCCACCCTCGGGGTAGAGCGCGGCCAGCTTGTCGAGGTTCACGACCTGGAACTCGGTCTTGAACGGGTTCTTGAAGCCCTTCAGCTTCGGAAGACGCATGTGGAGGGGCATCTGCCCACCCTCGAAGCGCTCCGGAACCTGGTAGCGGGCCTTCGTGCCCTTGGTACCACGACCGGCCGTCTTACCCTTCGACGCCTCACCACGACCCACACGGGTCTTGGCGGTCTTGGCGCCCGGGGCGGGACGGAGGTTGTGGATCTTGAGCGGGTTGTTCTCCGCCATGATCAGTCGACCTCCTCGACCGTCACGAGGTGGCGGACGGTGTGCACCATGCCGCGGAACTCGGGGCGGTCCTCCTTGACGACCTGCGTGTTGATGCCCTTGAGACCAAGGGAGCGCAGGGTGTCACGGTGGTTCTGCTTGCTGCCGATGTACGACTTCGTCTGCGTGATCTTGAGCTGAGCCATTACGCAGCACCAGCCCCGGCACGCGCACGCAGCAGAGCCGCGGGAGCGACGTCCTCGAGCGGCAGACCACGGCGGGCCGCGATCTCCTCGGGACGCTGCAGACCCTTCAGGGCCTCCACGGTCGCGTGCACGATGTTGATCGCGTTCGACGAGCCGAGCGACTTCGACAGCACGTCGTGGATACCGGCGCACTCCAGGACGGCACGCACGGGACCACCGGCGATAACACCGGTACCCGGCGAAGCCGGCTTGAGGAGAACGACGCCGGCAGCCTTCTCACCCGTGATCGGGTGCGGGATGGTGCCCTGAATACGGGGGACCTTGAAGAAGTGCTTCTTGGCCTCCTCAACACCCTTGGCGATGGCGGCCGGCACCTCCTTGGCCTTGCCGTAGCCGACACCGACGGTGCCATCGCCATCGCCCACTACGACGAGCGCAGTGAAGCTGAAGCGACGACCACCCTTCACAACCTTGGCGACACGGTTGATCGCGACGACACGCTCAACGTAAGCGGTCTTCTCGGCGGCGGCAGCGCCACCGTCACGACCCTTACGGTCCCGCCGCTCGCCGCCACCGGCACCGCTTCCGCGGCGCTGGGGTCCAGCCATTGGATTACCTCTCTCTTTCCGCTAGCTACGAGCGGCTCAGAACTTGAGCCCGGCTTCGCGGGCGGCGTCCGCCAGAGCGGCGATGCGCCCGGCGTACTGGTTGCCACCACGGTCGAATACGACGGCCTCGACACCGGCGGCCTTGGCACGCTCGGCGACCAGGGCACCGACCTGCTTGGCCTGCGCGGACTTGTCGCCCTCGCCACCGCGGACCGTGGTGTCCAGGGTGGACGCCGACGCCAGGGTGTGACCCTTGATGTCGTCGATCACCTGGGCCACGATGTGGCGGTTCGAGCGGGTAACGACCAGACGGGGACGCTCCGCCGTACCGGAGATCCGCTTGCGGATCCGGATGTGACGGCGCTTGATCGCGGCGCGCTTGTAGGCGTCGCCCTTCAGGATCTTCTGTCCGTATGCCATGGCTTACTTACCCGCCTTTCCGACCTTGCGGCGGATGACTTCGCCCTCGTACTTGACGCCCTTGGCCTTGTACGGGTCGGGCTTGCGCAGCTTGCGGATGTTGGCCGCAACCTCGCCGACCTTCTGCTTGTCGATGCCCTCGACCGAGAACCGGGTGGGGGCCTCCACCTTGAAGGTGATGCCCTCGGGGGCCTCGACAGTGATCGGGTGGCTGTAGCCGAGAGCGAACTCGAGGTTCGAACCCTTGGCCGTCACGCGGTAACCGACACCGCTGATCTCGAGCTTCTTCACGTAACCCTGGGTCACGCCGGTGATCATGTTCGCCACCAGCGTGCGGGACAGGCCGTGCAGGGCCTTGTTCTGACGCTCGTCGTTGGGGCGGGTGACGTTCAGAACGCCGTCCTCACCCTTGGCGATGTCGATCGGCGCGGCAACAGTGTGCGAGAGGGTGCCCTTGGGCCCCTTCACCGACACCGTACGGCCGTCGATGGTGACGTCCACGCCGGCGGGAACCGTGATGGGGAGCTTGCCAATACGCGACATAGCTGTTTCCTCCGTTCCCTTCCGCTACCAGACGTAGGCGAGGACTTCCCCACCCACGCCCTTCTTGCCGGCCTGCTTGTCGGTGAGGAGCCCGTGCGACGTGGAGATGATCGCCACGCCGAGGCCGCCCAGCACCTTCGGCAGGGAGGTGGACTTCGCGTAAACCCGGAGACCGGGCTTGGAGATCCGCTTGATGCCCGCGATGGAGCGCTCACGGTTGGGGCCGAACTTCAGCTCCAGGACGAGGTTCTTGCCGACCTCGGCGTCCTCGACCTTCCAGCCCGTGATGAAGCCCTCCTGCTGGAGGATCTCCGCGATGTGAGACTTGATCTTGGACGCCGGCATCGTCACGGAGTCGTGGTATGCCGAGTTCGCGTTCCGCAGACGCGTAAGCATGTCTGCGATCGGATCAGTCATGGTCATGAATTGGCCTTCGGCCTCTCTCGCCGGGGTTTCCAGGTGCCCATCCCTCTCCTCGATCCGAGACGAGGCGGGTGCGGTGCGGTGGACCTACGGCGTAGTAAGTCGTACGGGCGTCAGGGCGCCCAACCCTCCCAGCCTAAGCCATGGAGGGGTGGGCCCCTGACCAAACCCTTTGCTTACCGAGAGCTTCAGGTATCCCCAAGTAGGGGATTACCAGGAGCTCTTGGTCACGCCCGGCAGCTCGCCACGGTGAGCCATCTCACGAAGGCACACACGGCAGAGGCCGAACTTGCGGTACACGGAGTGCGGACGGCCGCAGCGCTGGCAGCGGGTGTACGCACGCACACCGAACTTGGGCTTGCGAGCAGCCTTGGCAATCAGAGCCTTCTTCGCCATCTCGCTCACGCCTCCTTGAAGGGGAAGCCGAGGTGACGAAGGAGCGCGCGGCCCTCAGCGTCGTTGGTCGCCGTGGTCACCACGGTGATGTCCATGCCCCGGGTACGGTCGATCTTGTCCTGGTCGATCTCGTGGAACATGACCTGCTCGGTGAGACCGAAGGTGTAGTTGCCACGGCCGTCGAACTGCTTGGGGGACAGACCACGGAAGTCGCGGATGCGCGGCAGCGCGAGCGACAGGGTGCGGTCCAGGAACTCCCACATGCGGTCGCCACGGAGCGTGACGTGGGCACCGATCGGCTGGCCCTCACGCAGCTTGAACTGCGCGATGGACTTACGGGCCTTGGTGACGGCCGGCTTCTGACCGGTGATCGTGGTGAGGTCGCGGATGGCGCCCTCGATCAGCTTGGAGTCGCGGGCGGCGTCGCCCACACCCATGTTGACCACGATCTTGACGAGGCCGGGGATCTGCATGACGTTCTCGTACTTGAACTCGTCACGCAGCTTGCCCGCGATCTCCTCGCGGTACTTCGTCTTGAGACGCGGAGTGGTGGTGGTAGCCATCAGATGTCCTCACCCGTCCGCTTGGCAACGCGGATCTTGTTGCCCTCGTCGTCGAAGCGGTAACCGACACGCGTGACGACCTTGTTGCCGTCCTTCTCAACGACCAGCTGGACGTTGGAGACGTGGATCGGCGCCTCGGTCGTGACGATGCCACCGGCCTGCGAACCGCGAGCGGTCGGGCCGGCCTTGGTGTGCTTCTTGACCCGGTTGACACCCTCGACCAGGACGCGGTCCTCGCGGGGGAAGGCCGCGATGACCTTGCCCTGCTTGCCCTTGTCCTTACCGGTGATGACCTGGACCAGGTCGCCCTTCTTGATCTTCATGCTTACAGCACCTCCGGCGCGAGCGAGATGATCTTCATGAACTTCTTCTCGCGCAGCTCACGGCCGACGGGGCCGAAGATACGGGTGCCGCGAGGGTCGCCGTCGTTCTTCAGAATGACGGCGGCGTTCTCGTCGAAGCGGATGTACGAGCCGTCCGGACGGCGGCGCTCCTTGACGGTGCGAACGATGACCGCCTTGACGACGTCACCCTTCTTCACGTTGCCACCGGGGATCGCGTCCTTGACGGTGGCGACGATGACGTCACCGATGCCCGCGTAGCGGCGACCGGAGCCACCGAGCACACGGATGCAAAGGATCTCCTTCGCACCAGTGTTGTCGGCGACACGCAGTCGCGACTCCTGCTGGATCACGTCTATCTCCTGTTTGTCTGCCGGTTCCCGCAGGGCCCTTACGGGGCGAACCTGCGAGCCTGGCGGAACCGTCCTGCGGATTTGCCCCGCAGGAATTACTTGCGCCTCTAGAAGGGAAGAACCCTGTCCGCCGGGGGCGGCGCGCCGAGCCCGAGGGCCGCGGCGGGAACACCAGCCCCCAGCGGGTGCCGGGGCCGAAGCCCCGGCGGGGTCAGCGGGGGGCGAACCCCCGCTTGATTACTTCGCCTTCTCGAGGATCTCGACGATGCGCCAGCGCTTCGTGGCGGACAGCGGGCGGGTCTCCGCGAGGAGGACCCGGTCGCCGACGCCGGCAGCGTTCTGCTCGTCGTGCGCCTTGAGCTTGTTGGTACGGCGGATGACCTTGCCGTACAGCGCGTGCTTGACGCGGTCCTCGACGGCGACGACGACGGTCTTGTCCATCTTGTCGCTGACGACGAGACCCTCACGGGTCTTGCGGAAGCCGCGGGCCTCTGCAGTCTGCTCAGTCACGTTGCTCTCACTCATCAGGCGCTCTCCACCGTCTCGATGCCCAGCTCGCGCTCACGCATCAGGGTGTAGATCCGCGCGATGTCCTTACGGACGGCCTTGAGCCGACCGTGGTTCTCGAGCTGACCGGTCGCCGCCTGGAAGCGGAGGTTGAACAGCTCTTCCTTGGCTTCGCGGAGCTTGTTCAGCAGCTCCTCGTCACCCAGTTCGCGCAGCTCGGACGCCTTGGTACCGGCCGACATCACGCTTCACCTGCCTCGCGCTTGACGATCCGGCACTTCATCGGCAGCTTGTGGGCTGCGCGAGTAAGCGCCTCACGGGCGATCTTCTCGTTGGGGTAGGACAGCTCGAACATGACCCGGCCCGGGTGCACGTTCGCGATCCACCACTCCGGCGAACCCTTACCGGAACCCATGCGGGTCTCGGCAGGCTTCTTCGTGAGCGGGCGGTCCGGGTAGATGTTGATCCAGACCTTGCCGCCACGCTTGATGTGGCGGGTCATCGCGATACGGGCCGCCTCGATCTGGCGGTTGGTCACGTACGCCGGCGTGAGGGCCTGGATGCCGTACTCGCCGAACGCGACCGTCGTACCGCCCTTGGCCTGACCACGACGCTTCGGGTGGTGCTGCTTGCGGTGCTTGACCCTACGGGGGATCAGCATGACGGTCAGGCCTCCGTTCCGGTGCTCTCAGCCGGAGCGGCGGCGGGAGCTTCGGCCTTGGGGGCCTCGGCGCCAGCAGCCTGCTGCGGCTTACGACCGCGCCGCTCGCCACCGCGGCCACCACGGGCCGGGCGGTCGGCACCGCCACCGCGAGCCGGGCGGTTACCCGCACGGGCGGCAGCGTTCTCGGCGCGGACCTCGGCGATGTTCTTGACATCGCCCTTGTAGATCCAGACCTTCACACCGATGCGGCCGAAGGTCGTCTTGGCCTCGAAGAAGCCGTAGTCCACGTTCGCGCGGAGCGTGTGCAGGGGCACGCGGCCCTCGCGGTAGAACTCCGAGCGGGACATCTCGGCGCCACCGAGGCGGCCACCGCACTGGATCTTGATGCCCTTGGCGCCCGCCTTCATCGCCGACTGCATGCTCTTACGCATGGCGCGACGGAAGGAGACGCGGGAGGAGAGCTGCTCGGCGACGGCCTGAGCAACCAGCTGAGCGTCCGTCTCGGGGTTCTTGACCTCGAGGATGTTCAGCTGGACCTGCTTGCCCGTGAGCTTCTCGAGGTCGCCGCGGATGCGGTCGGCCTCGGCGCCACGGCGGCCGATGACGATGCCCGGACGAGCGGTGTGGATGTCCACACGCACACGGTCACGGGTGCGCTCGATCTCCACCTTCGAGATGCCGGCGCGCTCCATGCCGGACGTCATCATCCGACGGATGGCGACGTCTTCCTTGACGTAGTCCTTGTACAGCTTGTCGGCGTACCACCGGGACTTGAAGTCCGTGGTGACACCGAGCCGGAACCCATGCGGGTTAACCTTCTGGCCCATTACCGGGTTCCTTCCTTGCTGCTGACGACCACGGTGATGTGGCTGGTCCGCTTGCGGATCCGGTAGGCACGGCCCTGGGCGCGCGGCCGGAACCGCTTCAGGGTCGGGCCCTCGTCGACGTACGCCTCGGAGATGAAGAGGCTGTCGGCGTCGGTGTGGTCGTAGTTGTGCGCGGCGTTGGCGATGGCGCTGTCCAGCACCTTGCCGACGGGCACTGAGGCGGCCTGCGGAGCGAATCGCAGGACCGCCTGAGCCTCCGTGGCGTCCATGCCACGGATAAGGTCCACCACGCGGCGGGCCTTCATGGGCGTAACGCGGATGTACCGCGCCTGGGCCCTGGCTTCCATGGTTGTCCCTCTCAGTTACTTACGTGTCTGAATGCGATCCGCGTTTAGCGGCGCTTCGACTTCCGGTCGTCCTTGACGTGACCCCGGAAGGTGCGCGTCGGCGAGAACTCGCCGAGCTTGTGGCCGACCATCGACTCGGTGACGAACACCGGGATGTGGGTCTTGCCGTTGTGCACCGCGAGCGTGTGGCCGAGCATGGCCGGCACGATCATGGAGCGACGGGACCAGGTCTTGATGACGTTCTTGGTGCCTGCTTCGTTCTGGGCGTCCACCTTCTTGATCAGGTGGTCGTCGACGAAGGGCCCCTTCTTGAGACTGCGCGGCATCTAAACCCGCTCCTAGCGCTTCTTGTTCGTCTTGCGGCGGCGGACGATGTACTTGTTCGAAGCCTTCTTCGGCGAACGAGTACGACCCTCCTTCTGACCCCAGGGGCTGACCGGGTGGCGACCACCGGAGGTCTTGCCCTCACCACCACCGTGGGGGTGGTCAACCGGGTTCATCGCCACACCGCGAACGGTCGGGCGGACGCCCAGCCAGCGCTTGCGGCCGGCCTTGCCCCAGTTGATGTTGCTCTGCTCGGCGTTGCCGACCTCGCCGACCGTGGCGCGGCAGCGCTGGTCGACCAGGCGGATCTCGCCGGACGGCATACGAAGGTGGGCCATCGTGCCCTCCTTCGCGAGCAGCTGCACCGAGGCACCGGCGGAGCGGGCGAACTTGGCGCCGCCACCGGGACGGATCTCGATCGCGTGGATCGTGGTACCGACCGGGATGTTGCGGAGCGCCAGGTTGTTGCCCGGCTTGATGTCGGCCCCGGGACCGTTCTCGACGCGGTCACCCTGCTGCAGGTTGCGCGGGGCGAGGATGTAGCGCTTCTCGCCGTCCGCGTAGTGCAGCAGCGCGATGCGCGCAGTGCGGTTGGGGTCGTACTCGATGTGCGCGACCTTCGCCGGCACGCCGTCCTTGTCATGGCGACGGAAGTCGATGACACGGTAGGCGCGCTTGTGTCCGCCACCCTGGTGGCGAACGGTCACACGACCGGCGTTGTTACGGCCGCCCTTGCTGTGCAGGGGGCGGACCAGCGACTTCTCCGGCGTGGACCGCGTGACCTCGACGAAGTCGGCGACGCTGGAGCCACGACGGCCCGGCGTAGTCGGCTTGTACTTGCGGATTCCCATTTCTCAGTCCTCGTCCGATATCGGACGATCCGACCCGCTTACGCGGTCGGACCGCCGAAGATGTCGATACGGTCGCCCTCGGCAAGGGTCACGATCGCGCGCTTGCTGTCGGCACGCTTGCCGAAGCCCGTGCGGGTCCGCTTGCGCTTGCCCTGGCGGTTGATCGTGTTGACGCCGGTGACCTTGACCGAGAAGACCGCCTGGACGGCCTGCTTGATCTGGGTCTTGTTGGCGCCGGGGGCCACGATGAACGTGTACTTGCCCTCGTCGAGAAGCGCGTAGCTCTTCTCGGACACGACCGGCTTCAGCAGGACGTCACGGGGGTCCGTGAAGGCCTTGCTCGCCGGCGTGACGACGGTGTTCTTGCCCTCGGCGGCGTGGCGGCGCGCCTTGGCGACGCGCGCGGCCTTGGCTGCCTTGGCGGCCTTCGAGGCGATGCTCGGGTGACGCGTAGCCATCAGGCTTCGCTCCCTTCGGTGTCAGCGGCCTTGGGGCCAGACACGAAGGACTCGAAAGCGGCCTGGGTGAAGACCACGTCGTCCGAGACGAGAACGTCGTACGTGTTCAGCTGGCCCGGCTCCAGGATGTGGACCTGGGGCAGGTTGCGGGCGGACAGCCACGCGGCCTCGTCGGCACGCTCGACGACCAGGAGCAGGTTCTTGCGCTCCGAGATCTTGCCGAACAGCGACTTGGCGGCCTTCGTCGACGGGTTCTCACCCTCGACGACGCCGGAGACGACGTGGATCCGGTTGTGTCGGGCCCGGTCGGTGAGGGCGTGGCGCAGGGCCGCGGCCTTCATCTTCTTCGGGGTCCGCTGCGAGTAGTCACGCGGCACGGGGCCGTGGACGACGCCACCGCCGGCGAACTGCGGCGCACGGGTCGAACCCTGACGGGCGCGGCCGGTGCCCTTCTGGCGGTACGGCTTCTTGCCGCCACCACGGACCTCGCCACGCGTCTTGACCTTGTGCGTGCCCTGACGGGCGGCGGCCAGCTGCGCGACGACGACCTGGTGGATCAGCGGGATGCTGACCTTCTCGACGTCGAAGATCTCGGCCGGGAGCTCGACGGTCCCGGCGGTGTCGCCGGAGGGCGACAGAATGTCAATGGTGCTCATAGTCCTCAGGCCCCCTTGGCCGCGGTGCGGACCAGGACGAGGCCGCCGTTCGGACCAGGAACCGCGCCCTTGATGAGGAGCAGGCCCTTCTCCGCGTCAACGGCGTGAACGGTCAGGTTCTGGGTGGTGACCCGCTCGTTGCCCATGCGACCCGCCATGCGGAGGCCCTTGAACACACGGCCCGGGGTGGCGCAGCCACCGATGGAGCCGGGAGAGCGGTGCTTGCGCTGGGTGCCGTGACCGGCGCCGAGGCCCTTGAAGTTGTGACGCTTCATGACGCCGGCGAAGCCCTTGCCCTTGCTCTTGCCGGTCACGTCCACCTTGACGCCGGCCTCGAAGACCTCGGCGGAGATCTCCTGGCCCAGCGTGTACTCGGAGGCGTCCGCGGTGCGGATCTCGACGAGGTGACGGCGGGGCGTGACGTCGGCCTTGGCGAAGTGGCCCTTGAGGGGCTTGTTCACCTTGCGCGGGTCGATCTCGCCGAAGGCGATCTGGACCGACTCGTAGCCGTCGACGTCGTTCGTGCGGACCTGGGTGACGACGTTGGGGCCGGCCTTGACGACGGTGACCGGAACAACACGGTTGTTCTCGTCCCACACCTGCGTCATGCCGAGCTTCTCGCCCAGGATGCCCTTGATCTGCTTAGCCATTCTCAGATCACCGGCCTTCAGAGCTTGATCTCGATGTCGACACCGGCCGGGAGGTCGAGTCGCATCAGAGAGTCAACGGTCTTGGGGGTCGGGTCGAGGATGTCGATCAGGCGCTTGTGCGTGCGCATCTCGAAGTGCTCGCGCGAGTCCTTGTACTTGTGCGGCGACTTGATGACGCAGTACACGTTCTTCTCAGTGGGCAGCGGCACCGGGCCCGCGACCGACGCACCAGTGCGGGTCACCGTCTCGACGATCTTCTTCGCCGAGGAGTCGATGACCTCGTGGTCGTAGGCCTTGAGCCGGATGCGGATCTTCTGTCCCGCCATGGCTACTCCGTAGTCCTGTCTCTTTACAGCTCTGGAACCCGGTATTCCCTCGAACCTCCGCCGACCCACGCGGTCGGGCGTGTCGCACTCTCACTGACACAGATGTCCCTTGTTCGAACATCCCTTGTCTGGGAAAGAGGTCCACCGGGCGCCTGGCCAGTGCCGCACTCCGCTTCCCGAAAGATTCCCGTACGTCCGCCCCAGCGCTGCCATAGGGCAGTTAGGGCGACGAGTACTGTGGGACTCGCTTCCGGTCCTCCCGGCGGGAGGCGCGCAGCATCAACACTCGACCGAGCAACCCCGCTAGTCTGCCATACGGGGCACGGGCCTGGCCAATCGAGCCGGAGACCTTACCCCGAGAGTGACACAGGTCAAACACGGCTCGGTGGCGACGGCGTCGGACGCTACGAGGAGGGGACCGGCCGGCGGCGGCTCAGCGCGCCCTCTCTCCGCAACGCGAAGGGCACGACCGGGCCCGGTCCCCCGCCGTCCGCGTGACACGGAAGGTGCCGAGCCGACCCGCAGCGCCACGTGCCCGCCGCGACGACCGCTCCTCCACCCGCGCGGCAACAGCGTTCACACGATCAGGAGGACGCGCCGGGCCCGTGTCCGTAGCGGACCCGCTTGATCTCGCGCACCGCACCCAGCGTTGCCCACTCGTCCTTGCCGAGCCGTGCCAGCGGCCGCAACAGGGCGCTGTCCGGGTGCCCGTCGACGAGCATCTCCCGGTGGACGGCGGCGTGCAGCACGCGGCCGAAGACGAGGGTGGAGTCACCGATCCGCAGAGTGCTGTGCAACGCGCACTCCAGCACGGCCGGTGCCCCCGCGACCCGGGGCGGCCCGACCGACACGCTCGGCTCCCGTCGGATACCGAGGGCCTCGAACTCGCTGATTCCGCGGGGGAAGTCCGTGGCCGTGGCGTTGATCGTCTCGAAGTCCCTCTCGCAGGCCAGGTTGACGACGAACTCGCCGGTCTCCTCGACGTTGCGCAAGGTGTCCTTGCGCCCCACCGAAGTGAACTGCACGACGGGCGGCTCCACGGACGCGACGGTGAAGAACGAGTGCGGCGCCAGATTGTCGACCCCGTCCCGTCCGATCGTCGACACCCACGCGATCGGCCGGGGCACGACCAGGGCGGTGAGGAGGCCGTAGAACTCCCGGGCGGTCATCTCCTCCGGGGCGAACGACTCGCGCGGCACGCTGCCGTTCCCGGCACGGCCCGGCATGGAGGTCTCCATGGTCAGTGCCAGCTGACGGGGTTGCGGTAGAGGGTGACGCGCTCCAGGCGGCGCCAGCCGGCCCGAGGGTGCCGGCCGCCGTGCGCGGGACGGGTCCGGGCCGTACGGCGGGCCGCGGCCGCGCGGGCCAGGAGCACGGCGGTGAGTGCGGCGAGCTCGTCCTCGGTGAGCTCGCCCTTGACGATCTGGACCATCGGCGTGGTGGCGGGGGTCATCGCTGCCTTCCTCGGTACCGGGTGACTACTGGGGCGGGTTGCCGTGTTTGCGGGCGGGTAGGTCCGCGTGCTTGGTGCAGAGCATCCGCAGGGAGCGGATGAGGACCTCGCGGGTGGCGGCGGGGTCGATGACATCGTCGACCAGGCCGCGTTCGGCCGCGTAATAGGGGTGCATCAGCTCGTCCTTGTAGTGCTGCACCATCTCGACGCGCTTGGCCTCGGGGTCGTCGGCGGCGGCGATGTCACGACGGAAGATCACGTTGGCGGCTCCCTCCGCGCCCATCACCGCGATCTCGTTGGTCGGCCACGCGAAGGCCAGGTCCGCGCCCACCGAGCGGGAGTCCATCACGATGTAGGCGCCGCCGTAGGCCTTGCGCAGTACCAGCGAGATCCGCGGCACCGTCGCGTTGCAGTACGCGTACAGGAGTTTGGCGCCGTGGCGGATGATGCCGCCGTGCTCCTGGTCCACGCCCGGCAGGAAGCCCGGCACGTCCAGGAGCGTCACGAGCGGGATGTTGAACGCGTCGCACAGCTGCACGAACCGCGCGGCCTTCTCCGACGCGTGGATGTCGAGCACCCCGGCCAGGGACTGCGGCTGGTTGGCGACGACGCCCACGACCTGCCCGTCCATCCGGGTCAGCGCGCAGATCACGTTGGTGGCCCAGCGCTCGTGGATCTCCATGAACTGGCCGTCGTCGGCCAGCTCCTCGATCACCCTGCGCATGTCGTACGGGCGGTTGCCGTCGGCCGGCACCAGGTCGAGCAGCGCCTCGCAGCGGCGGTCGGCCGGGTCCTCGGACAGCTCCTGGGGCGGGGTCTCCCGGTTGTTCTGCGGCAGCATCGACAGCAGGAACCGGACCTCCTCCAGGCACGCGCGCTCGTCGTCGTAGGCGAAGTGCGCCACGCCCGAGACCTCGGCGTGCACGTCCGCGCCGCCGAGCCCGTTCTGCGATATCTGCTCACCGGTGACGGCCTTGACGACGTCCGGTCCGGTGATGAACATCTGCGAGGTCTCGCGGACCATGAAGACGAAGTCGGTCAGGGCGGGGCTGTAGGCCGCGCCGCCCGCGCACGGGCCGAGCATGACGCTGATCTGCGGGATCACGCCCGACGCCTTGGTGTTGCGCTGGAAGATGCCGCCGTACCCGGCCAGCGCCGTGACACCCTCCTGGATACGGGCGCCCGCGCCGTCGTTCAACGACACCAGGGGCGCGCCCGCCGCGAGGGCCATGTCCATGATCTTGTGGATCTTCGTGGCGTGGGCCTCGCCCAGTGCGCCGCCGAAGATGCGGAAGTCGTGGGCGTAGACGAAGACCGTACGGCCCTCCACCGTGCCCCAGCCGGTGATCACACCGTCGGTGTACGGCTTCTTGGCCTCCAGGCCGAAGCCGGTGGCCCGGTGCCGGCGCAGGGGCTCCACCTCGGTGAAGGAGCCCTCGTCCAGCAGCAGCCCGATCCGCTCACGTGCGGTCAGTTTTCCCTTCGCGTGCTGCGCCTGGGTCGCCGCCTCACTCGGCCCCGCCAGCACCTTTCTTCGCAGTTCGCCGAGTTCTGCCGCTCTCGCTCCGGTTCCACGAACGGCGAGCGGTCCGTCGAGCAGGGAAGTCATGACACTCCGTATCTACGGGGGACGGTGGGAGGGACGGCGGCCGGCCGGGCCCTGCTGGAGACGGGGGCTCCCAGGGCCCGGCCGGCGCTC
Organism: Streptomyces sp. NPDC048420; assembly: GCF_040651535.1. Taxonomy (NCBI): domain Bacteria; kingdom Bacillati; phylum Actinomycetota; class Actinomycetes; order Kitasatosporales; family Streptomycetaceae; genus Streptomyces; species Streptomyces sp. NPDC048420. The sequence goes on from NZ_JBEZKG010000016.1 coordinate 215,187, forward strand.
GCGGGCCGCGCCGCGGGGGATTTCGGCGCGACCCGGGTCTGTGCTCCTACGCCGCTCAGGCGGACTTCCGCCCGCCCGGGAATCCGCCGAGCTCGTCGTTCGCGCTGATGTAGAGGTTCTCGGCCATCAGAACGTCACGCTGGAGGTGCCACAGCCGTGGCGACGGCTCGACGCCGAGTTCCCGTCGCAACGAGGTACGCACTCTGCTGTACGCGGCGAGCGCCTGGTCCCGTCGGCCGGAGCGGTGCAGGGCGAGGATGTACTGAGCGTGGAGATGTTCATGCAGCGGATGCTGAGCCGTGAGTGCGCTCAGTTCACTCACGACGCTGCGATGTCGCCCCAGACGCAGTTCCGCCTCGACGCGTCCCTCTATCGCACCGATGCGCAGTTCCTCCAGGCGAGCCGCTTCGATGGCGAGGAGCGGGCCGGGTGACACGTCGGTGAACGGGCCGCCGCGCCAGAGACTCTCCGCCCTGCGATACGCGTCGACCGCGCTCTGGAAGTCCCGGGCGACGACCAGCCGGTGCCCCCTCTGCACGTGCTCCCCGAAGACGTCGGCGTCCAGTCCGCCGTCGGCGAGCCTGATCTGGTAGCCCCCGTCATGGGTGACAAGGATCTGTTTTCCGTCGACGCCGGCGCCACTGATGCGCTTGCGCAGGGCGAGCACGTAGGTCTGAAGTGCCGTCACCGCGCTCTTGGGCGGGGTCTCCTCCCAGATCTCCTCGATGAGCTGGTCGTTGGAGACCATCCCCCTGGACAGCGCGAGCAGAGCCAGAACTCTGCGCTGTTTGAGAGCGGTCGGTTCCACGGAACGCTCGCCTATTCGTGCGCTCAGCGTGCCAAGTATGTTGACGTGCAACATCCTTCTCCCCCGGTCCGGTGCGAACGATCACGTTCTTATTGTCATGCTCCTGATCTTTCCTGCACGGCGGTTTTGCCGGCCGGTTGCATGCCGGGGCAACGACGCCGACGGCACGCAACCGGTCCGTCGGCTAGGCCGACTGCTTGTTCCGTCCGATGTACGCGATGGACAGCAGCAGACCGAGCAGGAGTGCCGCGGTGGCGATGATCAGCGCGGTACGGCTGCCGTCCGTGGAGTCGGATGCCGCGTGCAGCACCGAGCCGAGTACCGAGACCCCGATGACGGCACCGGTCTGGCGTGCGGAGTTCAGCACGCCGGACGCGATGCCGACCTGCTCCTTCGGTGTGGCCGAGACGGTCGCCGTCACCAGGGAGGGAATCGCGAAGGACACACCGAAGCCGAAGGCCAGCAGGCCGATCCCGATCAGCAGGGTGTGCGCGGTTCCCGTCCCCGTGACGCCGCCGATGAGAACGGCCGCACCGACCGTCAGGAGCCCGAAGCCCAGCACGGACGGCTTCCGCGGTCCGGATCGCGCGACCAGCCGGCCCGTGTAGACGGGGTTGAAGGCCGTCGGCAGGGTGAGCGGCAGGAAGGCGCAGCCGGCCAGCAGGGCAGAGAGGCCACGCGCCTGCTGGAAGTACAGGGACATGACGAACAGCAGCCCGGAGAGGCCGAAGTTGACGAGCAGGCCGTTGAGCACACTGGCCGAGAAGGTGGCGTTGCGGAAGAGGATCAGCGGGAGCATCGGGCCGCGCGGCCCGGCCGGCCGGCGCTCTACGACCAGGAAGACCACCCCGGCCACCACGGCCACGGCGAGCGCCCCCAGTACGGGCTTCGAGCCCCAGCCGAGGTTCTCGCTCTGGATGACGGCGAAGGTGAGCCCGGCAAGCGCGAGCACCGCGCTGACCTGGCCTGGCAGATCCACCCCACGGCTGGTGTTCCGCTTGGTCTCGGGCGCGTGGGCACGGGCGACGAGCACGCTGACCAGCGCCACGGGCACGTTGATGGCGAAGATGCTGCGCCAGCCGAGGGCGTCGGTGAGGACGCCGCCGAGGACCGGTCCTGCGGCCAGTGCGGCACCGGTGATGGCCGCCCAGGAGCCGAGGGCGCGGGCGCGCTGAGCCGGGTCGGTGAAGGTGGTGGCGATGACGGCCATGGAGGAGGGCAGCAGCGCTGCTCCCGCGACACCGAGCAGGGCGCGCATGGTGATCAGCACGCCGAGGTTCGGCGAGAAGACCGTGATCAGCGACGCGAGGAGGAAGGCCCAGGTGCCGACGATGAAGACCCGGCGCCCGCCGAAACGGTCGGACAGCGCTCCCATGGTGAGCAGCAGGGCGGCGAAGGTCAGGGTGTAGCCGTTGACCACCCACTGGAGCCCGGACAGTCCGCCGCCGATGTCGCTGCGGATGGCGGGCAGAGCGACGTTCACCACGCTGGTGTCGAGGAGAACCATGAAGTAGCCGAGCGAGAGGCCGATGAGCAGCAGCCGTCGACGTCCGGGGTCCTCGGCGAGCGCCTTGCCGGAGACGCCGGAGGCCTGCGTAGTTGGCGCAGACATGACACACCTTTCATGAAGCGGTAACGGCCGGGGGGAAGTGTGGTGGCCGTCGAAGAGGTCGGAACTCAAGCTTGACAAGAGCGGAAGTCGATCGGAAACGGGAGCTTCCGATGGCATCATCGGGAGAGCCGATGCCGACGCCGGGGGGACAGCATCATGCAGTTGCGGCAGCTCAGTACGTTCCGGACGGTGGCCGACGCGTTGAACGTGACGCGTGCCGCCGAGCGGTTGAACTACGCGCAGTCGAGCGTGACCGAACAGATCAAGGCACTGGAACAGGATCTGGGTGTGCGCCTGTTCGAGCGGTCCAACCGCGGTCTCCGGCTCACCCCGGCCGGCCGCCGCCTGGTCGACTACGCCGAGAGAATGCTCTCCCTCGCCGAGGAGGCCAGGGCGGCGGTCACCGAAGTCGGCAGCCCCGGAGGGGAGTTGCTGATCGGGGCTCCGGAGACGCTCTGCGTCTACCGGCTCCCCGCGCTGCTGACCCGCTTCCGTGAGGACTGCCCGAAGGTGCATGTGGTGCTGCGCCCCGGGAACCGGGAGGAGTGCCGCAGCGGAGTGCGTGAGGGAACACTGGACCTCTGTTTCACTTTCGGCGCGCCCCCGGACCACCCGGACCTGGAGAGCATGCCGCTGGTGCCGGAACCGGTCGTCGTCGTGGCCCCCAAGGGCCACCCGCTGACCCAACGGGAGTCGGTGACCACCTCCGATCTCGCGGGCGTCGACTTCCTGGTGACGGAGTCCGGTTGCAGCTACCGGCTGATGTTCGAGGAGGCACTCGGATCCGCGCCGGGGCCCCGCCCTCGCGTCGCGGCGGAACTCACCAGCATCGGCGCCCTGCGGACCTGCGTCGCGGCCGGCATGGGCTGTGCGTTGCTGCCCCAGATCGCCGTGGCCGCGGACCTGGCCCGGGGGACCCTCGGTCTGGTCCCGTGGCAGGGGCTCCAGTACGAGGCCCCGATCCACGCGACCTGGCGCCGCGACGGGCAACAGCCCCCGGCGCTTCTGCCTTTCCTCGACACCACCGGCACATTGCTGGGCCGACACACGCCCACCCGCCGAGACCACGGGTAAGCCACGGCCGCACACCACCGCCTGCCGGAACCACGGATGAGCCACCGGCCGCACACCATGCCGACCAGGACCACAGGCGAACCACTGGCCGCACGCGCCGGGACCACGGGCGAGCCGCCGACCGCACACCCCTACCCACCCGGACCGCAAGTGAGCCACCGGCCGCACACCACGCCCACCAGCACCACAGGCGAACCACGGGCCGGCACACCGCTACCCGCCGAGACCACGGGCGGGCCACCAGCCGCACGCCACCCGCCGGGACGGCGGATGAGCCACCGGCCGTACACCTCCCGCCCGCACCACGAGCCAGCCACCGGCCGCACACCTCCCGCCCTCACCACGAGCGAGCCACCAGCCGCACACCACCGGTCACTTATCGACCAGAAGCAGGCGATCCTCGTCCAAGGTGACCAGGCGCCCCCGGTAACCCGCGGTCAGGGCCGCGAACCAGATCGCGGGTCTGGCACCCACCTGCGCCCGTTGGATCTCCAGCGGCCCGTCCGCGGTCACCTCGACGTAGTCACCGGCCCGGCGGACGGTCATGTGCTGGTTCTCGGCGGCCTCAACGAAGGCACCGAACTCGGGGATGTCGAGCACGTACAGGGTCGTCATCGGTTCTGCTCCTCGGTGTGGGCTCGGGACAGTTCTCCCTTGCGGCGCCACATCTCCTCCACGGTCGGCTTACCGCTGCGGGTGACGTCGGACAGGGCGCGCAGGGTGAGTTCGGCGTCCCGGGCGTCGATGGGCGCGAACGGGCGCAGCGGGCGGGTGATCTCCAGCTGGATCCCGTTGGGGTCGTCGAAGTAGAGCGACTCCAGCAGCTCGTGGGCGAGGGGCGGCGTGACCCGCACACCGTGCGCCTTGAGCCGGGCCCGCCAGTCGAGCAGTTCCTGCTCGGTGTCGACGTGGAGCGCCAGGTGCCGGGACCTGTGCATGAGGTCACCGGGCTGCTCCTCCTCGGGAAGCCCGAAGTAGTAGAAGAAGGCCAGGTGGTCGCCGTTGCCGAGGGCGAAGAAGAAGTGGACGAAGTCCGGGAAGGTCTCGCTGACCCAGCCGGTGGCGGTGATCGCGTGCACCAGGGGAAGACCCAGTACGTCACGGTAGAACCGCACGGTCTCCTCGGGTTTCCAGGTCACCCAGGCGAGATGGTCCACGCCCCTCAGGCGGAGCGCTGCCTGCTCCGGCGACAGCACGACCTCGGGAACTTGGTCGGTCATGGATCGACTCCTTGATCGATGAGCGGATGGCTCGGTCCGTCAGGCGGTACGGCCGAGGGCGGGTGAAGCGGTGGGCTGTGCGACGGCGAACAGCTCCAGCAGCTGCTTGCGGTCGACCTTGCCCACCGCCGTCAGCGGCAGGGTCGGCACGAGCCGCAGTTCGTCCGGGTGCTTGAAGGCCGCTACGCCGCATTCCTCGAAGTACGTCCGGATGTGCGCCAGCGTCGGGTGCGAGCCGGGTACGGGAACGACGCACACCCCCACGCACTCCCCGAGGAGGGGGTGGGGCAGGGCGACGGCGGCCGCCTCCGTGACCCCCGGCACCCGGCGGACAAGGCCTTCCACCTCGTCGATCGCGATCTTCTCGCCGCCCCGGTTGACCTGGTCCTTGATCCGCCCCTCGACCACGAGGTTGCCGCTCGGGTGGAGGCGCACCAGGTCACCGGAGCGGTACCAGCCGTCCGGCGTGTAGGCGCGGGCGTTGTGCTCCGGTGCGCGGAAGTAGCCCCGCGGTGTGTAGGGGCCGCGGGTCAGCAGCTCCCCGGTCTCCCCCTCCTCGACCGGCCGGCCGTCGGGACCGACGATCAGGACTTCGTCCGCTTCGGAGATCGGCCGGCCCTGGGTGGTCCTGACCACGAACGGCGGGTCGGTCAGCCGGGTGTAGTTGAGCAGCCCCTCCGCCATCCCGAACACCTGCTGAAGGGTGCAGCCCAGAGTGGGGGCGAGGCCCTGCGCCAGATCGGCCGGCAGCACCGACCCTCCGACCTGGAGCACGCGCAGGCTCTCCAGATCCGGGCCGGCGGCGCCGGCGGCCTCCAGCCAGGTCCTGGCGACGGCCGGGACCACGGAGGTGACCGTGACCCGTTCCCGGGCCAGTTCCGGGAAGGCGATCTCGGCACGCGGCGACGGGCACATCACGACCCGGCCGCCGACGGACAGGGCGCCGAGCACTCCCGGGCAGCCCAGCGCGAAGTTGTGGGCCACCGGCAGCACCGCGAGGTAGACGGTCTCCGGGGAGAAACCGCAGACCTCGGCACTGCGCCGGACGTTGTACTCGTAGTCGTTGTGGGTCCGCGCGATGATCTTCGGCAGACCGGTCGTCCCGCCGGAGAGCAGGAAGAACGCGACCTCCTCGGGCTCCGGAGCCAACGCGTCGAGCCGGGCACGTCGTTGCGTGGTGCCGGATCGCGGGCTGAGCATCGCCGACAGATCCAGATGCCCGGGATCCGGCTCGCCACCGAGCACCAGTACCGGGCAGTTCCCCGGGCGTTCCGAGGCGATCCGCGCGGCCAGCGACTGGTGGTCGAAGCCACGCAGTGTGTCCGGTACGACGATCGCCGCGGCGTCCGCGAGGTCCGCGAGGTAGGCCAGCTCGTGCTCCCGGTGCGCCGGCAGCGCCAGCAGCGGCGCCACCCCGATCCGCTGGCAGGCCAGGAACAGGCCGAGGAACTCCCAGCAGTTGGGCAGCTGGACCAGCAGGTTGTCGCCGTTTCCGAGGCCGAGCCCGAGCAGGCGCTCCGCCAACGCGTCCGTCCGCTCGGCGAGTTCGCGGTAGCTGAGCCGGATCGCGCCGTCCACCACGGCGGTGCGGTGCCCGTAGCGGTCCGCCCAGTCCCACACCCAGCTGCCCAGCGGTCGCCGTCGCCACAGTCCCGAGGCGATGTACCGGTCGGCGGCCTCACGGGGCCAACCGACCACGCCGGTGCGCATCATCTTCTCCCCTCCCTGACGGGTGCCGCCCGGCCGGCAGCTCGTGCGAGCCGGGCGGCACCGTGGGTCCGGTAGTCGGGCGGGCCGGTCGTCCGGCCCGCCATGGCCTTGAGCCGTGCTGTCAGCGGGTCAGCCGACGAGCGGCTCGACCAGCTCCGGCTCCTCGCCGCGCGTCTCCTCGGTGCCCGCGGTCTGGAGCAGCTCGAACAGGAACTCGCCGATGGCTGCCACCGTGGGGCGGTCCCAGAGCAGCGTGCTCGGCAGCGAGAGCCGGAAGATCTTCTCCAGTCGGCGCCGGATCACCACGGTCATCACCGAGTCCAGGCCCATCTCCATGAGCGGGCGGCGGACGTCGAAGGTGTCCGGGTCGAACTTCAGCTCCCCGGCCACCTGGGAGCGGACCTCGTCCACCAAGTAGCCGCGCAGCTCCTCGGGGGCCAGCGCCGCCCACTCGGTCTCCGCCTGGCCGGGCGTGTCGGCGTCGGGGACGGCCAGTTCGGCCAGCAGCCGAGGGCGCTCCGCTCCGGGTTCCGGCGGCAGGATCCGCATGGCCGCCGCGTAGGACAGGTCGTAGCGGGAGACGAACTCCCAGCTGCGGAAGGCCTCGGCGGCCGAGATGTCCCCGGTGCCGCGGGCGGCCAGCTCGATGTCGATCAGTTCGGAGGAGGTCGACATCCCCAGCCCGCGCCAGGAGGTCCAGGCGACGCTCAGCGTGCGGTCGCCGAGGGCCGCGCGATGCCAGGCCAGCGCGTCCAGGAAGGCGTTGGCCGAGCCGTAGCTGGCCTGGCCGGGCAGGCCGAGAAGCTGGCCGCAGGAGGAGAAGAGGACCATGAAGTCGAGAACGCCGGCGGGGAAGAGCTCGTGCAGGGCCAGGGCGCCCGCGGCCTTGGGCCGCAGCACGGCGGCCAACGACGCCTCGTCGACGTCGACGGCCATCCGGTTGTCGAGCACCCCGGCCGCGTGCACCACACCCCGGATCGGGGGCAGTCCCAGCGCCTCCGGGTCGAGCGCCGCCGCGAGGGCCTCGCGGTCGGCGACGTCGACGGCGACGGTGCGCACCGTGACGCCCAGGCCCTCCAGCATCTGCACCGCGTCGACCCGCTGACGTGTCGCGGGATCCGAGACCGAGTGCCACTGCGACCGCGGCGGCAGAGCCGTCCGGCCCGCCAGCACAAGACGCCGGGCGCCTCGGCCCGCCAGCCAGGTCGCCACCTCCAGACCCAGCACACCGAGACCACCGGTGACCAGGTAGGTGCCGTCGGCACGGCACTCCAGGGCAGCACACTCCGGCTCCCGCTCGACCGCGACCAGCCTCGGCACCTCGCGCAGGGCCCCGCGCAGGGAGACGACCTCCTCACCGGGTCGCCGTCCGGCGTCCTCGCGGACCAGGTCGACCAGGGCGGCCAGCTCCTCGTCGGCCGGACGGGCGGACAGGTCGGCCACCCCCGCGAACAGCTCCGGGTGCTCACCGGCCAGCACCCGGCCGAGACCCCACAGCACCGAGTCGCCCAGCGCCTCCTGCAGCAGGCTCTCCCGGACGCCGCGCGTCACCGCACGGACGACCGGACGCTCGCCGGCCCTCTGCCGGGCCAGCAACTGAACCGTTCGGGTCAGCAGCCAGGAGGCGGCGACGCCGTCAGGGGCGGGCCCGTGCTCGCGGCCGGGAACGACCAGGACCGCGGTCTCGGGGCCCACCGTCCCGAGTTCATCAGGGTCGGCGGCCACGCGCCACGGGACGCCCGCCCGCGAGAAGCCCTCACCGATCGACTGCGCGGCCTCCGGGTCGCCCAGCAGCACCACTTCGGCCAGCGGCCCGGGCTCCGCGGGCCGGTCCTGCGGCTGCCAGGACAGCTCGCTCACCAGGCGGCGCGGGCTCGCGGTCGCACCCGGGTCGCCGTCGAGGACGCCGTAACGCAGTCCGCCGAACCGGGCGACGACCTCGCCGTGGGAATCAGCGATCAGCACGTCCACGGTGTCCACCGCCGCCGGACCGTCGGCGCAGCGCACATGCAGGACGACCTCCGCCGGGCAGTCCCCGAGCAGGGCGACCTCGTGCATGTGGGCGGGCATCCGCAGGATCGGGCTGCCGGGGAAGGCCACCGAGGCGATGGAGAGGGCGGCGTCCAGGACGCTCGCCCAGGAGGACGGCGCGGAGCCGTCCGGCGTGGCAGTGACGACGGCGGCCAACTCGCCCTCGCCGCGCCGCATTTCGCGCACCCGCCAGGGGAATCCCATGGCGGCCACGCCGATGCCGGCGAGCCGGTCGATCACGTACTCCTCGGGCAGCACCTCCGGGCAGCGCGAGCGGATCTCGGCCGGCTCCAGCCGGCGCGTGCCCACCTCGGTGGCCGGGGAGACCACCGCGGTCGTGTGGGTGAGCCAGGCGCCGTCCGAGTCGGCCTCCTCGGCGCCGACGATGCGCGAGGCGATGCGCAGCGCGCCCTCCTGGAGCACCACCTGCACCTCCCGCGGGGTGCTGACGGCCACCGGAACCCGCAGGTTGACCTCGGTGAGACCGGGGAAGCCGGCCCCGTCCGCGGCGGCGGTGAAGAACGTGTTCAGCAGGACCGTCGCCGGGATGATCTCGACGCCCTGGACCGGGTGGTCGCCGGGGTAGGGGCGGCAGCTCTCGTCCAGGTAGGTCTGCCAGAGCCGCGAAGGAGTGGTGCCGTTGACGGTCACTCCGCGGCCGAGCAGGGTGTGGCTCAGCGGGTCGTGCTGTCCGCCGCCGAGCTGGGCGGTGGGCGCGGAGCCGTACCAGAACGGCCGGTGCTGCCAGGCACGGACCGGCAGGTCGACCAGCGTGCCGCGGACGATCGCGGACCAGTCGACCGGGACGCCGTGGCTGAACAGCGCGGCGGCGTTCGCCAGCAGGGTGTCGAGCTCCGGCTTGTTCCGGCGCAGCGTGTGCGCCACGACGACGTCGTCGATGCCGCTCTCGCCCAGGGTCTCCACGATCGAGTGCGCGACCACGGGGTGGGCGGAGACCTCCAGGAAGGCGCGGTGGCCGTCTTCGGCGGCCGCCTGGACGGCGCTGCCGAACCGGACCGGGTTGCGCAGGTTGGCGGCCCAGTAGTCGCCGTCGCGCGGGGCGACGCTGCGCGGGTCGGCGAGAGCGGTGCTGTAGACGGGGATCACGGGCTCGTTCAGCCGCAGGTCACCGGCGGCGCGCCGCAGGTCGTCGAGGAGCGGATCCATGTGGTCGCTGTGGAAGGCGACATCGGAGGCGACCCGGCGGACGGTCAGGCCCTGCGCCTCCCAGCCGGTGGCGACCGCGGCCACGGTGTCGACGCCGCCGGCGGCCACCGTGGAGCCGGGCGAGGCGGCGATGGCGGCGCTGATGTCCGCCCGGTCGGCCAGGCGCTCGGCGACCTCGTCGAAGGGCAGGTTCACCATGACCATCGCGCCCTTGCCCGCGACCCGGCGCAGCAGGGCGGAGCGCCGGCAGATCAGCCGGGAGCCGTCGAGCAGGCTCAGGACGCCGGCCTCGACCGCGGCGGCGATCTCGCCGACCGAGTGGCCGATCACGGCGGACGGCCGCAGACCGCGCGCATGCCATACGGCGGAGAGCGCCACCTGCATCGCGAAGATCATCGGCTGGATCCGGTCCACCTCGACGAGATCGCCGTCGATCAGCACCTGGCGGGGCGAGAACCCGATCTCCGTCAGGAAGACCGGCTCGATCTCGTCGAGCACGGCGGCGAACACCGGCTCGCGCTCCAGGAGTTCGCGGCCCATGCCGATCCACTGGGCGCCGTGGCCGGAGAAGACCCAGACCGCGTCGTCGGCCGAGGGCAGGACGGCACCGGTCTCCACGCCGTCCTCGGGGCGCTGCTCGGCCAGGGCGGTGAGCCGTCGTACGGCCTGCTCCGGGTCGGACACCACGACGGCGGCCCGGGACTGGACGTGGTCGCGGTGCACCGACAGCGTGGCCGCGACGTCGGCCAGCGGGGTCCCGGCGCCGGGTCCGGTCAGCCACCCGGCCAGGCGTCCGGCCTGGGCGCGCACGCCCGCCTCGGTGGCCGCGGACAGCGGGAGGAGCAGCGTGCCCGGGGTCTCGCCGCCTGCCTGCTGACGGGGCGTCGGGGCGGGCGCCTCCTCCAGGACGAGGTGGCTGATGGTTCCGCCGTAGCCGTAGCCGGAGACACCGGCTCGGCGCGGGTGGTCGGTGACCGGCCAGGAGGTGGGTTCGGTGACCACCTTCAGCCCCGCCTCGTCCCACGGGATGGCCGGGTTGGGGGTGGTGAAGTAGTCGGCCTGCGGCGGGATCTCACCGTGGTGCAGCGCGAGTACGGCCTTGATCAGCCCGGCCACGCCCGCACCGGCCTCCAGGTGCCCGATGTTGGGCTTCACGGAGCCCACCAGGCAGGGCCGGTCGGCCGGACGCGGGCCGAAGACCTGGGCCATGGCCCCGACCTCGATCGGGTCACCGGCCCGGGTGCCGGTCCCGTGCGCCTCGACGTAGTCGACGGTGGCGGGGTCGACGCCGCAGGACCGGTACGCCTGACGCAGCAGGTGCGCCTGCGCCTCCTCGCTGGGCGCCATGATGCCGTTGGTACGGCCGTCCTGGTTGACCGCGCTGCCGCGGATGACCGCGAGGACCCGGTCGCCGTCGCGCTGGGCGTCGGAAAGCCGCTTGAGTACGACGACGCCGGCGCCCTCACCGCGGCCGTAGCCGTCGGCGGAGGCGTCGAAGGACTTGCTGCGCCCGTCCGGCGAGACCGCCCCGGCCTTGTCGAGGACCATGGTCAGCCCAGGGCCGGCCATGATGTTCACGCCGCCCGCCAGCGCCACCGGGCATTCGCCGGAGCGCAGCGCCTGGCACGCGAGGTGGAGGGCGACCAGCGAGGCGGAACAGGCGGTGTCCACGGCCAGGCTCGATCCGCGCAGGTCGAGGGTGTAGGAGACGCGGTTGGCCACCGCGCAGAAGGCCGCGCCGATCCCCGTCCACGCCTCGATCCGCGGCAGGTCCTCCAGCATCCGGCGCCCGTAGTCGTCGGAGCCGACGCCGATGAAGACGCCCGCGTCACCGCCGGCCAGCGAGCGCGGCCGTATCCCGGCGTGCTCGAGCGCCTCCCAGGCGACCTCCAGCACGATGCGCTGCTGGGGGTCCATCAGTTCCGCCTCACGGGGCAGGATGCCGAAGAAGTCGGCGTCGAAACCCGCGATGTCGTCCAGGAAGCCGCCGCCGCGGGTCACCTCGCGCAGCGCCGCGGCGTTCTGGGGGCCGGCCTCCTCGTAGGACTCCCAGCGCTCCTGAGGGACTTCCCCGATGCCGTCGCGGCGCTCCATCAGGAGCCGCCAGTAGTCCTCGGGTGAGTCGACGCCGCCGGCGAACCGGCAGCCCATGCCGATGACGGCGACGGGCTCGGGCGTTCTTCGGACGAAGGGCGTCGACTCGGCCTCGTTCGACGGGCGCTCCGCCTCGTCGGGCTCGTAGGAAGCAGTCATCTCAGCGATCTCCACTCGAATAGGGCATGGCGAGGGTGGTGAGAGGTGGGGGGTGAGGAAAGACCCGGCGCGTCAGCGGGCCGAGGACATCAACGGGAAGGACGCGACGGCGTCCACGCGCCCCGCGACCAGCGCTGTGTGCAGACGGGCGGGCCAGTTGTCGGCCGTGTGCCCGGGGGCGTCGAGTGCCCAGCCTCCGACGGCATCGATGATCAAGGGGAGTCCGGACTCGGTCCGAAGCCGGTCGGCCAGTTCCAGGACCACCGTCCAGGGGTCCTCTCCGACCCCGGTGGCCGACTCCGTCGAGGTGTCGGGTTCCGGCAGGCGCAGGTGGATGCCCACCGCTCCCGCCGCCGCGGCTGCCGACGCGCAGGCCGCCAACCGGTCGGCGTACTCGCGGGGCGGACGGCCGTCGGGGCATGTGAGGCCAATGAGGATCTGCCGGCCGGCCTTCCGCGGGGGCAGCGCGGCGACGGCGCGGGCGAAGGTCCCCGGTGTCGGTTCGTCGAGGAGCAGGACCAGGACCGGCATCTCCAGGAGCCGCTCCGGTGGCTGCGCCCGGACCCCTTCGCCGTCCACCACCGCACCGATCAACGCACCGGCGAGCCCCGCCTCGTGGACAGCCGTACGCCATTCCTCCGCGGCCGGCCCGACCCGGGTGACGTGTTGACGGGCGGTGCCGCTCCAGTCGGCGAGAACGAGGCCGTTCCCCGTCAGCGCCTGAGCCACACAGACGTCCGGCTGTCCGGGCGACGGAGGAATCACGCTGAGCATCCGGTTGCGGAGAACGGTTTCACCGAGCCGCAGGGGGAACGCCAGCGCGTGGGGCGTACTGCCCTCGGACGCCGACGTGTCGGAGCCGGCCGCCGCGGCACCGAGTGACCTGGCCTCGACGACGAAGGCCGACTCCGCCTCGGCGATGCGCTCAGGGTGGCGGCGCCGCAGTCCCGCCAGGCTGATCGCCGGGGTACGGGTCAGGAAGTGGAATCCGAACCTCTCGGGGTCCCGGTCGACCCGCTGCGCGAAGGTCTCCCACCATCGCATGCTGGGAGCCGCCAGGTTCTGGGTGCGGGCCACCGCCGGCCGACGGGCCTCCTCGTACGACTTGAAGGCCGGGGCCAGATCGGCGGGCGCGACCGTTCGCGGGCCGCTGGAGCCGCTCCACTCCCCGAGGGCATCGGCCAGACCGATCGCGTCCTCCATCGCGAGCTTCGTTCCCGAGCCGACGGAGAAGTGAGCGGTGTGCGCGGCATCGCCGAGCAGTACCAGGTTGTCGTGCCACCAGACCCGGTTGTGGACCACTCGGAAATTGGCCCAGCGACTGTTGTTCACCAGCAGCGGGTGTCCTTTGAGATGGTCGGCGAACACCTCTTCCATCAATTGCTGGGAATACTCGTCGCTACCCCCTGCGGAATTCACCCGCTCCGTGGATACATCCATTCCGGCAGCGCGCCACGCCTGCTCGTCGGTTTCCACGATGAAGGTGCTGAGACCGTCGGCGAACGGGTAGGTGTGTGCGGCGAAGACACCGAATGCGGTCCTGACGAACGGGAAAGTCACTCGCTGCATCGGCGCGGTGGTGCCATACCAGACGAACTTGGCGGAGCCCACCTCCACCGTTGTTCCGAATGCTTCCTCGCGGGCATTCCTGGTGACCGAACCGACCCCGTCGGCGGCCACGACGAGCTGGTGCTCGGCACACAGGTCCGCCGCGTCCGCCTCGGTGCGGTGGTCGAGCCGGGCCCCGCTGGCCAGGGCCTGCTCCTGGAGGATGTCCAGCAGAGTGCGCCGGGCGATGGCGGTGAAGCCGTACCCGCCGTACCGGAGCTCCCGCCCGCCGACGCGGACCTCCATGTCGCGCCAGGAACGGCTGGCCGCGACGATGCGATCGTGCGTCCCAGGGTCCGCCGCACGCAGCGCCGACATGGTCCGGTCGGAAAAGACGATCCCGAATCCGAACGTCGCCCCCACGGGATTGCGCTCACGCACATGAACTCGTGCCGCTATTCCCCGCATCAGCAGGAGACGAGCCAGAAAAAGCCCGCCGGGCCCTCCGCCGATCACGCCGACATCAAGCATTATCCCCACCCCAGGACACTGGACGAACAGTCACTCGATTTGTCGCTGGGATTGAGTGTTCCGCAGCCAGATCAAGCCAGACTCAAGCGGGGATCAAGCCCTCTTGCGGTTTACATTCCTTTTGCAATAAAGGGAGATATCGATGGGGTGGGTGCACGGCACCAGCTCCTACGGCCAGTCCACCAGCACCGCGAACAGGACGTACACGACCGGCACCATCACCGGTGCCGCCAGCGCCAGTCCCACGCGGCGGGCCGTGTTGCGGCGTTCCCACGGCAGGGCCCAGCCGGCGGCCAGCAGGAACAGGGCGATGCCCAGGCCGCCGAGCAGCACCGGGAAGGCGATGCCGAAGCTCGACTCGAAGCGGTCGGCTTCGGGGGCGGCGCAGGAGTCGCACGCCATCACGGAAAGCCCGCCGAAGACGTAGGCGAGCAGACACGCGGGCAGGGTCAACAGCGTCGAGATCAGCGGGGCGACCCAGGCACCGGTCGCGCGGTCGTCGTCGAGCGTGAGGTCGTCGTCGAGCGTGAGGTCCGGCATGGGTCCATCACAGCGCCCACGCACACGTGTCCGCATGAGCGTTCGTACTCAGAAAGCACGGTCGCCGTACGGGCGTTCAGGCGCTCGCGTTCCGCAGCCGCGCGAACGACGTGTCCAGCCCCCGCTTCAGCAGCCGTGCCGCCGGACGCTCCACGAACCGGTGCACCAGCCAGCTCAGCAGCAGGAACCCGGCGATAACGGAGACGACCAGCAGGCGGGCGTCCATCGTGTCGCGCAGGCGGTTGATGATCGCCGTACCGGCCGCGTAGTGCATCAGGTACAGCGGATAGGTCAGGGCCCCCGCCGTCACCAGCCACCTCCAGCGGATGCGGTCGGTCGCGCCGAGCGCGATGGCGACCATGACCAGCAGGAACACGGTGAAGATCGCCACGCTCCCCCGCCACCCCGACACATGCTCGACCTCGTCGATCCGGATGCCGAGTTCACGCTGACCCATCAGCCAGGCCATCGCGAGGATGCCCCACAGCAGCAGGTCCTGGCCGAAGCGGTGCATCAGGTACAGGGAGAGACCGGCGATGAAGTACCAGGCGCCCTCGGGGTTCGCCACCAGTTCCAGCAGGGGCAGCTTCGAGATCGGGGCGAGCATCGCGGCGGCGCCCCACACACAGCAGAAGACCACGACCTTGCGGTAGGTCAGACCGCTCCACACGACCACCAGGAAGAGCAGGTAGAAGCGCAGCTCGGACCAGAGGGTCCAGTAGACGCCGTCGACGTTCATGACGCCCGAGCCGGACTGAAGCATCGTGATGTTGAGGAGTACGTCCCGCATGCGCAGGCGGTCCCAGACGCCGGGCAGCAGCATCAGGACGGTGGTGGTGAAGGCGATGGCGAACCAGTACGCGGGGTACAGCCGGATCACTCGCGAGGTGAAGAACTGCCTGGGGGTACGGCCCCAGCAGGACATGCAGATCACGAAGCCGCTGATCACGAAGAAGATCTCGACGCCGATCCAGCCGTAGGACGCGAACCGGAAGACCGTCGGCATGATGTCGGACACCGGCCGGTCCCAGATGCGGTTGCCCGGCTGGTCGACCCGGTTGGTGCCGGCGTAGGGGTGCATCGCGACCATGAGGGCGGCGAGCAGCCGGATGCCGTCGATGGCGTAGAGCCGACGGCCGGCGCGCTCGCGTACGGCACCGTGCCGGGCCGGCTGACGCGGCGGGGACGGCACGGCGAGGGGAGGGAGCGGCTGTTGCAGGCCGCTGACGACCCGTCTCGGTATCGACGTTCTGCTCTCCGCGTCCTGCATCGACACCTGCGTGTCCGTCCGTCCTCGCGAGGGAATCCCGGGCCGGGGTGGCCTCCGGACGCCTCAGGCTACGACC
Source organism: Streptomyces sp. NPDC048420 (assembly GCF_040651535.1). Lineage (NCBI taxonomy): Bacteria > Bacillati > Actinomycetota > Actinomycetes > Kitasatosporales > Streptomycetaceae > Streptomyces > Streptomyces sp. NPDC048420. The sequence goes on from NZ_JBEZKG010000016.1 coordinate 231,027, forward strand.
CGCACAACCACCCCACAGTGACCAGACAAGAACATTCCTCCCACCGGTGCCGGGGAGTTGCCCCAACCCTCGCCGAGCGGCTCCACAAGGTTCTCCCAGACTTCATTTGACAGGAGTCGGCGGTGACCCGAGAGGGTGAGCCCATGCGCGACACCGTCTACTCGGTCATCCCGGCCGACCCCCACTGGCAGCCCGGCCGTGACGCCGGGGACCGCGCCGCGGCACTCGTGACCCGCCTCGCCCCCCAGGACGACGGCGGGTTCGACACCGAGATCGACGTCGACTGGTACGACACGGTCACCGCCGTCGACTGCGGCGAGAACCTTACGGGGATCGGCTGCCCGGCCTGCGGGGCGGCGATCGACGCCGAGTGGTACCGGGATCTGATCGAGGCCCACTGCGACGACGGGTTCGCCACCCTCGCCGTGATGGTCCCCTGCTGCGGGGCCGCGACCTCGCTGGACGCCCTGGAGTACGACCGGCCCTGCGGGTTCGCGCGGTTCGAGATCGCCGTATGGAATCCGGACCGGGAGCCGTTCGACGAGCGGGAGTTGGGCGCGATCGGAGAGGCCCTCGGGCGCCCCGTCCGGCAGATCCTCGCCCGCATCTGAGGCCGGGCATGCGAAGGGGCCCGCACGACCGAAGTCGTACGGGCCCCTTCAGAGACCTGCCGGTCCCTAAGACCTACCAGGTCAAGATCAAGCGTTGATCTTGGTGACCTGGCCGGCGCCCACCGTGCGACCACCCTCACGGATGGCGAACTTCAGGCCCTCTTCCATGGCGACGGGCTGGATGAGCTCCACCTTCATCTCGGTGTTGTCACCCGGCATGACCATCTCGGTGCCCTCGGGGAGGGTCACCACGCCGGTCACGTCCGTCGTACGGAAGTAGAACTGCGGACGGTAGTTGTTGAAGAACGGCGTGTGGCGGCCACCCTCGTCCTTGGACAGGATGTAGGCCTGCGCCTCGAACTCGGTGTGCGGGGTGACCGAGCCCGGCTTGATGATGACCTGGCCGCGCTCGACGTCCTCGCGCTTGATGCCACGGAGGAGCAGACCGACGTTCTCACCGGCCTGGCCCTCGTCGAGCAGCTTGCGGAACATCTCGATGCCGGTGACCGTGGTGGTGGTCTTCTCGGTCTTGATGCCGATGATGTCGACGGTCTCGTTGACCTTGAGGACACCACGCTCGATACGACCGGTGACGACGGTGCCACGACCGGTGATCGTGAAGACGTCCTCGATCGGCATCAGGAACGGCTTGTCGACGTCACGCTCGGGCTGCGGGATCGCCTCGTCGACGGCGGCCATCAGGTCCAGGACCGACTGGCCCCACTCCTTGTCGCCCTCGAGAGCCTTGAGCGCCGAGACCTTGACGACCGGAACGTCGTCGCCCGGGAACTCGTACTCGGAGAGGAGCTCACGCACCTCGAGCTCGACGAGCTCCAGGATCTCCTCGTCGTCCACCATGTCGGCCTTGTTCAGGGCGACGACGATGTACGGAACGCCGACCTGGCGGGCCAGGAGCACGTGCTCCTTGGTCTGCGGCATCGGGCCGTCGGTGGCGGCGACCACGAGGATGGCGCCGTCCATCTGCGCCGCACCCGTGATCATGTTCTTGATGTAGTCCGCGTGACCGGGGCAGTCGACGTGGGCGTAGTGACGCGTCTCGGTCTGGTACTCGACGTGCGCGATCGAGATGGTGATACCGCGCTGGCGCTCCTCGGGAGCCTTGTCGATCTGGTCGAACGCCGAGGCCTCGTTCAGGTCGGGGTACGCGTCGTGCAGCACCTTGGTAATGGCGGCCGTGAGGGTCGTCTTACCGTGGTCGATGTGACCGATGGTGCCGATGTTGACGTGGGGCTTAGTCCGCTCGAACTTCGCCTTCGCCACGGGGTCCTCCTGTGGAGTGGTTCTGAACGCCTTGCTTCATCGGCGCCAGGTGATCTTTGCTGGAAAGCCTCGGCCCGGGGGCACTCCCCCACAAACGCGGGTGAATGCCCCTCCGGGCTCCGGAGTCAAGCCTAAAGCGTGCGAACGCGGTGCGTTACTCGCCCTTGGCCTTCGCGATGATCTCCTCGGCGACGTTCCGCGGAACCTCGGCGTAGGAGTCGAACTGCATCGAGTAGCTTGCGCGACCCGACGTCTTGCTGCGGAGGTCTCCGACGTAGCCGAACATCTCCGAGAGGGGCACGAGGCCCTTCACGACGCGGGCACCGGCCCGCTCCTCCATGGCCTGGATCTGACCACGGCGGGAGTTGATGTCGCCGATGACCTCACCCATGTAGTCCTCGGGCGTGGTGACCTCGACGGCCATCATCGGCTCAAGGAGCACGGGGGACGCCTTGCGCGCGGCCTCCTTGAAGGCCTGCGAACCGGCGATCTTGAACGCGAGCTCGGAGGAGTCGACCTCGTGGTAGGCACCGTCGAGAAGCGTGACGCGGACGCCCGTCATCTCGTACCCGGCGAGGATGCCGAACTGCATGGCCTCCTGCGCACCGGCGTCGACCGAAGGGATGTACTCCTTCGGGATACGACCACCGGTCACCTTGTTCACGAACTCGTACGAGGCGTCGCCGCCCTCGATCGGCTCGATCGCGATCTGCACCTTGGCGAACTGGCCGGTACCACCAGTCTGCTTCTTGTGCGTGTAGTCGACGCGCTCGACGGCCTTGCGGATCGTCTCGCGGTAGGCGACCTGCGGCTTGCCGACGTTGGCCTCGACCTTGAACTCACGGCGCATACGGTCGACCAGCACCTCGAGGTGCAGCTCGCCCATACCACCGATGATGGTCTGGCCGGTCTCCTCGTCCGAGTGGACCTGGAAGGAGGGGTCCTCCTCCGCGAGACGCTGGATGGCGACACCCAGCTTCTCCTGGTCACCCTTGGACTTGGGCTCGATGGCGACCTGGATGACCGGCGCCGGGAAGTCCATGGACTCCAGGATCACCGGCTGCTTGTCGTCGCACAGCGTCTCACCGGTCGTGGTCTGCTTCAGACCCATGACGGCGATGATGTCGCCGGCGCCCACCGACTCGATCTCCTCACGCTTGTTCGCGTGCATGCGGTAGATCTTGCCGATGCGCTCCTTCTTGCCCTTGACGGAGTTCAGCACCGCGGTGCCGGACTCCAGGCGGCCCGAGTAGACCCGGACGAAGGTGAGCTTGCCGAGGTGCGGGTCGCTCATGATCTTGAACGCCAGCGCGGACAGCGGCTCGTCGTCGGACGGCTTGCGCTTGACGACCTCCTCCGGGTCGTTCACCGCGTGGCCCTCGATGGCCTCGACGTCGAGCGGGGTGGGGAGGTAGCGCACGACCGCGTCGAGCAGGGGCTGGACGCCCTTGTTCTTGAACGCGGTGCCACAGAACACCGGGGTGACCGTGACGCCGTCGGACTTGCCGGACGCGATGGTGATGCGACGGATCGCGGCGTACAGCTGCTCCTCGGTGGGCTCCTGGCCCTCCAGGAACAGCTCCATGATCTCGTCGTCGTTCTCCGCGACGGCCTCGACCAGCTTGCCGCGGTACTCCTCGGCAGCCTCGGTGTGCGTGGCCGGGATGTCGACGACGTCGTACATCTCGCCCTTGGCGGCCTCGGCGGACCACACGAGCGCCTTCATGCGGACCAGGTCCACAACGCCCTTGAAGTCCATCTCGGCGCCGATCGGCAGCTGCATGACGAGCGGGACGGCGCCCAGACGGTCCGAGATCATGTCCACGCAGCGGTGGAACTCGGCGCCGGTACGGTCCAGCTTGTTCACAAAGCAGATGCGCGGCACGCCGTAGCGGTCGGCCTGACGCCACACGGTCTCGGACTGGGGCTCGACACCCGCGACGCCGTCGAACACCGTGACCGCACCGTCGAGGACGCGGAGCGAACGCTCCACCTCGACCGTGAAGTCGACGTGCCCGGGGGTGTCGATGATGTTGATCGTGTAGTCGTCGTCCTCGAGCGGCCAGTGACAGGTGGTGGCAGCAGAGGTGATCGTGATGCCACGCTCCTGCTCCTGCTCCATCCAGTCCATGGTGGCGGCGCCGTCGTGGACCTCACCGATCTTGTACGAAACGCCGGTGTAGAACAGGATCCGCTCGGTGGTGGTCGTCTTGCCCGCGTCGATGTGGGCCATGATCCCGATGTTGCGGACCCTGGCCAGGTCAAGCGAAGTGGTAGCCATAAGGCTTCAGTCTTCTCTCGGTCTCGATGGGGTCTGCGACTACCAGCGGTAGTGCGCGAAGGCCTTGTTGGACTCGGCCATCTTGTGCGTGTCCTCGCGCTTCTTGACGGCCGCACCGAGGCCGTTCGAAGCGTCGAGAAGCTCGTTGAGCAGACGCTCGGTCATGGTCTTCTCGCGACGGGCGCGGGAGTAACCGACCAGCCAGCGCAGCGCCAGCGTGTTGGCGCGGCCGGGCTTGACCTCGACCGGCACCTGGTAGGTGGCGCCACCGACACGGCGGGACTTGACCTCAAGCGTGGGCTTGATGTTCTCCAGCGCGCGCTTCAGCGTGATGACCGGGTCGTTGCTGGTCTTCTCGCGCAGGCCCTCCATGGCGCCGTACACGATGCGCTCGGCGGTGGAGCGCTTGCCGTTCAGCAGCACCTTGTTGATGAGGGAGGTGACAAGAGGAGAACCGTAGACCGGGTCGATGATGACCGGGCGCTTCGGGGCGGGGCCCTTACGAGGCATTCTTACTTCTCCTTCTTGGCGCCGTAGCGGCTGCGGGCCTGCTTGCGGTTCTTGACACCCTGGGTGTCAAGGGAGCCGCGGATGATCTTGTAGCGAACACCGGGCAGGTCCTTCACACGGCCGCCGCGCACGAGCACGATGGAGTGCTCCTGCAGGTTGTGTCCCTCACCCGGAATGTAAGCGGTGACCTCGATCCCGCTGGTCAGACGCACACGCGCGACCTTACGCAGGGCCGAGTTCGGCTTCTTCGGGGTGGTCGTGAACACACGCGTGCAGACGCCACGACGCTGAGGGGAACCCTCGAGTGCGGGCGTCTTGTTCTTCTCGACCTTGTCCTGCCGGCCCTTGCGGACCAGCTGCTGGATCGTAGGCACTACTTCTCCGGTTTCTGTGTGCCGAATGGTGAAGCTAACCTGGAACGTCGCCGACCCACGCGGTCGGGTGTGTCGAATCCGGCGACTCCCGCCGCGAGGCGAAAAGGGCGCAGATTGCGGTGGCCGCTCGCGGCTCCCCTAGTGCGGTTGAAGGCACGCACGAGAGCCAGGGCACACCCCAGGCACAAGGTCTGAGCGTACCTAGCTCATTCGCTGCGGTCAAAACAAATGGAGCCGGGCCGCATCGTTATGCGCGGCATGTCAAGCCCCTACGCCGTGGACGATCTTCGATTTAACGATCCGCACACGTCCGGACGCCGCTCACACCACCGCTCACGCGCCGCTCACCCGGAGGCGAGCCCCACCGCGATCAGCAGTGTCATCAGCACCGACCACGCGGCGATCGACAGCCAGCCGAACACCAGCCCGGTCAGCGCGAGCCCGTCGCCGCCCTCTCCCGTCCGCTCGATCTCCGCCCGCGCCGCGTGCCCGAGGATCACCGCCGGGATCCCGGTGAACCCGAACGTCGGCACACAGAGCAGCCCGCACACCGCGGCTCCGACCGCCTTCCCGTTCGCCCGCGGCCGCGGCGCGGGCAGAAACGTCCGCGGTACGACGGTGTAGGGCGCCGGCTGCGGCACGGGCCCGAGCGGCAGATCGGACACGAGCAGCGCCACCTCCCCGACGGTCCGCGCCCCGTAAGCCCGCTCCACCCGCTTGTCGAACTCAGCCTTCTCCAGCCGCCCCTCGCCGTATCCGGCCCGCAACACGTCGACGGCGCGTTCCCGGTCGGCGTGGGAGGCGAGCATGGCGGGGGCCGTCTGGGGCTGCGGGTGATGGTTCGCGCTCGGCCACGAGGGTGGGTGATGGGGCTGGAGGTTCGGGACCCCTCTCCCGTGCCACGCGTTCGACCCGCCGTCACCGGACGGCTCGTCCTTGTCCTGCCACGGCTGCCACGACGACTGCGACACGGAGCACCTCCCGACCCCCGAGGTCCCTCCATGATGCGGCATCATCCGTCCTTTTCCACCACACATGTCGGCCGCGGCGGCCAGGACGCCGTGGCGGCCGACCCAGGCGAGGGGAGACGAATATTCCGGCAAAAATGAATCTAACTACCCCACACGCAAGCCTCTCAATCACGACTCCGCCACAATGTCTCCATTCTCCGGGCACCCGACATTAGGCTGCCCGGGTGTCTCAGCAGCCCGTACAGCCCGCATCCGGCCGTTCCCACTCCCGCTCCCGCCGCAAGCAGCGGTCCGGAGTGCAGCGACGGCTCCTCGGCGCACTCGTCTCCGTCGGCGTCCTCGGCGCCTCGGTGGCCGCCGTGGTCGCCCTGTCCGGTGCCGGCACCCCGTCCCGTGTCCCCGATGACGGCGTCGGCGCCGCGTCCGCGTCCGCGGCGGGCGACTCCGGGGCGAGCAAGGCCTCGGACCGGGAACTCCGCTTCGGGCTGGCCTTCGGCGACCGGTTGACCTGGATGACGGACAGCGAACTCACCAAGGCGATGGACGACGCCGAGGAACTGGGCGTCGGCTGGCTGCGGGTGGACCTGTCGTGGCGCAACATCCAGCCCGACAGCTCCAGTCAGTATCTGTGGGAACGCTTCGACCGTGTGGTGGACGCTGCCCACGCCCACGGTATGGAGGTCCTGCCCACCATCTCCTACACCCCGCGCTGGGCCGCTGCCCCGGACTGCGGAAGCACCGCCCAGGCCTGCCCGCCCGCGAGCGACGCGCAGTTCGCCGAGTTCTCGCGTCAGGCCGTCGAGCGGTACGCGCCCAAGGGCGTGCACACCTGGGAGATATGGAACGAGCCGAACATCCTGCCGTTCTGGAAGACCGGCCCCGACGCCGAGCGTTACACCGACCTGCTGGCCGCGACCGCCCCGGCCATGCGCTCCGCCGACCCCAAGGCCTATCTCCTGTTCGGTGGACTGGCCGCGGTGGACACCATCCCGTCCAAGGGGTACGTGTCACACAAGACGTTCCTGTCGGAGACGGCCCGGTTGGGCGCCCTGAAGTACGTGGACGCCATCTCCTACCACCCGTACACCTATCCCCTGCTGCCGAGCACCAAGACCGCCACCGGCACCCGCTACGAGGACATCGACCGCACGCAGGACAGCCTCGTCGCCACCCTGACGAAGTACGGCAAGCCCAAGATGCCGATCTGGATCACCGAGACCGGCGCGCCCACCTGGTCCCAGGGGAAGGCCGCGGACAGCCCGGACGCCGTGGGTACCCAGTACGTCACGCCCCGGCTCCAGGCGGAGATCGCCACCGACACCGTGCCGGCGTCGGCCGCGATCCCCTCGGTGGACGTGATGTTCTGGTTCGCCTACCAGGACGGCGAGCGCGAGACCGCGACGTCCAGGAAGGCGCAGCACTACGGTCTGGAGTACTACGACGGCACCCGTAAGCCGGCCTTCGAGGCCCTGCGGAAGGCCATCGCCGCCTACCGCAAGGACCACGGCTAGGGCCTGTCCGGCGGATCAGGCCGGCTCCAAGGAACGGCGCCTTGTCAGCGCAGGTGAGCGGGGTCTGGTGCGTGCAGCTGCAAGGCGGAGG
>NZ_JBEZKG010000017.1:0-238299 GCF_040651535.1 Streptomyces sp. NPDC048420
GCGCTGGTGCCGCTCTCGCTGCGGGGCGTGCAGTACCGGCCGGTCAGCGCCGACAAGATGCTGCGCCGGAACCTCACCATCTACGGCATCGGCGGCCTGGTCGCCCCCTTCGTCGGCATCAAGCTCATCGACCTGCTCATCTCCCTCATCCCCGGGCTGTAACTTTTCGAAAGCGTGCTGAACGCCATGAACAACTCCGTATCGAACACAGGCCGGTTGCTGTGGGCGGGGCTGCGGGCCCTGCTGGTGCTGACCCTGGTGACCGGCGTCATCTACCCGCTGGCCGTCACCGGTGTGGCGCAGGCCCTGTTCCACGACAAGGCGAACGGCTCCGAGGTCAGGGCGGACGGGAAGGTGGTCGGGTCCTCGCTGATCGGCCAACAGGGCTACAGCCTGGACTACTTCCAGTCCCGGCTCGCCAACGGGCTCGGCGAGAACTCCGTCAACACCCGGTACAAGCTGATCCTTTCCGGTGCCACCAACCGCTCCGGCGACAACCCCGAGCTCATCAAGTGGGTGAAGGAGGCGAAGGCCAAGGTCGTCAAGGACAACTCGACCGCCGGCTACACGGTCAAGCCCTCCGAAGTGCCGGCGGACGCGGTCACCTCCTCCGGCTCCGGCCTGGACCCCGACATCTCCCCGGCCTACGCCGACCTCCAGGTCCACCGGGTCGCCGAGCGGAACGGTCTGTCGGTCGCCCAGGTCGAGAAGCTCGTGAGGGACCACACCGAGGGCCGCACACTCGGATTCATCGGCGAGCCCCGCGTGAACGTCCTGGAGCTCAACATCGCGCTCAAGGCCCTCGCGGCGAAGAGCTGATGGCGTTATCCGACCCACAGGGGAGTCGGCGGCCCGGGACGACCGGGTCCGCCGACTCCGGCAGTCATGAAGCGGGTACGTCCCCACGACGTACGACAGGAAGGCGCACGCCGATGACACGGGTGCTGGTGGTGGAGGACGACCCGCAGCTCGTACGGGCCCTCATCATCAATCTCCAGGCACGCCAGTACGGGGTCGACGCGGCCCCCGACGGCGCCACCGCGCTGCGGCTCGCGGCCGCCCGGCAACCCGATGTCGTCATGCTCGACCTGGGTCTGCCCGACATGGACGGCGTCGACGTCATCAAGGGCCTGCGCGGCTGGACCCGCGTGCCGATCCTGGTGCTGTCCGCCCGCCAGGGGTCCGACGAGAAGGTCGCCGCGCTGGACGCCGGCGCCGACGACTACGTCACCAAGCCGTTCAGCATGGACGAACTGCTCGCCCGGCTGCGGGCCGCCGTACGGCGCACGGAGAACGTGCCGCTCGCCTCCGGGACGACGCTCGTCGAGACGGCGGACTTCACCATCGACCTGCTGGCCAAGAGGGCCGTACGGGGCGGCCGCGACGTACGCCTCACCCCGACCGAATGGCATCTGCTGGAGATCCTGGTCACCAGCCCGGGACGGCTGATCACCCAGAGGCACCTGCTCCAGGAGGTCTGGGGCGTCTCCCAGAGCAACAAGACCAACTACCTGCGTGTCTACATGGCCCAGCTCCGCCGCAAGCTGGAGACGGATCCCGCCCACCCCCGCTATCTCATCACCGAGCCCGGCATGGGCTACCGCTTCGAAGGGTGAACATGGCACGCGGCAAGCTCCGCATGTACCTTGGCGCGGCTCCCGGCGTCGGCAAGACGTACGCGATGCTGTCCGAGGCGCACCGCCGGGTGGAGCGGGGCACCGACTGCGTGGTCGCCTTCGTGGAACACCACCGTCGGCCGCGCACCGAGGTGATGCTGCACGGCCTGGAGGAGATCCCGCGCCGGGAGATCGAGTACCGGGACTCGGTGTTCACGGAGATGGACGTGGACGCGGTCCTGGCTCGCCGCCCCGACGTGGCGCTCGTCGACGAGCTCGCCCACACCAACGTCCCCGGCTCCCGTAACACCAAGCGCTGGCAGGACGTGGAGGAACTGCTGGCCGCCGGGATCGACGTCGTCTCCACCGTCAACATCCAGCACCTGGAGTCCCTGGGGGACGTCGTCGAGTCGATCACCGGGGTACGGCAGCGCGAGACCGTGCCCGACGAGGTCGTACGCCGTGCCGACCAGATCGAGCTGGTCGACATGTCCCCGCAGGCCCTGCGCCGCCGTATGGCGCACGGCAACATCTACAAGTCCGACAAGGTCGACGCGGCGCTCTCCAACTACTTCCGCCCCGGAAACCTCACCGCTCTGCGGGAGTTGGCGCTGCTGTGGGTGGCGGACCGAGTCGACGCCTATCTCACCGAGTACCGCAGCGAGCACCAGGTCTCCACCATCTGGGGCTCACGGGAGCGGATCGTCGTCGGGCTCACCGGGGGTCCGGAAGGACGGACGCTGATACGACGGGCCGCCCGGCTCGCGGAGAAGGGCGCCGGCGGTGAGGTGCTCGCCGTGTACATCGCCGGCAGCGACGGCCTCACCGCCGCCTCCCCGAAGGAACTGGCCGTCCAGCGCACCCTCGTCGAGGACCTCGGCGGGACCTTCCACCACGTCGTCGGCGACGACATACCGGTCGCCCTGCTCGACTTCTCTCGCGGGGTCAACGCCACCCAGATCGTGCTCGGCGTCTCCCGCCGCAGGAGCTGGCAGTACGTCTACGGCCCCGGCGTCGGCGCCACGGTCGCCCGGGACTCCGGCCCCGACCTCGACGTCCACCTGATCACCCACGACGAGGCCGGCAAGGGACGCGGACTCCCGGTCAACCGGGGTGCGCGGCTGGGCCGTTCCCGCGTGATGTGGGGTTGGCTGGTCGGCCTCGGCGGCCCCGTGCTGCTGACCTGGCTGCTGAGCAGCGTGTCCCCGAACGTCGGACTCGCCAACGACATGCTGCTGTACCTGACGCTGACGGTGGCGGCCGCACTCCTCGGCGGTCTCTTCCCCGCCCTGGCCTCGGCGGCGGCCGGCTCCCTGCTCCTGAACTGGTACTTCACCCCGCCCGTCCACACCTTCACCATCGACGATCCCAAGAACATCGTCGCCATCGCGATCTTCGTCGGTGTCGCCGTGTCCGTCGCCTCCGTCGTCGACCTCGCCGCCCGCCGCACCCACCAGGCAGCCCGGCTGCGCGCCGAGTCGGAGATCCTCTCCTTCCTGGCGGGCAACGTCCTGCGCGGCGAGACGGGTCTGGAGGAGCTCCTGGAACGGGTCCGCGAGACCTTCGGCATGGAGTCCGTGGCGCTGCTGGAACGTGAGAGCGAGGTCCAGCCCTGGACCTGCGCGGGGAGCGTGGGCGTGCATCCCTGCACGGTTCCGGACGACGCGGACGTCGACGTACCGGTCGGCGACCACATGGCGCTCGCGCTGACAGGACGGGTGCTGCCGGCCGAGGACCGCCGGGTGCTCGCGGCCTTCGCCGCGCAGGCCGTCGTGGTCCTGGACCGCCGGCGCCTCCAGGAGGAGGCCGACCGGTCCCGCGCGCTCGCCGAGGGCAACCGCATCCGCACCGCGCTGCTGGCCGCCGTCAGCCACGACCTGCGCACCCCGCTCGCAGGCATCAAGGCCGCGGTGACCTCCCTGCGCTCCGACGACGTCGAGTGGTCGGACGAGGACCGGGCGGAACTCCTCGAGGCCATCGAGGAGGGCGCCGACCGCCTGGACCACCTCGTCGGCAACCTCCTCGACATGTCCCGCCTGCAGACGGGCACGGTCACCCCGATCATCCGCGAGACCGACCTCGACGAGGTGATCCCGATGGCGCTCGGCGGCGTCCCCGAGGACAGCGTCGACCTCGACATCCCCGAGACCCTGCCGATGGTCGACGTCGACCGGGGCCTGCTGGAGCGGGCCGTCGCCAACATCGTGGAGAACGCCGTCAAGTACAGCCCGCCGGACGAGAAGGTCCTGGTGGCCGCCAGCGCCATCGCCGACCGCGTCGAGGTCCGGGTCGTCGACCGCGGCCCCGGCGTCCCCGACGAGGCCAAGGACCGCATCTTCGAGCCCTTCCAGCGCTACGGCGACTCCCCGCGCGGCGCCGGCGTCGGCCTCGGACTCGCGGTCGCCCGAGGTTTCGCCGAAGCCGTGGGCGGCACGATCCACGCCGAGGACACACCGGGAGGCGGCCTCACCATGGTGCTGGTCCTGCGGACGGCACCCCAGCGCCGACCCGAGCAGGCGGACCCACGTGCGCCGCGCACGTCAGCAGGGCGTTAGAGATGGCGCGTGCAGGATCAACAAACCGTATGCAAAAGGAAGTCGATGTACATTCCGCCCGTAGCGTCGTCATACAGCCCCTGACCGGGCGCCCCCACACCGCGAGTGCCGTGTGTGCTCGCTCCGAGGAGAACGACGACCATGACGACGACCGTGCCCGCCGCCACCCCCGAGGCCGGGCGGCTCGACGACCGGCGGACGGACGCCCGGGAGAAGGACATCATGCGGTTCCGCACGGTGTCAGGGCCGGATCTGACCACCCGAAACGACGCCTACCTCGCCTGGCAGCGCGACCGTGAACAGGCGGACCTGTGGCCGTACTTCCGCCGCTACGAGACCTCCGCCCTCACCCCCCGCGCCACCGTCGTCGCGGACAACGGCGTGATCACCCAGGGCCCCAATTTCGGCGGCCAGGACTACCTCTCCTTGACGAGGCACCCCGCCGTCCTCGACGCCGCCCACCAGGCCCTGCGCGACTACGGCCCGCTCACCGCCGGATCCCCCGCCCTGGGCGGTGCCACCCCGCTCAGCAAGGCCCTGGAGGCCAGCCTCGCCGAGGCGCTGCGCACCGAGCACGTCATGCTCTTCCCGACCGGCTGGGCCTCCGGCTTCGGCACCACACGGGCGCTGATGCACCGCCGCGACCACATCCTCCTCGACAAGCTCTCCCACGACTCACTGCGTCAGGGCGCCGCGGCCAGTGGCGCCACGGTCGAGTTCTTCCGCCACCTCGACAACGACGCTGTCCGCCGCCATCTCGCCGGCATCCGCGCCACCGACACCAAGAACGCCGTCCTCGTCGTCACCGAGGGCGTCTTCTCCATGGACTCCGACACCCCGCAGCTGGCCGAACTCCTCATCATCTGCCGGGAGTTCGGTGCCCAGCTCATGGTCGACGTCGCCCACGACTTCGGCGCCATGGGCGAACACGGCGGCGGTCAGCCGGAGGTGCACGGCATCCTCGGCCAGGTCGACTTCGTCGTCGGCGCGTTCTCCAAGACCTTCGCCACCACCGGCGGCTTCCTGGCCACCCCGTCCGCCTCCGCACGCGAGTACGTGCGGATGTTCGGCGGCCCGCAGACCTTCTCCAGTGCCATCACCCCCGTACAGAGCGCCGTCGCGCTCGCGGCCCTCGGTGTCGTCTCCTCGCCGGAGGGCGCCCGGCGCCGCGCGGCGGTCGCCGCCGTCGCCACCCGGCTGCGCGAGGGCCTCACGGCACGCGGTCTGGAGGTCATGGGCGACGTCGTCTGCCCGGTCGTCCCGGTCCTCATCGGCAACACCCCCACGGGTCGCACCGCCTCCGGCCTCATCGCCCGCGCCGGCCTCGTCGCCCACCTCGTGGAACAGCCCGCCGTCGCTTCGGACGCGTCCCGCTTCCGTATGCAGGCCATGGCGGACCACACCGACAAGGACGTCGACACCGCGATCGACATCCTCGACCGCTGCATCCGCGAGGCTCGCTTGATGGCTCACTGAAGCGCAGCGTCTGGCACCACGTGGCGTCAACCGGCGCCACGTGGTGCCAGACCTGTCTTCACCGCTTTCCGCAGGTGATATGGATTCTGTTGCTACAGGTGACTCTTTGGGGTTGTGTGCGGCGCCATAGTGGTGCCATTATGACGCCATGGACCTCACCCCGTATGTCGACAACCTCCGCCGCGAACTCGCGGTGGCTGCCGAAGCCGGAGGCGACGAAGCCCGTGAACTGGCCGAGAGGCTGACCGCGCCCCTGGAGTCGGCGACCCGGCTGGTCATGCTCAACGTGCTCTCCGCCGCGATGGACGAGATCACCCGCGAACTCGCCCCCGGCTCGGTCGACGTACGGCTGCGCGGACTCGACCCCGATTTCGTGGTGACGCTGCCGCCCACCGAGGGCGACGCCCCCGCCGAGCCGACCGCACCCCTCGAACCGTTCAAGGACCCGGCCGACGGCGAAGAAGGCGGCACCGCTCGCGTCAACCTCCGGCTGCCTGCTCACCTCAAGACGCGCGCGGAGGAAGCCGCGAGCCGCGAGGGCCTGTCGGTCAACGCGTGGCTGGTGCGTGCCGTGGGCGCCGCGGTCGGCGGCGGAACCCGGCCGCGTACGCCGGGCAAGGTCCAGAACGTCGGACAGAGCTTCACGGGCTGGGTGCGCTAGCCGCATCCGCCCGCACGGAAAGGCGCTCCACTCACACCACGTCCCACCAGCGGGGACGCCCCAAGGACTCAAGAGGACGGGACAGCCATGCCTGCTTTCGACACGCCCGAACCGATCTCGGTCAACGCCCACGTGGCCGCCGGTTCCCTCCGCCTCACCGCGGGCGACCGTCTCGACACCGTCGTCGAGGTGCTGCCCCGCGACCCGGACAGGGACAAGGACGTACGGGCCGCCGAGCAGACCGAGGTCAGCTACGCGAGCGGCGTCCTGACCGTCAGGACCAAGGAGCGCCGCATGATCGGTCCCTCCGGTGTCGCCGACGTGACGGTCGAACTGCCCACAGGGTCACGCGTCGAGGTGACCGGCGCCTGGGCCCAGGTGCTCGGCGAGGGCGAGCTCGGCGAGGTCCGGGTGAAGACCTCGGTCGGTGACGTCCGCCTCGACACCACCGGACCCGTCCAGCTCACCGCCTCCCACGGCTCGATCGTCGTCGACCGGATCGAAGGCAAGGCCGAGATCACCACCAGCTCCGGCAACCTGCGCGTCGGCACCGTCGACGGCCCTGCCGTCCTGAAGAACTCGAACGGCAACACGACGGTGGGCGCCGTGTCCGGTGAACTGCGGGTGAGCGGCGCCAACGGCGCCATCGACATCGCGTGCGCCGAGTCGTCGGTCACCGGCACCGCCACCAACGGCGTCCTGCGTGTCGCCGAAGTCGCCCGCGGAGACGTCCAGTTGGAGACCTCCAACGGCTCCATCGAGATCGGCGTCCGCGAGGGCACCGCCGCCTGGCTCGACGTCAGCTCCAACCGCGGGCTGGTACGCAACACGCTCACCGCCTCCGAGGCCCCCGAGCAGTCCGAGGACACGGTCAGGGTCCGCGCGCGGACCAACTGGGGCAACGTCGACGTCTTCCGCGCCAAAGCCTGAGTCAGAGCCCTGAGCCAAAGTCTGGGCTGAGCGTCCCCGCCTCAACCGATTCCACCCCCACCCACTTCAGCCTTCGAACGGGAGGGCCTCATGCCTTCTTCTGTCATGTCCACATCCAGCAGGGGCGGCTCCCCGACCGCCGTCTCCACCACCGGCCTGCGCAAGTCGTACGGCGACAAGACCGTCCTCGACGGCATCGATCTGCACATCCCGGCCGGGTCGGTGTTCGCCCTGCTGGGCCCGAACGGCGCCGGCAAGACCACCACCGTGAAGATCCTCTCCACCCTGATCTCCGCCGACGCCGGACAGGCGAAGGTCGGCGGCCACGACCTCACCGCCGAGGCCCAGGCGGTACGGGCCTCGATCGGTGTCACCGGCCAGTTCTCCGCCGTGGACGGGCTGATCACCGGCGAGGAGAACATGCTCCTGATGGCGGACCTGCACCACCTCTCCAAGAGCGAGGGGCGACAGGTCGCCGCCGAGCTGCTGGAGCGCTTCGACCTCACCGAGGCGGCGAAGAAGCCCGCCTCCACCTACTCCGGCGGTATGAAGCGCCGGCTCGACATCGCCATGACCCTGGTCGGCAGCCCGCGGATCATCTTCCTCGACGAACCGACGACCGGACTCGACCCCCGCTCCCGCCACAACATGTGGGGCATCATCCGGGAGCTGGTCTCCGACGGCGTCACGGTCTTCCTCACCACGCAGTACCTGGAGGAGGCCGACGAACTCGCCGACCGCATCGCGGTGTTGAACGACGGCAGGATCGTCGCCGAGGGCAGCGCGGAGGAGCTCAAGCGGATCGTCCCCGGCGGGCACGTACGCCTGCGTTTCGACGACCCGGCCGCCTACCGGAGCGCTGCCGAAGCCCTGCACGAGGTGGCCCGGGACGACGAGTCCCTCGCCCTCCAGATCCCCAGCGACGGCAGCCAGCGCGAACTGCGCTCGATCCTCGACTGGCTGGACTCCCTGGGCATCGAGGCGGACGAGCTGACCGTGCACACCCCCGACCTGGACGACGTGTTCTTCGCCCTGACCGGCGACCGCGACGTCACCGACGAGCCCAAGGAGACCGTCCGATGAGCACCCTCGCACCCGCCCTGCGCGACTCGTCCACCATGCTGCGCCGCAACCTCCTGCATGTGCGCCGCTACCCGTCCCTCACCCTGAACCTGCTGCTCAGCCCGATCGTGCTGCTCCTGCTCTTCGTCTACATCTTCGGCGACACCATGAGCGCCGGCATCGGAGACGGCGGAGGGGACCGGTCCGCATACCTCGCGTATCTCTTCCCCGGGATCCTGATGCTGACCATCGGCGGCACCACGATCGGCAGCGCGGTCTCCGTCTCCATGGACATGAACGAGGGCATCATCGCCCGCTTCCGCACGATGGCCATCCACCGCGGCTCGGTCCTCGTCGGGCACGTCGTCGGCAGTGTGATCCAGTGCGCGATGAGCGTGGCCCTCGTCGGCGCCGTCGCCGTGGCCATCGGCTTCCGCTCCACGGACGCCACCGCGCTGGAGTGGATCCTGGCCTTCGGCCTGGTCGTCCTCATGTCGCTGGCACTCACCTGGATCGCGGTGGGGATGGGCCTGTCCAGCCCGAACGCCGAGGCGGCCAGCAACAACGCCATGCCCCTGATGATCCTGCCCCTCCTCTCCAGCGCCTTCGTCCCGGTCGACGCGATGCCGGGCTGGTTCCAGCCGATCGCCGAGTACCAGCCCTTCACGCCGGCCATCGAGACGCTGCGAGGACTGCTCCTCGGCACGGAGATCGGCCACAACGGCTGGCTCGCCGTCGCCTGGTGCCTGGGCCTGGCAGCACTCGGCTACCTCTGGTCCAAGTCCCTGTTCGACCGCGACCCGAAGTAGAACCCGTCCGGATGCACGGGACGCGGGGCTTCTCGCACCGCCTGTCAGAGCCACCCGTTGCGCTTGAAACCGCGATGGATGACGAAACAGGCGGTCGCGATCACCGCCAGGACCATCGGGTAGCCGAAGCGCCAGGGCAGTTCGGGCATGTGGTCGAAGTTCATGCCGTAGACACCGCAGACCATGGTGGGTACGGCGATGATGGCGGCCCAGGCGGTGATCTTCCGCATCTCCTCGTTCTGGGCGACGGTCACCTGGGCGAGGTGGGCCTGGAGGATGGAGTCGAGCAGGCCGTCGAAGGCGTTGATCTGTTCGGTGACGCGGGCGAGGTGGTCGGCGACGTCCCGGAAGTAGGCCCGTATCCCGGGGTCCACGGCGGGGCAGGGTTCGGTGGCGAGCCAGGACAGGGGGCGGGCGAGGGGGACCGCGGCCCGCTTGAGTTCGAGGAGTTCGCGTTTGAGCTGGTAGATGCGGCCGGCGTCGGCACTGCGGGCGCTGCGCGGGGAGAAGACGTCGGTCTCGACGGCGTCGATGTCGTTCTGGACGGCGTCGGTGACGCTCAGGTAGTCGTCGACGACGTGGTCGGCGATCGCGTGCAGGACGGCGGAGGGGCCCTTGGCTCCCGCCCCATGCTGGACACAACGTCCGAACATCGTGTCCCCAGCGGACAGATCGCGCGTTGGCTCCGGGCGGGGCGGCGGAGATGCTCGATGGACCGCAAGAGTCCGACGACCCACGCCGGGAGACGAACATGACCGCACTGTCGCCGCACCTTCGCCAGGCCACACCCGTGACGGCGGTGCGGGGCGAGGGCGTCCACCTCTTCGACGAGGACGGCCGCCGCTACCTCGACTTCACCGCCGGTATCGGTGTCACCAGCACCGGGCACTGCCACCCCAAGGTCGTGGCGGCGGCCCAGGAACAGGTGGGCACGCTGATCCACGGCCAGTACACGACCGTCATGCACCAGCCGCTGCGGCAGCTCGTCGACAGGCTGGGCGAGGTGCTGCCTGCCGGTCTGGACAGTCTGTTCTTCACCAACTCCGGCAGCGAGGCGGTGGAGTCCGCACTGCGGCTGGCCCGCCAGGCCACAGGCCGGCCCAACGTCATCGTCTGCCACGGCGGCTTCCACGGCCGTACCGTCGCCGCCGCCTCGATGACCACCTCCGGTACCCGTTTCCGGTCCGGGTTCTCCCCGCTGATGAGTGGCGTGGTCGTCACCCCGTTCCCGACGGCCTACCGGTACGGCTGGGACGAGGAGACCGCCACCCGCTTCGCCCTGAAGGAGCTGGACTACACGCTCCAGACGATCTCCTCGCCCGCCGACACAGCCGCCATCATCGTCGAGCCGGTGCTCGGCGAGGGCGGTTACGTCCCCGCCACCCGCGCCTTCCTGGAAGGGCTGCGGGAGCGGGCCGACCGCCACGGCTTCCTGCTGATCCTCGACGAGGTGCAGACCGGCGTCGGCCGCACCGGCCGCTTCTGGGGCCACGACCACTTCGGCGTCACCCCGGACATCCTCGTCACCGCGAAGGGCCTGGCCAGCGGCTTCCCGCTGTCCGGCATCGCGGCCTCCGAGGAGCTGATGGCGAAGGCGTGGCCGGGCTCGCAGGGCGGTACGTACGGCGCCAACGCCGTCGCCTGCGCCGCGGCCTGCGCCACCCTCGACGTCGTACGCGACGAGAAGCTCGTCGAGAACGCCGATGCGATGGGCGCGCGGCTGCGCCACGGCCTGGAGGCAGTTGCCGACCGGACCCCGGGCATCGGCGATGTGCGGGGCCTCGGGCTGATGCTGGCCACCGAGTTCGTCACCGAGGACGGCAGCCCCGACCCCGAGACCGCGGCACGCGTCCAGCGCGCCGCCATCGACGAGGGACTGCTCCTGCTGCTGTGCGGGGCATGGAACCAGGTCGTGCGGATGATCCCGGCACTCGTCATCGACGAGACCGCGGTGGACGAGGGCCTCCAGGCGTGGGCGACCGCGGTGGAGGCGGGAACCTCAGGAGCATCGGCACGATGAGCGACGCCCTCGCGCGGCTGACCGCCCGGCTCGCCGAGTCCGCTCCGGGCCTGCGGGTGGAGACGGGTCCGGGCACCGGCCCCTACGCCTACGACGCCTCCAACTACCGGATCCCTCCGCAGGCCGTGGCGTTCCCCCGCTCCACCGGCGACGTGATCGCGGTGCTGCGGGCCTGCCGGGAGACGGGCGTTCCGGTCACCGCGCGGGGCGGCGGGACGAGCATGGCCGGCAACGCGGTCGGGCCGGGCGTCGTCCTGGACTTCTCCCGGCACATGAACCGGATCATGGACATCGAGCCGGCGGCCGGGCTCGCCCGGGTCCAGGCCGGAGTGGTCCTGGACGCGCTGTGCGGTGCGACCGCACCGCACGGACTCACCTTCGGCCCGGACCCGTCCTCGCACAGCCGCTGCACCATCGGCGGGATGATCGGCAACGACGCCTGCGGCAACCGGTCGGTACGGCATGGGCGGACCAGCGGCCACATCGAGGCGCTGGAGATCGTGACGGCCGACGGCGTGCGGGCCGTCGCCGACCGCGCGGGGCTGCACCCGCTGGACCCGGCCGACGCGGAGCACGTCGCCCGCCTCGAAGCGGACGTACGACGACTGATCGACGCCAACCTCGCACCGATCCGCACCGAGCTGGGCCGGATCCCGCGCCAGGTCTCCGGCTACCAGCTGCACCACCTGCTGCCCGAGCGCGGCTTCGACATGGCCCGCGCCCTGGTGGGCACCGAGGGCTCCTGTGCGGTCGTCACCGCCGCGACGGTCCGTCTGGTGGCGACCGCACAGGCTTCGGCACTGCTCACCCTCGGCTACGACGACGTGGTCGCCGCCGCCGAGGACATCCCGGAGATCCTGCGCTGGAACCCCACCGCCGTGGAGGGCATGGACGAGGCGATCGTCGCCACCATGCGCGCCCGCCGCGGCTCCGACTCCGTCACCGGACTGCCCGAGGGACGCGCCTGGCTCTACGTCGAACTCGACGGCGACGACCAGGCGACGGTGGACACCCGGGCGGCCGAACTGCTCGACGTGCTCAAGGCCCAGGGGCGGATGACCGGCGGCCGGGTCGTGGCGAGCCCGGCCGAGCGGCGCTCGCTGTGGCGGGTCCGCGAGGACGGGGCCGGGCTCGCCGCCCGTCTCGTCGACGGCGGGGAGTCCTGGCCCGGCTGGGAGGACTCGGCGGTCGCGCCCGAGGATCTCGCCGGTTACCTGCGGGATTTCCGCAAGCTGCTCGCTTCCCACGACCTCACGGGCGTGATGTACGGGCACTTCGGGGCCGGCTGCGTCCACGTACGCATCGACTTCGACTTCGCCTCGGACGAGGGCCGTGACGCGGCCCGTCGCTTCCTCCAGGAGGCCGCCGCCCTGGTCGTCGCGCACGGCGGCACCCTGTCCGGCGAGCACGGTGACGGACGGGCGCGCGGTGAGCTCCTTGAGGTCATGTACAGCCACCGGATGATCCGGGCGTTCGCCGCCTTCAAGGAGGTCTTCGACCCCGACGGGCTGCTCAACCCGGGCGTCATCGTCGCCCCCGCCCCGCTCGACGCCGACCTCGCACTGCACCAGATCCAGCCCCTCGCGACGGCGTTCGCCTTCCCGCACGACGAGGACGGCTTCGCGGGCGCGGCCCGCCGCTGTGTCGGCGTCGGCCGGTGCCGCAGCGACGCGGGCGGGGTGATGTGTCCCAGCTACCGGGCGACGGGGGAGGAGAACGACTCCACCCGGGGCCGGGCCCGCATGCTCCAGGAAATGGTGCGCGGCGAGACGGTGAGGGACGGCTGGCGCTCGACCGAGGTCAAGGACGCCCTCGACCTGTGCCTGTCCTGCAAGGCGTGCTCCAGCGACTGCCCGGTCGGCGTCGACATGGCCACGTACAAGGCCGAGTTCCTGCACCACCACTACAAGGGGCGCGTCAGACCCCGCTCCCACTACTCACTGGGCTGGCTGCCGCTGACCTCCGCCCTCGCGGGTTTCGCGGCCAGGCCGCTCAACCTGCTGCTGCGCGGGCCGGTCGGCAGGCTGCTCGCCCGCCTCGGGGGCGTGACCACGAAGCGCCGGATCCCGGCGTTCGCCTCCCGCCGCAGTCTGCGCCGGGTCCTGCGCGCGACGAAGACCAACGGGCCGGCGAAGGCCGTCCTCTTCGTCGACAGCTTCACCCGTGCCTTCCGCCCGCACGTGGCGGGCGCCGCCAGTCGCGTCCTCGCCGACGCGGGTATCCGCAGCACCGCCGAGGACGGCCTGTGCTGCGGTCTGACCTGGGTGAGCACCGGCCAGCTGTCGGTGGCTCGGCGGATCATGGCCCGTACGGTCGCCCACCTGGACAACGGCGACGAGCGGCCCATCATCGTGGCCGAGCCCAGCTGTGCCGCCGCGTTGAAGCGGGACGTGCCCGAACTCCTCGACACCGACGCCGCCCGGCGCGTCGCGGACCGCGTCCACACTTTCGCCGGCGCCCTCACCGACCTCGCCGAACCGGGCTGGACCCCGCCGCCGCTGCCCGAGAACGTCGTCCTGCAGACCCACTGCCACGAGTACGCCACGTTCAAGGGTCGCCGCCCCGCAGACCTGCTGCGCCGACTCGGTGTCCGCAAGGTCGACGAGGCCGAGGGCTGCTGCGGACTCGCCGGGAACTTCGGCTTCGAGGAACAGCACTACGACACCTCGGTGGCCGTCGCCGACCTGGCCCTCAAACCCCGCCTCGACGGCATCGACGAGACGGCACCGGACGGCACGCGGACCGCCGTCGTGGCCGACGGCTTCAGCTGCGCCACCCAGATCGACCACCTCGCCGGAGACCGGGACGTCCGCGCCCTGCACCTCGCGGAACTCCTCGACCCCGCCGCCGACCGACCAGGAGAGACACCATGACCGACACACCCACGCAGTTGTTCATCGGCGGCGCCTGGGTGGACGCCGCGGACGGCGCCACCCTGCCCGTCGACGACCCGGCGACCGGCGAGATCATCGCCCACGTCGCCGACGCCGGCCCCAAGGACGCCCGGCTCGCGGAGGAGGCGGCCGTACGGGCCCAGGAGGAGTGGGCGCGTACGGCGCCGAGGGCCCGCAGCGAGATCCTGCGCCGCGCCTACGAGATCATCCTCGACCGCACCGACGAGCTCGCCCACGTGATGACGTCCGAGATGGGCAAGCCGCTCGCCGAGGCCAGGGGAGAGGTGGCGTACGCGGCGGAGTTCTTCCGCTGGTTCTCGGAGGAGGCCGTGCGGATCGACGGCGGCGGGGGCGTCCTGCCCGACGGCCGCAACCGCATGCTGCTCTCCCGCCGCCCGGTCGGCCCCTGCCTCCTCATCACCCCGTGGAACTTCCCCCTCGCCATGGGCACCCGCAAGATCGGCCCCGCCATCGCGGCGGGCTGCACGATGATCCTCAAGCCGGCCCCCCAGACCCCGCTCTCCAGCCTGGCTCTCGCCGCGATCCTCAAGGAGGCCGGGCTGCCCGACGGCGTGCTGAACGTCGTCACCACCTCCCGTGCGGGGGAGGTGTGCGAACCGCTCCTGCGCGGCGGGCGGATTCGCAAGCTCTCCTTCACCGGCTCCACGGCCGTCGGACGGCTGCTGCTGGCCCAGAGCGCGGAAGCGGTCGTACGGACCTCGATGGAGCTGGGCGGCAACGCGCCGTTCATCGTCTTCGAGGACGCCGATCTGGACACGGCCGTGGACGGCGCGATGCTCGCCAAGATGCGCAACATGGGCGAGGCGTGCACGGCCGCGAACCGCTTCTTCGTCCACAGCTCGGTGGCCGAGGAGTTCGGGCGCCGACTGGCCGAACGCATGGGCGCGCTCGTGGTGGGTCCCGGCACCCGGGACGGCGTCGACGTCGGCCCACTGATCGACAGGACCGGCCGTGCCAAGGTGGAGGAGCTGGTCGCCGACGCGGTGGAGCGCGGCGCCCGGGTGCTCGTCGGCGGCCGTACGCCCGAGGGGCCGGGCTGCTTCTACCCGCCGACCGTCCTCGCCGACGTCGACGCCGAGAGCCGTCTGATGGACACGGAGATCTTCGGCCCCGTCGCGGCGATCCTCACCTTCGACGACGAGGACGAGGTCGTGAGGCGTGCCAACGACACGCCCTGGGGCCTGGTCGGCTACGTCTTCACCGAGGGCCTGGACCGCGCCCTGCGCGTCAGCGAACGCCTGGAGGTCGGCATGGTCGGCCTCAACACGGGCCTCGTCTCCAACCCGGCGGCGCCCTTCGGCGGCGTCAAGCAGTCCGGCCTCGGCCGTGAGGGCGGCCGGGTCGGGATCGACGAGTTCCTGGAGTTCCAGTACCTCGCGGTGCCCGTGCGATGACGGCGGTCATGCCCTGACACACGCCCCATCGAGCACCGCGCGGAACGCCCCGTGCTCGGCCGCACTGTCCTTCTGGCCGGGCACGGGGCGTCAGCCTGCCCTCGCTCAGCCTGATGCGGTCCAGGCGGCTGATCCGGCGGGTCGGTGCTGTCCGGCTGGACGGCGGACCACGCGGGCGAGGCAGGCACGAGGGCGCATCGCACACAAGCGGCGGGGCCTGCGTCCGTAAGCGGGCTCAGGCGTCACAGGGCGGTTCGGGTCGGAGTGCTGTCGCTCCACGGCCGAGAACGCGGCTGTCCGGTACTGCGGCCCGGGGCCCTCAGCCCAGGTGCCGGGCGGTGATCTCCGCCGCGGTGTCGGTCACCAGCCGCCCCAGTTCGGCGAGCCGGTCGGGATCGAAGCGGGAGTCGGGCATGGAGACGGCCACGGTGGCCAGCGGTGTGCCGTCCTCGTCGAGGATGGGCGCGGCGATGGCGCAGACGTCCGGCCGGTACTGGTTGCGGTTGACCGCGTAGCCGTCGGTGCGGATCCGGCGCAGCTCGGTGCGCAGTTCCTCGGGGTCTGCGGGTGTCGTCTCGCTGTAGCGCTCCAGGCCCCGCGCGATGAGCTCCTCGACATCCTGCTTCGGCAGGTGGGCGAGGACGGCGCGTCCGGTGGCGGTGGCGTGCAGGGGGGAGGTGTCGCCGATGGCGTGGAAGGTCCGTACGGGGTGGTCGCAGTCGACGCGGTCCACCACGACCATGCACTGCAGGGCGTCCGGTACCGACAGGTGGATGGTCTCGTTCACCGTGTCCCGCAGATGCACCATGGGCTCGCGGGCGGCGGCGAACAGGCTGGAGCCCTGCAGGGCGGCCGGGCGTACGGCCAGGACGCGCGCGCCGATCTCCCAGCGGGTGGTGTCCCTGCGGTTGGCCCGTAGCCAGCCCGCCTCGTTCAGCGTGACCAGGGTGCGCTGCACGGTCGACTTCGGCAGGCCGAAGAGCTTCGTCAGCTCCCCGACAGTTACCGGCTGATGCTGTGCGACCGCCTCCAGGATGCGCAGCGACCGGGTGACGCTCTTCATTTCCATCCGATTTCCCCCTGTTAACCCTCGGCGCTTGTTGCGGACACCCTCTTGACTCCCCTTGGCGCCGCTGCCATTGTCTGTGCCAGATTCTAGCACAGCGTTCCACAATGTGGCACGGATCGCGAAGAACCTGAGAAGAGAGCCGGAGTCCAGAGGCCCGGACGGATGTGAGCAGCGGCCTCCCTGAGGACCAAGAACCCGTCCAAACCCGCTCGAATCGAACAGCCCCGCGTCGGGGCTCAGCATGCGCCCCGACGATACGAAAGGAAAGTCCTGTGTCAGCTGCCAGGAAGCGGGTCGCCGTCGTCGGCGTCGGAACGATGGGCAGCCAGGCCGCCTGGCGTCTGGCGGCCCGTGGTGCCGAGGTCGTCGGCTACGACCGTTTCGCCCCGGGCCACGACCGCAGCGCGGCCGGCGGCGAGACCCGCATCTTCCGCAGCGCCCACTTCGAGGACTCCCGGTACGTCCCGCTGCTCCAGCACTCCGACGCCCTGTTCGATCAGCTCCAGGAGGAGACCGGCCGCGAGCTGCGCCGTATGACCGGCTGTCTGCTGATGGGGCCGACCGAGCACCACCAGATGGCCACCGTCCTGGAGTCGATCGCCGAGCACGGCCTGGACCACGAGGTGCTCGACGTCCAGGAACTCGCCAAGCGCTTCCCGCAGTTCCGGATCGAGGACGGCGACGCCGCCGTCCTCGACCGCCGCGCCGGCTTCATCCGTCCCGAACTGACGATCCAGACCGCCGCCCGCCGCGCCGAGGAGCTGGGCGCGGTCATCCACCGCTACACCACGGTCCGCGAGATCGTGCCCGTCGCGAACGGCGTCGAGATCCGCACGGACGCCGGGAGTGAGCACTTCGACACGGCCGTGGTCACCGTCGGCCCGTGGGTCAACGACCTGCTCCCCGAGCTGCCGTGGGAGGTGGACATCCGCCGCCTCCTCAGTGCCTGGTACGTGCCCACCACCGACGCCTGGTTCGGCGAGGAGCGCCCCGCCTTCATCCGTACCGCACCCACGCACTGCTACGGACTGCCCTCCCCGGACGGCGTCTCGGTCAAGCTCGGCCTGTCCCGCGCCCTGCACCGCCCCGTCGGCGACCCGAACCGGCTGGACCGGACGGTGGCGCCGGACGAGCTGGAGATCTTCACCGAGCTGATCAGGCGTCACATGCCGGACCTGAGCCCGGACCCGGTCCGCCTCTCCGTCTACATGGAGGGCTACACCGAGAGCAGCCGCCCGCTGGTCGGCCCGCTGCCCGGCGCCGACAACGTGGTGCTGCTCGCAGGGTTCTCCGGCCACGGCTTCAAGCTCTCGCCGGCCTTCGGTGACATCGCGGCCGACCTCGCGCTGGACGGCACCTCGCCCCGGCCCATCGACTTCATCTCCACCCTCGACCGAGCGGAGGCGTGACGACCATGACCAACACCCTTTCCGTCGGCGCCCTGAGCGCCGAGCCCGGCACCAAGACCCGTGGCAGCGTCCCCGTCAGCCTCGGCACCCTCACCGTGGACGTCCCGCTGACCCTGGTCAACGGCGCTCACCCGGGCCCCCGCGTCCTCATCACGGCGGGCGTGCACGGCGGCGAGTTCACCGGCGTCGACGCGGCCACCCGGCTCGCCGCCCTGCTGGAGCCCGGCGAGGTGCACGGCCAGGTCATCGTGTGCCCGGTCGCCAACCCGCCGGCCGTGTACCAGGGACGGCTCGGCGTCTCCCCGCTGGACGGCGTCAACATCAACCGTGTCTTCCCCGGTGACTCCGACGGCGGCCCCACCGAGCGGCTGGCCGCCTGGCTCTTCGCCAACCTCCTCGATGGCGTCGACGCCTACATCGACCTCCACTCCGGCGGCATTGATGAGGTCCTCAAGGACTTCGTCGGCTACCGCCTCACCGGAGACCCCCAACTCGACGCCAAGACCGCCGGCATGGCAGGCGCCCTCGGAATCGACGACGTCATCCTCGGCCTGAACGCCGAGGGCGGCAACAGCCACGCAGCCGCCGCCCGCCAGGGCATCCCGGCGATCCTCGTCGAGACCGGCCAACTCGGCGAACGCGATCCGGAGACCGCCCGACGACTCGTCGGCGGCCTGTACGGAGTGCTGGGCCGACTCGGTGTCCTGGACAGCAGGCCCGAGGACTCGACGACCGTCCGCGCGTGGGTCTGGGCCGCCGGCGTCACCGCCGAGGCCACCGGCCTCTGGTACCCCGAGTTCACTGCCGGCGACGACGTGAGTGAGGGCCAGGTCATCGGTCACGTCATCGACCCGGCCGACGGCCAGGAGCACAAGGTCCACACCCCGGCCACAGGCCGGATCTTCTACGGCATGCGCGGCCTGACCGTCGCCCCCGGCGCCGAACTCGCCGCCATCGCGGCCCCGGCTCCCCTCTGACTCCACCCCCCGCCACGAAGCCCCGCACGCGAAAGAACGAGCCCCCCCCAGCACGCGCTACCTCCCGTCCCCTCGTACCGCATCCCCAGGAGGCCCCCGGTGAAGGACTCACGTATAGACCGCAGAGTGTTCCTGCGCGGCGTCGGCGGCATCGCCGCAGGCGTAGCCGCCACCTCGCTGACCGCCTGCGGAACCGGCACCAGCCGGTCCGTCGGCAGCGGCGGCAAAAGCTCCAAGACGCTCGTGGTCCGCAACAGCGGCGGCTCGTACGGCGACGCCAACCAGCAGGCGATCTACGACCCGTTCACCAAGGAGACCGGCATCCAGGTCAAGGTGGTGAACATCGAGTACGCCCAGATGCTCGCCCAGATCAAGCAGGGCCGCCCCCAGTTCGACGTCATCGACGACTCGATGGCCGACTTCGTGCTCTTCAAGCAGCAGGACGCCACCGAAGAACTGGACTACGACCGGCTGAAGAACTTCAAGAGCGCCGGTATCGCCAAGGCGTTGGTCGCCTCCAACGCGGTGGGCAAGAACTACTGGGCCAGCGTGATGGCGTACCGCACGGATGCCTTCGACGGGCGGAAGCCGGCTTCGTGGGCCGACTTCTGGGACACCAAGACCTTCTCCGGCAACCGTGCCCTGCAGGCCCTGGACGCCGACCTGCCCGAGCTGGAGTTCGCGCTCCTCGCCGACGGCGTGGCGCTGGACCAGCTCTACCCGCTGGACGTGGACCGCGCCTTCAAGGTCCTCAGCGAGATCAAGCCGCACGTCCGCAAGTTCTGGGACACGGGCGCCCTGCCCGGCGTGCTCCTCGGCCGCAAGGAGGTCGACGCCTCCAGCGTCTGGCACGGCCGCCTGGACGCCCTGATCAAGGGCGGCGCCCCGCTCGCCTACCAGTGGAACGGCGCTCGCCGGCAGAGCAACGCCCTCGGCATCCCCAAGGGCGCGGCCAACCTCGACGCCGCCTACCAGCTCATCGACTTCGCGCTGCGGCCCGAGGTGCAGGCCGCCTATGCCGAGATCTACCCGATGGCCCCGTCGGTGCCCGGCGCCTACAAGAAGCTCTCCACCACCACTGCCTCGAACCTGGGCAGCTCGCCCGAGCACCTGGAGTCCGGCTTCGACCTGGACGTCGAGTGGTGGATCAAGAACCAGGACGCCGTGTCCAAGCGCTGGCAGGAGTGGACGCATGCCTGAGACCGACGTGATGCCTTCGCTCGCCGTGCCCGAGACCCTGACCGGCAGCGGAAAACCCCTGTCCGTGACACGGCTTCGGAAAACCTACGGCGGCGTCACGGCCGTCGACGAGGTCTCCATGGAGATCGCGGCGGGCGAGTTCGTCACCTTCCTGGGCTCCTCCGGCTCCGGCAAGACCACCACCCTGATGATGGTCGCCGGGTTCTGCGAGCCCGACTCCGGCTCCGTCGTCGTCGGGGGCAACGACGTGACCCGTCTCGCCCCGCAGAAGCGCGGCCTGGGCTTCGTCTTCCAGCAGTACCTGCTCTTCCCGCACATGACGGTCTGGGAGAACGTCGCGTTCCCGCTGCAACTGCGCGGCGTACCGAAGGCGGAGCAGCGCCGCCGCGTCGGCGAGACTTTGGAGATGGCCGGCCTGTCCGCGATGGCCCGCCGCCGTCCGCGCGAACTTTCCGGCGGCCAGCAGCAGCGCGTCGCGCTGTGCCGGGCGTTGGTCTACCGGCCGCCGGTCATTCTCATGGACGAGCCGCTCGGCGCCCTCGACAAGAAGCTGCGCGACCAGCTCCAGACCGAGATCAAGCGCATCCAGCAGGAACTCGGCCTGACCGTCATCTATGTGACGCACGATCAGGAGGAGGCCCTTGTCCTCTCCGACCGGATCGCGGTCATGCGGGACGGACGGATCGACCAGTTCGACACCCCTCGGGAACTCTTCGAACGCCCCCGGACCCCGTTCGTCGCCGACTTCCTCGGGGCCGCCAACTTCCTCCCGGGGCAGCTGGAACAGCAGACGTCCGGCCACGCCCTCGTACGCCTCGACAGCGGCGGGCTGCTCAAGGCCCGCCCGCAGGCGGCGGTCGAAGGCGCACGGGTCCGCGCGGCTGTCCAGCCCGGCCGGCTCGCCCTGTGTCCGCCCGACGAGGGGTTCTGTACCGGGACCGTCGAGACGGTCACCTATGTCGGCACCCTGGTACGCGTCACGGTCCGCCCCGTCGGCGGCGCGGAAACCGAACTCGTCCGGCTGGAACTTCCCGCCGGCCGCGCCCCCGCCCCCGGCGAGCGCATCGGCCTCACCGCGGACCCCGACAACGTCAGCGTCTTCCCCGACGTCAAAGACGGGGGCTGAGGGCCATGGCCGTACTCGCTCCCCTATCGGGCTCCGCAGCCCCGGTGCCCCACAAGAAGCGACCCAGCCGCGTCTCGCTGTCCGACCGGCGCACCCGCTTCGGACTGCTCAACGCCGCCCCCGTCGTCCTCTACCTGCTGATCCTCTTCGTCTACCCGATCTTCAGCACCCTGATGCTGAGCCTCAAGGGCGACGACGGCGCCTTCACGCTCCACTGGTACACGGACGCCTTCCAGGGCGCCAACCTGGAGATCCTGCTCACCACACTCCGGATCTCCTTCGAGACCTCACTGCTGGCCCTGGTCATCGGCTTCCTGCTGGCCGCGGCGATCTCCCGGCTCAAGCCGCTGTGGGCGGGCCTGGCGATGATCGTGGTGGTGGTGCCGCACTTCATCAGTGCGCTGGTGCGCACCTACGGCTGGATCATCCTGCTCGGTGACAACGGCGTGGTGAACAACGTCCTGACGGACCTTCACTTCCCGGGCGCACCTTTCCAGCTGCTCTACAACGAGATCGGCGTCGTCATCGGCACCACCGCCGTGATGCTGCCGTACACGGTGCTCCTGCTGTACGCGGTCATGAAGGGCATCGACCGCCGGCTGATGGCCGCCGCGGCCGGCATGGGCGCCGGCCGGATCACCATCTTCCGCAGGGTCTACATCCCCCTGGTCGCCCCCGGCCTGGTCAATGCCGGTGTCCTGTCCTTCATCCTCTGCCTCGGCTACTACCTCACCCCCGCCCTGATGGGCGGCGAGAAGCAGACCATGGTCGCCTCGCTCATCGACGAGCAGGTCATGAAGCAGAACCAGTGGAACGGCGCCTCCGCGCTCGGCATCATCCTGCTGCTCCTCACCTTCGCCGGACTCCTGCTGCTCAAGGTGCTGCAGTCGGCCGGCGAGGCCCTCAGGAACCGGGGTACGGCGTCATGATCGAGCTCCGTTCCACCCTGGCCGGGCGGATCACGCTGGCCGCCTTCTCCACCCTCATCCTGCTGTTCCTCGCGCTGCCGATCGTCGTCATCGTCGTCACCTCCTTCGGCAAGGTCGCCTTCGGCTCCTTCCCGCCGGACTCCTGGACGCTCGGCTGGTACACGCAGCTGTTCGCCGAGGGCAGCAAGTGGCCCGCCGCCCTCTCGCTCAGCGCCCTGGTGGCCGCCATGACCACCGTCTTCTCGCTCATCCTGGGCATGACGGCGGCAACGGCCCTGGTCCGCAGCGAACTCCCGCTGCGTTCGGCGGTCTACGGCCTGGTCCTCGCCCCCCTCGTCATCCCCCAAGTCGTCGTCGCCCTCGGTCTGTTCCTGCTCTTCGAGCCGGCCGCGATGCTCGGCAGCCCGATCGCCATCGCGCTGGGCCACACGGTGCTGGCCTCACCGATCGCCGTGATGATCCTCATGGCCACCCTGAAGGGCATCGACGAACGGCTGGAGGACGCGGCGGCCAGCATGGGCGCGAGCCGGCTGACCGTCTGGCGGCGGATCACCCTCCCGCTGGCCATGCCCGGCATGGTCGCCGCCGGCATCTTCGCCTTCATCACCAGCTTCGACGAGTTCTTCATCTCGCAGTTCCTGTCCTCCGTGGACACCACGACCCTGCCCGTGCAGGTGTTCAACGTCCTCCAGTACAACGTCGACCCGTCGGTGACCGCCGTCAGCGCGATCCTCATCGCGGTCGCCGTCGTGGCCCTCGCCCTGGTCGGAGTGGTCCGCAAGCTCAGCGGCTCCGGCAAGCAGGACGGCCTGCTGCCCACAGAACCCGGACTGGGCCTGTCCGCCGGAAGTGAGACCGCATCATGACCACCAGCACCAGCACCAGCACCAGCACCAGCACCAGCACCAGCACCAGCACCCGCACCCGCACCGGGGATCTGTCCGCCACCGCGGCCAGACACCTCCTGCTCAACATGACCCCCAACGGCTCCCTCGGCCCCGAGGGAGAGAACCTCTTCGTCGTCCAGCGTGGCGAAGGCCCGTACGTCGACGACGCCGACGGCCGACGCTACATCGACGGCCTGTCCGGCCTGTACTGCTGCCAGCTCGGCTACTCCTACGCCCCCGAGTTCGCCGAGGCCGCCGACAAGCAGCTGCGCGAACTGTGCTTCAGCCCGCTGTGGTCCTCCTCGGCGCACCCGACGGCCATCGAACTCGCCGAACGGCTCTCCCGGATCGCGCCGGTCGACGTCGAGGCCACCTTCTTCTCCGGCGGCGGGGCGGAGGCGGTGGAGACCGCCTGGAAGATCGCCCGCCGCTACCACGCCCTGCGCGGGGAACCGGGCCGGGTGAAGGCGATCTCCCGCCGTGGCGCCTACCACGGGCTGACCATCGGTGCCCTGTCCCTCACCGACGACTCCGGGCTGCGCGATCCCTACGGCCCCGGCGCGATCGAGACCCGGTTCGTGTCCAACACCAACCGCTTCGGTCTCGCGCCCGAATACCCCGAATACCCCGAATACATCGACGACGAGACGTACACCTCCCGGCTGCTCGCCGAGCTGGAGGCCGCGGTCCTGGACGAGGGCCCGGAGACGATCGCGATGCTGATCGCCGAGCCGGTGCAGAACCGGGGCGGCTGCATCACCCCACCCGACGGCTACTGGCCGGGTCTGCGCGCCCTGGCCGACCGGTACGGCTTCCTCCTCGTCGCCGACGAGGTCATCACCGCCTTCGGGCGGCTGGGGGAGTGGTTCGGCGGCGACCGGTACGGCGCCCGCCCCGACATCGTCACCGTCGCCAAGGGCATCACCGCCGGATACGCCCCCATGGGCGCGACTCTGGTGAGCAACCGGGTCGTCGAGGTCATCAACCGGCCGGGCGCCGTCCTCAACCACGGGTACACCTTCGCCGGTCACCCGCTGAGCGCGGCCATCGCCCTGCGCAGCCTGGAGATCATGGAGCGGGACCGGATCCTGGAGAACGTCCGCGGCCACCAGGACCACCTCGCACAGCGCATGGCCTCCCTCGCCGACCTGCCGATCGTCGGTGACGTCCGCGGCGCCGGATTCTTCTACGCCTGCGAGCTCGTCGGAGACCTCGACGGCGGCGGCTTCAGCGACACCGCCCGTGCCGACCTGATCGCCGACCTGATCCCGCGGCGGCTGCGCGAGGCCGGCCTCCTGGCCCGTGTCTACAACCGCGCCGCCCCGCTGGTGCAGATCGCACCCCCGCTGATCAGCGACCGGCACCTCCTCGACCGTATCGCCGACATCCTCGCCGCGACCCTCGATGAGGCGTCCACCCGCCTCTGACCCACGCCTCTGTACCCGCATGTACCCGCATCCGAAAGGAACCTTCTGATGTACTCCATCGGTCCGCTGACCGTCGCCCCCGGCGAGCGCGCCCAGGGCCTCATCCCGGTCGGCACCAGCAGCTACGGCGTGGAGCTCGGCATCCCGCTGATCGTCGTCAACGGTGCCCAGGACGGTCCCGTGCTGTGCGTGGACGCCGGCGTGCACGGCGACGAGTACGACGGCCAGGAGTCCATCCGCCGCGTCCTCGCCGAGGTCGACCCGGCCACCCTGCGCGGCACGCTGGTCGGCATCCCCTGCATGAACACCCCGGCCTTCGAGGCGGCCGCCCGCACCAGCGGCCTGGACCACCTCAACCTCAACCGCATCTTCCCGGGTGACGCGGACGGCTCGTACTCCCTGCGCCTGGCCGCCACCTTCGTCGAGCAGGTCGTTCCGGCCATCGACGCCCTGGTCGACCTGCACACCGGCGGCACCTTCGGCGAGATCGCCCCGCTCGTCATCCTCCAGGGCGGCTACGAGGACCTGGCCACCGACCTCGCCCTCGCGGCCGGCCACGACCTGGTGTGGAAGGGCGGCAAGTGGGGCGGCACGGTCCGCCACCCCACCCTGGCGGCCGGCAAGCCCGCGATCACCATCGAGGCGGGCGGCGGCACCTACCGCGAGTCCAACGTCGAACTGCACATCAGTTCGATCCACAACATCATGCGCCGGCTCGGCATGATCGACGGCGACGCGAAGCTGCGGGACACGTATACGACGGTCTCCGGCACCTTCGCCCGCTCCGCCGCCGGAGGCTTCTTCCTCGGCCACGCCGAGCCGGGCGAGACCTGCAAGGAAGGCGATTTGATCGCCCACATCGTCGACCACTACGGCAACCAGCTGGAGGAGGTCCGTGCCCCGCAGGACGGCGTCGTGCTGTGGGTGCGCAGGATCCGCACGGTGCGCCCCGGCGACGAGGTGGTCATCTTCGGCGAGGTGCAGGGAGAGATCCGGCCATGACCATCGACACGCAGTCGCTGCTCGTCGACGGCAAGCAGGTCCCGGCCGCCGACGGCCGTACCTTCACCGTCCTCGACCCGTCGGACGGGACGGCCATCGCCCAGGTGGCGCTGGCCGGTCCGGCCGACGTGGACCAGGCGGTGGCGGCGGCCAGGGCGGCCTTCACCGCTCCCGAGTGGGCCCGGATGCGGGCAGCCGACCGAGGCCGGATCCTCTACAGGATCGCTGAGGCGATCCGCCACCAGGGCGAACGTCTGGCCCGGCTGGAGAGCCAGGACGTCGGCAAGCCGCTGGCCCAGGCGAAGGCGGACGTGGAGTCCGCCGCCCGCTACTTCGAGTTCTACGCGGGCTTCGCCGACAAGCTGGGCGGTTCCACGATCCCGCTCGGTCCCGGTCTGATCGACTACACCGTGCGTGAGCCGATCGGTGTCTCCGGTCAGATCATCCCGTTCAACTACCCGCTCCAGAACACCGCGAGGGGCTCCGCCCCGGCGCTGGCGGCGGGCTGCACGGTGGTCCTCAAGCCCTCCCCGGAGGCACCGCTCACCCCGCTGGAGATCGGCAGGATCGCTCTGGAATGCGGCCTTCCGCCCGGGGTGTTGAACGTCGTCCCCGGCGACGGCGAGACCGGCGCGGCCCTCGCCGGGCACCCGGACATCGACCAGGTCACCTTCACCGGTTCGGTGCCGACCGGCATCAAGGTCGCCCAGGCGGCCGCAGCCAACGTGGTGCCGTCGGTTACGGAGCTGGGCGGCAAGTCGCCCTTCGTCGTCTTCGCCGACGCCGACTACGACCTGGCGCTCAAGGCGATCCTGGGCGCGTCGTTCAGCAACGCCGGACAGATGTGCTCGGCGGGCACCAGGCTGCTTCTCCAGCGCGGCGCCGAGGACTTCCTGGAGCGGCTGGCGGAGAAGATCGCCACCCTGCGCGTCGGTCCCGGCCTCACGGACCCGGACATCGGTCCGCTGGTCGCCGCCCGCCAGCGCGACCGGGTCCTGGGCTACCTGGATCTCGCCCGCCAGGAAGGAGCGACGGTCCGTGTCGGCGGCGGCGCCCCGTCCGACCCCGCCCTGGCCGAGGGCTACTACATCGAGCCGACCGTCCTCACCGGCCTGACCAACCAGTCCCGTTGCGCACGCGAGGAGATCTTCGGCCCCGTCGTCACGGTCATCGACTTCGACGACGCCGACGAGGCCCTGGACATCGCCAACGACAGCCCGTACGGCCTGTCCTCCTACGTCTGGACCCGCGACATCGACAAGGCGATGCGCCTGGCCGAGGGCATCCGGGCCGGCCAGGTCTACGTCAACGCCACGGGCGTCGGTACCGGCGTCGAGCTCCCCTTCGGCGGCTACAAGCACAGCGGCTGGGGCCGGGAGAAGGGTCTCGAAGCGCTGGCGAGCTACACGCAGACCAAGAACGTCTGCATCGGATTCGGGAGCCGGCCATGAGGTATCGCACGCTCGGTGAGCGCGGGCCGGTCGTCTCGGTGGTCGGCGTGGGCGGCAACAACTTCGGCTCCCGCCTCGACGAGGACGGCACCAAGGCCGTCGTCCACGCGGCCCTCGACGCCGGCGTCACCCTGTTCGACACCGCCGACGTGTACGGCGGGTTCGGGGAGAGCGGCGGCGCGCGCGGCGACGGTGAACGGCTCCTCGGCGCCGCCCTCAAGGGACACCGGGACGGGGTCCTGCTGGCCACCAAGTTCGGCATGGAGATGGGCCGGGAGGCCGATCTGTACGGCCCGCGCGGCACCCGGGGCTACATCCGGTACGCCGTGGAGGCGTCGTTGCGCCGCCTGGGCACCGACCGGATCGACCTGTTCCAGTACCACGAGCCGGACGGCGTCACTCCGCTCGACGAGACGATCGCAGCTCTGCGGGAACTGGTCGACGAGGGCAAGATCGGGTACATCGGCTGCTCCAACCTCCCGGCCGAGGACCTGTCCGATGCCTTCGTGTCGACTCAGGCCCGCTACCACCTGCTGGACCGTGGCGTGGAGAACGCCCTGATCCCCGCCTGCCTGCGCAATGGCATCGGCCTGCTCCCGTACTATCCGCTGGCCAACGGCCTGCTCAGCGGCAAGTACCGGCGCGGCGAGCAGCCCCCGGCCGGCAGCCGCCTGTCCTGGCGGCAGGGGTGGCTCACCGACGAGGCCCTCGACCGCGTCGAAGCACTTACCGCATACGCCGCCGAGCGCGGCCTGACCCTCCTCCAGGTCGCCGTCGGCGGACTCGCCGCCCTGCCCGCCGTCGGCTCCGTCATCTGCGGCGCCATGACCCCTCAGCAGGTCACAGCCAACGCGGCGGCGGCCGACTGGACCCCCGACGCGGCCGACCTGGCCGCGCTCGACGCGATCGTCGCCCCCGGTGAACGCGTCGTCTGAAGCTCTCAACTCCCCTTGAGAACCCTCGAATCGGAGCCAAGAACCATGCGAGAGATCGTCACCTTCGACGCCTACGGCACCCTGGTCGACTTCCAGCTCGGCCCCACCACCCTCAAGGTTCTGGAGGACCGGCTGGACCTGGACAACCTGGACGTCGACGAGTTCCTCGACGACTTCCGCGTCATGCGCTTCCAGGCCGTCCTGGAGGCCTACCGCCCCTACCACGAGATCCTGCACTCCAGCCTGCAGATGGCCATGCGCCTGCACGGCCTGGAGTACCGCACCTCCGACGGTGACGCCCTCGTCGAGGCCGTCCCCACCTTCGGTCCCTTCCCGGAGGTCCCGGACGCCCTGCGCGCGCTCAAGACGAAGTACGAGATCGCGATCATCACCAACAGCGACGACAACCTGATCGCCCGGAACGTCGAGAACATCGGCGTCGACTTCGACTACGTCATCACCGCCGAGCAGGCCGGCGCCTACAAGCCGGACCGCCAGACCTTCGAGCACGCCTTCAAGACCATGGGCGTCGAGCCGTCGCAGGTCATCCACACCGCCCAGGGCTGGGAGTACGACCACATCCCGACCCGCGACCTCGGCCTGAAGCGCCGTGTGTGGATCAACCGTTACGGCCGCCCCGGCAGCGCCGACTACCAGCCCTACGACGAGCTGACCGACATGACGGGCCTGCCGAAGCTGCTCGGCTGCTGACCGGCCGGGACCGAAGCACACAGAGACAGAACACAGAGGACGCACGTCATGAAGCAGATCCCCTACTGGCTCGACACCGCACCCGCCCTGCCCGACAGGTCTGGTAAGGACCTGCCCGACGAGGCGGACGTGGTGGTCATCGGTGGCGGCCTCACCGGTCTGTCCACCGCCTACCACGCCGCCCGCAAGGGCGCCCGTGTCGTCCTCGTCGAGAAGGACAAGGTCGCCTCGGGCGCCTCCGGGCGCAACGGCAGCATGTGCACCCAGGGCATCACCATCGGCGTCGGCGAGGCCCGCAAGCGCTTCGGCCAGGAGCGCGCCCGAGAGCTGTACAACGTGTTCCGCGAGGCGGTCGACGTCGTCGAGGACATCACCCGCACGGAGAAGATCGACTGCGACTTCGACCG
The DNA here is from genome assembly GCF_040651535.1 of Streptomyces sp. NPDC048420. NCBI lineage: Bacteria > Bacillati > Actinomycetota > Actinomycetes > Kitasatosporales > Streptomycetaceae > Streptomyces > Streptomyces sp. NPDC048420. Next base: position 28,969 of record NZ_JBEZKG010000017.1, read on the forward strand.
CTCCGGACGCCTGGGCGTGGCGTACAAGCCGCAGCACTTCGAGGCGATGAAGGCCACCCAGCGCGACCTGGCCGACAACTTCGACCACGAGACGCAGCTGCTGAGCCGCGGCGAGCTGAAGTCGGAACTGGGCTCGGACTACTACCACGGCGCGTTGCTCGACCCGCTCAGCGCCGCCCTGCACGTGGGCAAGTACGTCCACGGCATGGCGGAGGCCGCCGAACGCGCCGGAGCCGAGATCCACGAGCGCAACGCCGCCACCGGTCTGACCCGCCTCTCCGGCGGCGGATTCGACGTGGAGACGCTGCACGGCACCATCCGTGCGAAGCAGGTCATGGCCGCCACCGACGCCTACACCGACAAGGCGCTGCCCTGGTTCCGCAAGCGGCTGATCAACGTCGGCAGCTTCATCATCGTCACCGAACCGCTCGGTGAGGAACGCGCCCGCGAACTGATCCCCAACGGCCGCCTGGTGGTCGACTCCAAGAACATCGGCCACTACCTCCGCCTCACCCCCGACAACCGACTCGCCTTCGGCGGCCGGGCCCGCTTCGCCCCCTCCAACCCTGCCTCCGACGTCAAGAGCGGCGACATCCTGAAGCGGGAGATGGCGGAGATCTTCCCGCAGCTGGCCGACGTGCGCATCGACTACGTGTGGGGCGGCATGGTCGGCTTCTCCTGGGACCGCCTCCCGCACGCCGGCGAGGCCGAAGGGGCCAAGGGCCTGTACTACTCCATGGGGTACTGCGGCCACGGCGTCCAGATGGCCACCTACATGGGCCGTGCCGTCGCCGAGATGATGGACGGCAAACCGGAGGCCAACCCCCTGCGCGGCCTCGGCTTCCCCAAGGTCCCCGTCCCCTTCTACAACGGCACCCCCTGGTTCCTGCCCTTCGGCGGCGCCTACTACAAGGCCAAGGACCGCCTGCGCTGACCCGTGCCGGCGGCGGCGACACCACGGGGGCCCTCCGCGACACGGTCGTGGGGCCCCCGCGGGCACGGGACAGCGCGGCCACTCCCCGCTCCCGCACCTCACGTACACGTGCCTGAGCCCACGCGTCCCCAGTCCGAACACCAGGTGGTGAGCGACGACTCGGCAGGGATCACCGGACGACGATGCCGGCCACGGGTGTCGGGGGAGAACTCCCTTGAGGCGCTCGACGCGGCGGTTGGCATCGCCAAGACCCTGCACGAGCTTGGCGAGTACGAGGAGGCACGCGCCGTCAACGCGGACTTGCTGCCGACATTCGAGCGTCTGGCTGGAAAGGGCCACTCGCGCACAGCACACGCCCGCAGTCGTCTGGTAGAGAACCTCCGCGCGCTCGGGCCGTGTGCGCCATGGAACAGCCCACACGCCTTGTGGACGCGGGCCGGTCGCCAGGCCGACGCGCCCCCACGGGCTTTGGGCACGATGGTTCGCGCCGGACATTTCTCCGAGGAGGCCGCGTTGATCTGTCGGCCCGTCCGACGAAGAGCGGCAGCGCTAGGTTGCCTCAGGGTCCGACGCCCTGGCGCGCGCGGTCCAGACTCGCGCTCTCAGCTTGGGAAGCGACGGCGCAGCTCCGCCTCAGCGCCTGGCGAGAGGAGTACGAGCAGGTGTCGTGAGACGGCAGGGGTGCGGAACGCCGCCGCGATGATGGGTGCTCCGGCGGGCTCGCAGACGCATAAGCTCCGGGTCGCGCCGTTACCAGACCGATGGGCTCAGGCGAGGAAGACGTCACCAGTCGGGATCCCCGTACTCCTTCTCGGGCACGCCGATGTCCGCGAAGACGGCCCCTGCCTGTTCCCTCATCAGCTCGGCGGCGGCGCCGTCGGTGTTCCGGTGGGCGCGGGCGAGTGCCATGAGGGTGCGGGCCTCGCCCAGCCGGTGGCCTGTCTCTCGGTGTACAGCGAGGGCTTCCTGGCCGAGCCCGACGGCCGTGCCGTGTGCTTCCTCGGCCTCCGCCGTCTCGCACAGGGCCGTCAGGGCCTGGCCCTCCACCACGCGGAACGAGTGACGGCGGGCCAGCGCCAGTGCCTGTTCGGCGTGGGCGCGGGCCTTGTCGTGGCGGCCCGCTTGCCTGTGGACGGCGGAGAGGGCCAGTAGGCTGTCCGTCTCGGGCCGTCGGAACCGCGCCTCGCGGGCCAGGGCGAGAGCCTGCTCGCCGGCCTGCAGTGCCTGGTCCAGCCGTCCCAGGCGCCGGCGGGCGGCGGTGATCGTGTTGAGGATGCCGGACCGGAAGGGGCGTTTGGTGTCCTCAAGAGAAAGCAGGGTGAAAGCTCGCTCGGCGAGTTCCAGCCCTTCGCTGTGGCGGCCGAGTTCCACATGGATCTTCGCAATGGCGTCGAGCATCATCGCGTGGCCGTTGCGGTAACCGACTCTCCTGCCGGAGGCCACCTCCGGGCCGAGGAGGTCGAGTCCGTCGGTGAGACGGCCGAGTTCCCAGTACACCCCGCCCAGGACCTGCAGGGCCGAGCCGGCGTTCCACGAACCGACCTCCGCCTCAAGGGCGACGCCGCGTTCCAGGTGGTCCGCGGCCTCGTGCAGCCGGCCCAGATCCCGGCAGGCCATACCGAGGGCGACCAGGCCGTATCCCTCGAAGTAGCGGCTCCCGATCTCCCGGAAGATCCGCAGACCGGCGGTGAAATCGTCGTACGCCTCGTCGAGGCGCGCCATGCTCCAGTACCCGAAGCCTCTGTGGCCGAGCCCCGCCGCCTCACCCATCGCCCAACCGACCTTCCGGCTGATGTCCAGCGCGCGAGTGGCGTGCTCCATCGCCTCGCGGACATACCCCCGGTCCCACCACACCCCCGCGAGGCTGCAGTGCATCGCTGCCTGGCCGAACACGTCGCCTTCGGCCTCGGCCGCGTCCAGTGCCGTGTGCGCCGTGGCCTGCCAGGTCTTCCGTGGCAGATGGATCCAGAAGTCGGTGAACAGCGCGGAGGTCAGGTGCCAGGCGACGGGGCGGGGCCCGTGGTGGGCGGCATGGTTGATGACGGCGAGCAGATTCGCCCGTTCCGCGTCCAGCCATGGTCTCGCCGCGGTGGCCGAAGGCAGGTCCAGGCGGCCGCGGAGACGGAGACCGACGGGCAGCTCCGGAAAGTGCCCGGCTCCCGCGGCGGTCCGGGTGGCGTTCAGGTACCAGACGAGGAGCCGTTCCAGGGCGGCTGCCCGGTCCGGTGCCGTCTCCTCCGCCAGCGCGCACTCCTGCGCGAACTCACGGAGGAGATCGTGGAACCGGTACCGTCCCTCCGTCGCCGGCTCCAGCAGATGGGCCGAGGTCAGTGCGCCGACCAGGCGGCGGGCTTGTGACAGCGGCGCGTCCAGGAGGGCCGCCCCGACCTCGGTGGTGAACTCGGCTCCCGGGAACAAGCCGAGCAGGCGGAACAGCCGGCGTGCGCCGGGCGCCAGGACCCGGTACGACACGGAAAAGGCCGTACGCAACGGGGAACCGCTCCCACCGTCCGGTTCCAACGCCTCCAGCCGACTGCCCTCCGTCATCTCCGCGACGAGGTCGGCCGTCCGGAGCACCGGATCGCCCGCCAGCCTGGCGGCGGCCAAGCGCAGCGCCAGCGGAAGGCTTCCGCACAGCCGGACCAGGTCGTCGATCGCGCGCTCATCGGCGGCGACCCGGTCCGCGCCGAGGGCCCGGCTCAGCAGTGCGCGGGCCTCGTCGGGCTGGAGGAGGTCCAGGGGCAGGGCGCGGGCGCCGTCGCGGGCGACGAGGTCGCCGAGCCGGTTGCGACTGGTGACCAGGACACAGCAGGTCGGGCCGGACGGCAGCAGCGGCCGTACCTGCTCGGCCGAGGCCGCGTTGTCCAACAGGACGAGCAGGCGCCGGCCCGCGAGCAGGGTCCGGAACAGGCGGCCCTGGGCTTCGTGGTCCGGTGGGATGTCCGACGCCGTCAACCCCAGGCTGCGCAGCAGCAGTTCGAGAGCCTCGCCGGGTCCGAGGGGCTGCCGGTCGTGGTCGAAGCCGTGCAGGTTGATGTAGAGCTGGCCGTCCGGGAAGCGGTCGCGGACCTGGTGCGCCCAGTGCACGGCCAGAGCGGTCTTGCCGATGCCCGCGGCGCCACCGATGGCGGAGATCACCACGGTGTTCGCATTCTCCGCCCCCTGCTCCCGCGCGGGGGTGAGCATCGAGTGGAGTCGGTCGAGTTCGCCGGTGCGACCCGCGAAACCCGGTGTGTCGTGCGGGAGTTCGGCGGGCCGGGCACTCGCGCGGGGTGTGGATCGGACCGAGGTGGACGAAGACAGAAGAAGGAAGTCGTCCTGGTTCAGCACTGCTTCGTGCACCCGGCGCAATTCCTCACCGGGATCGGTTCCGAGCTCGTCACGGAGCCGTACGCGCAGATCCTCGAAGGCTCTGAGCGCCTCGGCCTGCCGTCCGCGGCCGTACAGGGCCCGGATGCGCAGGGCCGTCAGCGACTCGTCGTAGCGGTCGTCCACCGAAGACGCCGCCAGCCCGCTCAGGTCGTCGAGGACATCGTCGTACCGCCTCAGCAGGACCAGGCACTTGAGCCGCTCCAGACGGTACGTCCGTCGGCGCTCCTCCCACCGCTGCCGCTCCTCCTGCGCGAAGGGGCCCGGCAGTCCGGCCAGTGGCTCGCCCCGGAACAGCCCGATGGCGGCTAAGAGTTGGTCCGCGGCGGTGGTCAGATCACCCGACGCGACGGTGCGCAGTGCCCGGGCACCCTGCTCGTCCAAGTCCGCCGTGTCGAGCCGGACCTCCTCGACGGCGAAGCGGTACCAGCCCTTGCCGCTGCGGATCACCGACTCCGCAGGCGGGGTGCCTTCCGGATCGAGCGCCCTGCGCAGCGAGTTGACGTGTGTGGGCAGCACTTTGCGTCCGCCCGCCGGAGGCTCCTCACCCCACACCGCGTCGAGCAGCCGCTCATGACTCACCACGGACCCTTGGCGCAACGCCAGGGCGGCCAGCACGGCTTGGCGTTTGACCGGACCCGGATCCAGCGGTGTCCCGCCCCGCCGCGCCCGTAACGGCCCCAGCACTTCGAGCCCGAGCGGCTCAGGAGATCCGCCGTCCACCCGAAGCCTCCCGTGCTCCACATCATCGTAATTTCATCAGGATTACAGCATTCCAGGCCACGGTGGTGGACACGACATCGCACAACCCACACAACCGAAGGGGTCCGCGTGACCGAAGTGGAGCTGGTGGCCATCGCGTTGGCCACGGGAGCGGCGGCCGGACTCACCGGTACGGAACGAGAACGCGTCACTTCACGAGGAGTGGTCCACGACCTTCATACCGAGCTGAGGCAGGCGGTCCGCCGGTGGCTGTCCGGCGGCGACGACGTGCGGCGCGGATACGGCGTACGGGTGCTGCATGCGTACGAGGCGGACCCCGACGTGTGGCGCACTCGGCTGCTGCAGGTCCTGGCCTCCGGGCCGTCGATGGATGAGGAGATCCTCGTAGCGGCCCGCGCGGTGCTCCGCGCGGACCACCGGGCAGGACACGTCATCGTGGACGTGGCTGGCTCATGACGAAAGTCCCCCGAGGATCATCGCGAGATCGGGAGGCCCGCGGGAGCTCGTACGACATCGCATCGCATTGGGGTGAGGGCCGGAAACCGGTCGGCGACCCCGGCAAAACATAAGCCCCAGGCCGCTGACCTGGGGCTTCAAGAAGAGCGGGTGACAAGAATCGAACTCGCACTCTCAGCTTGGGAAGCGACGGCGCTTGCGGAGGCGAATAGCTTCTGACCTGGGTCATGACGCGCCGGGCGCCGAGCTCTTCGACCTCGGCGACGGTGGTCCGCCCGGCCATCGCGGCGAGGGGGTTGAAGTTGGCGGCGGCGCGGCGGAAGACCAGGTTGCCGTGGCGGTCGCCGCGCCAGGCCCGTACGAGGGCGAAGTCGGTGGTGATGCCGTGCTCCAGGACGTGCGGGCGGCCGTGGAAGTCGCGGGTCTCCTTGGGAGGGGAGGCGACGGCGACCGAGCCGTCGGGGGCGTACCGCCAGGGCAGACCGCCCCGCGCCACCTGCGTTCCCACTCCCGCCGGGGTGTAGAAGGCAGGGATGCCCGCGCCGCCCGCGCGCAGCCGTTCTGCGAGGGTGCCCTGCGGCACCAGCTCCACCTCCAGCTCACCGGACAGGTACTGGCGGGCGAACTCCTTGTTCTCACCGACGTAGGACCCGGTCACCCGGGCGATACGTCCGGCGGCCAGCAGCACGCCCAGCCCGCGCCCGTCGACGCCGCAGTTGTTCGACACGACTTCGAGGCCGGTCGCGCCCTGCTCGTGCAGGGCCCGGATCGCGGCCTCGGGTACACCGCTGAGTCCGAAGCCGCCAACGGCCAGTGACGCACCGTCGGGAATGTCGGCGACCGCCTCGGCCGCGCTCACGCGGACCTTGTCCATGGGTGGGAGGGCCTTTCTGCTGCTACCGGTGAAGGGCGTCGGAGATCGACTTGACGCCGCCGTGCGCCGTGAGGCCGCCGTCGACCGGGATCTCGGCGCCGGTGATGAAGGACGACTCGTCGGACAGAAGGAAGACCACGAGCGGGGCGACCTCCTCGACCGTGCCGGTGCGGCCGAGTGGTGTCTCCCGGATGTTCGCCTCGCGAAAGGCGGGCGCCGCGGAGGCGGTCATGTCCGTCTCGATGAAGCCGGGGTGGATCGTGTTCACGCGGATGCCGCGGGGCCCCAGTTCCATGGCGGCGGTCTTCGACAGGCCGCGCAGCGCCCACTTGCTGGCCGTGTAGGCGACCGGGTAGTGGCCGGTGAGCGCCGCGGACGAGCCGACGTTCACGATCGAGGAGCCGGGCGGCATCAGCGGCGCCAGGTGCTGGATGCCCAGCAGCGGGCCGGTGACATTGACCGCGTGGACCCGGGCCATGTCCTCGGGGCGTACGTCGTCGATCCGGGCCCGCCAGGTGACGCCCGCGTTGTTGACCAGGCCGTGCACCTGCCCATACGCCTCACGCAGGTCGGCGGCGAGTTCCGCCCAGTCCTTCTCGCTCGTGACGTCGAGACGGCGGCAGCCGGGTGACTCCGAGACGTCGGTGGCGATCACCCGGGCGCCCTCGCGGGTCAGCGCCTCGGCCTCCGCGGCGCCCTGGCCACCGGCCGCGCCCGTGACCACGACGACCCTGCCGAGGAGCCTTTTGGGATGGAGATCGGTCACGGCCGTTGCCTCGTGCGGCGTCGGGCGACGGGAACGGTCACGGGGTCCGGGCCGGCCACCACGGTGTTGGAGACTGAGCCGATGCCCTCGACGGTGAGGGTGACCGTGTCGCCGGGCTTCAGGGGAGGCGGGGACTGCTCACCCCGTACACCCCACAGCTCGGCGAGGCAGCCGCCGTTTCCGCAGGTCCCGGAACCGAGGACGTCGCCGGGGCGGACGACGGTGCCGCGGGAGGCGTAGGCGGTCATCTCCTCGAAGGTCCAGCTCATGTTGGACAGCAGGTCCTTGCCGACGATCTCGCCGTTCACCGAGGCGGTGAGCGCGAGCCTCAGGAAGCCGTCCGGGTCGCGGTACCTCTCCAGCTCGTCGGCGGTGACCAGGTAGGGACCCAGCGTCGTGGCGGTGTCCTTGCCCTTGCAGGGGCCGAGGCCGACCTTCATCTCGGCGGACTGCAGGTCGCGGGCCGACCAGTCGTTGAAGACGGTGTAGCCGACGATGTGGTCGCGGGCCTGCTCGGGGGTGAGGTCGCAGCCCTCCTTTCCGATCACGGCGGCGACCTCCAGCTCGAAGTCGAGCACGCTCGACCCCGGCGGCACGGGGATGTCGTCGTGCGGCCCGTACATCGCGTAGGGGTTGCCGAAGTAGAACGTCGGGGCCGCGTACCACCGCTCCGGTACCCCGGCAGCCCCGTCCACGGACCGTCGTACGCCCTCGACGTGTTCCTCGAAGGTGACGAAGTCCCGCACGGTGGGCGGCTGGAGCGGCGCCAGCAGGCGTACGTCGGAGACGTGGGGGCCGGCCGGGACGTCGAGGGTCGCGGAGCCCGCGTCGAGCAGTTCGGGCAGGCCGCCCCCCTCGGCGAGCAGGCCGGTCAGTGAGCTGACGCCGGGCAGGGGGTGGAGAGTGCCGTCCTCTGAGACGACGGCCACCTGGCGTCGGTCGCGGTACTCGTACGTGGCGAAACGCATGGCAGTTTCCTGTCGGCTGTCGGCGTGAGGGATGGCACGAAGGCCGGGGGCGCGGCAGGGGAGTCAGAGCAGTGACAGGGTCACCGCGCCCCCGGGGACTCAGGGCTTCGCCGATCAGACCGGCGGGGCGACGAAGACGCCGCGGTCGACGTCGTTGAAGGACTCCTTGGTGACCAGTTCGTTCATGGGGTTGGCGGTGCCCCACTGGTCGGTGACCTCGGGCTTCGAGAAGTCGTAGACGTGCGGGTGCCAGGTGTCCTCGTCCAGCAGCTCCAACTCCGTCGTGTACTCGACCGTGTTGCCGTGCGGGTCGAGGAAGTAGGTGAAGGTGTTGTCGCCCGCCATGTGCCGGCCCGGACCCCAGATCTTGCGGGCGCCGGAGCGGATGACACGGCCGGAGCCGCGCATGTACTCGTCGATTCCGCGCATCTCGAAGGAGATGTGGTGCAGCGAGGTGTGCGGGCCCTTGGCGATGGCCATGGAGTGGTGCTGGTTGCTGATCCGCATGAAGTGCATGACGTCGCCGATGTGCGGATGGCCGAGCGTGTCGGACAGCCGGAAGCCGAGGTGCTCCTCGTACCACGCCTTGGTCCTGTCCAGATCCGGCGAGTTGAGGACGACGTGCGACAGCTTGACCGGGATCGACTCCTTCTCCTCGATCTTGCGGTGCTGCCGCACCTCGACGTCGGCGGAGACCTCGATGGTGCGCCCGTCCACGTCGAAGAACCGGAAGCCGTACCCGCCCCCGGGGGTGTCCAGCTTGCCCGGCTGGGAGATCAACTGCACGCCGGTCGCGAGGAGTTGTTCGGCGAGGGTGTCCACGTCGGTCGTGTTCGCGGCGCCGTAGGAGACGAGGTCCAGACGCTTCTCGTCGGCCTTGCGCAGCCGGACGACGTACTGCTCGGGGGAGCCCTCGGCGGCCAGGAAGGAGATGCCGGAGTCCTCGGCGACCTTGGTCAGGCCCCAGACGCCGGCGTAGAAGTCGATTTGCTTGTCGTAGTCCGGTACGGCGAGATCGACGTGGCGGAGGTGGGTGAGCAGGCGGTTACTCATGAGGGGAGCTCCTCAGACGAGGTTGAGCAGAGCGGCGGCGTTTGTGCCGCGGACGGAGTGGAAGTCGGTGTCGGGCAGGTCCGCGGCGCGCAGCGCGCCGAGCGGGTCGTCGGTGCCCATGTCGAAGGGGAAGTCGGAGCCGAGCAGGACCCGTTCCGGGCCGACCGCTCGCAGCAGCTCCCGCAGCACCTGAGGGTCGTGGACGAGGGAGTCGAAGTACAGCTGCTTCAGATAACTGCTCGGTTCCCGCTCACAGCCCCGGGCGTCGGGACGGGCCCGCCAGGCGTGGTCGGAGCGGCCGATGTGGGTGGGCAGGTAGCCGCCGCCGTGCGCCGCGATCAGCCTCAGACCCGGATGACGGTCCAGAACGCCGGAGAAGATCAGGTGGGAGAGGGCGACCGCGTTCTCGGTGGGCTGGCCGACGGTGTTGGACAGGTACCACCGGTCCAGGCGCTCGTCGAGGGTGCAGCCGAACGGGTGGAGGAAGAGGAAGGCGCCCGTCTCCTCCGCACGGGACCAGAGGGGTTCGTACGCCGGGTCCGACAGTTCGCGGCCGGGCGCGTGCGAGGAGATCTCCACGCCCCTCAGCCCCTGGTCCAGGGCGTGGTCGAGCAGGCCGGCCGCGAGGCCGGGATGCTGGAGCGGGACCAGGCCCAGGCCGTGCAGGCGGTCGGGAGCCTTCGCACAGTGGGCGGCGGTGCCCTCGTTGGCCAGTCGGCAGACCGTCTCGGCCAGTTGGGGCTCGGCCCAGTAGTGGTAGTGGGACGGCGAGGGGCTGACCAGCTGGATGTCCACGCCCTGCGCGTCCATGGCCGTCAGGCGCACCGCGGCATCCGTCAGCTTCGGCACGCGCGCGCCGACCATCGGACCGTTCACTGCCAGGGCCGCCGGTCCGTTGCGGCGCGCGTCGAGGGCGCGGGCCGCGGCGAGACCGGGATGACCGGCGACGGCCTCCTCGACCTCCGGGAGCAGGAGGTGGGCGTGGACGTCGATGGTCGGCGCGGAGGAGGCGGTGGTGGTCACGGGCGCTCCTTGAGGAGGTTCATGGTGCGGCCGACCAGCCCGGCCATGTCGGCGTCGCGTACGCCGTCCAGCTGCCACTGGCCGATCTGCATGGACGCCTCGACGACGGTGCGCACCCGGGGGATACGGCGGTCGTGGTAGGCCTGGAACAGTTCGTCGTCCCAGTCCCGTCCGCTGGTGAGCAGCTCGGCGAGGACGAGGGCGTCCTCCAGGGACATCGCCGCGCCCTGGGCCAGGGTGGGCGGGCAGCAGTGGGCGGCGTCGCCGATCAGCACGACCCGGCCCCGGTGCCAGGACCCCTCCACCAGCAGGTGGTCGAACCAGGTGTAGTTGACCTTCTTCGGGTCCGTGATGTGCTCGGTGATCTCCGGCCAGACCCCGCCGTAGCTCTGCGCCAGGCGGCGCATCTCGTCGGCGTAGGTGGCCGGGTCGATCGAGGAGCGTTCGCGGCACCCTTCGACGACGTACGCGTAGAGGGTGTTCTCGCTGGTGGGGCAGTAGCCGGCGATGTAGGCGGGGCCGCCGTAGGCGAGGTCGGTGCGCGTCACGCTCTCGGGCCGCGGGGCGGCGACGCGCCAGATGGCCATGCCGGTCGGCTCGGGTTTGTCGGTGACGCCGATCGCGGCGCGGGTGGCGGAGTTGAGTCCGTCGGCGGCGATCACCAGGTCGTATCTGCCCTCGCTGCCGTCGCTGAAGCGCACCGAGACGAACGTCGGCGCCGGAGGCGCGGACCGTGTCGATGAGGATCTGCTGCAGCTGGGGGCGCTGCATGCCGAGGGTGGCGGGCAGGTCGTCGCCGCCGGTCTGGATGTCCTCGGCGACGAACAGGACGGTACCGTCGGGAGCGGTCACGCCCAGCGAGCCGAAGGCGTATCCGGAGGCTTTCACCTGTTCCCACACGCCCAGTTCGCGCAGGACCCGCAGGGCGTTGCCCTGGAGGGTGATGCCGGAGCCGGTGGTGGCGTTCCAGTCCGGCTTGGCCTCGATCAGGTCGACGACGATGCCGGCGCGCCGCAGCAGGATGGTGACGGCGTTGCCTGAGGCGCCCCCGCCGATGACCAGGACGGTGGGTGTGCCCCCGGCTGGAGGCTGGGGGAGAGTGCGGCTGTCAGCCATGTCGGGGATTCCTCCCGGGGTTGGGCCGCGCGACTTCGGGCGGCGGGAGCTGCGGCTCGCCCGCTGCGAGTGCGGGCCAGAGGTGGGGACGGGGGTGCGGTGCCGGATGCGCCGCTGCTGTCCGGGGAACGGCGCATCCGCTAGTGGTGCGGGTTACTTGACGGCGATCGGGTTGACCGGGGAGCCCACGGCGCCGGTGATGGGGAGGGGAGCGGCGGTGAGCCAGAACTCGTACACGCCGTCGTCGGCGCAGTCGGCGGCGAGTGCGTCGAGGTCCCACATCTCGCCGATCAGCAGGCCCATGTTGGGGATGACGACCTGGTGCAGCGGCTGGAAGGCGTCGTCGAACTCGTTGGGACGGACCTCGAAGCCCCAGGTGTCGGTGGCGATGGCGGCGATCTCGGTGCGGTGCAGCCAGCCGGCGGTGGTGAACGACAGGCCGGGCGCGGGGCCGCCCGCGTAGTCGCCCCAGCCGTCGCGCCTTGCGCGGGCGAGGTGTCCGGTGCGGACGAGCACGATGTCGCCGCGGCCGGTGGTCACCCCGTGGGCCTCGGCGGCCCGGGTGAGGTGCTCCTCGGTGATGGCGAACCCGTCGGGCAACTCGCCGTCCGTGCCGACGACCTGGCCGACGTCGAGGAGCACGCCGCGTCCGGCGACGTGCGGCGCCATGTGCTCGATGCCGGTGACGAGGTCGCCTTCGGAGGTGACCACCTTGTCGGCGCGCCGCCCGTTCCAGGCGAATCCGTGGTCGAAGATGTGGCCGAGTCCGTCCCACTGGGTCGAGCACTGCAGCGGCATGGCGATCACGTCGTCGGCGCCGCCGATGCCGTGCGGGAAGCCCTGGTTGCCCAGCGCCGCGTCGGTGCCCGTGTCGAGCATGGTGTGCACCGGGTTGGTCCGCCGGCGCCAGCCCTTCTGCGGGCCGTTCATGTCGAACCGCTGCGACAGCGAGAAGCTGACGCCGCGGCGCACGAGCGCCGCGCCCTCGCGCCGCTTGGCCTCGTCGAGGAAGTTCAGTGTGCCGAGCACGTCGTCCTCACCCCAACGCCCCCAGTTGGAGTACGCCTTGGCGGCCTCGGCTATCGCGTCCTCCGGGTCGCGGCGGTTCAGGCTCATGTCGTTCCCTCCGCGACACAGCGGGTGCGCTGCACGCCCAGACCGGTGATGGAACCCTCCATGACGTCGCCGTCGCGCAGCAGGCGTCCCCAGTGGATGCCGTTGCCGGCCGGGCTGCCGGTCAACACCAGGTCACCGGGCAGGAGTTGAGCCGTCTGCGAGGCGTACGACACCAACCGGGCGACTCCGAAGAGCATGTCCTTGGTGGACTCGTCCTGCATGGTGTCGCCGTTGAGCTTGAGCGTGACCCGCAGGTCACCGGTGTCCGCGATCGACTCGGCCGGTACGAGCCACGGGCCGAGCGGCGTGAAGCCGGGGGCGTTCTTGCTGCGCAGCCAGTCGGTGCCGATGGCCTTCATGTCCCGGCGGAACACGGTGGCGCGGTCGGTGAGGTCGTTGGCGATGGTGTAGCCGGCGACGTACTCCAGGGCCTCCTCGACCGTCACCTGGTAGGTGGGCTTGGCGATGACGGCCGCCAACTCCAGCTCCCAGTCCGGCTTTTCGGCCCAGGCGGGCAGGACCACGTCGTCGTACGGGCCGGTGATCGCGCTCGGCAGACCGATGAAGACGTACGGCAGGTCCTCGGCGGCCCGGCGGTCCATGACCGCGGCGATCTCCTCGCGGGCCTCCTCGACCGTGCGCGGGTCGTCCGGGGAGCGGTGGGCGACCTCCAGGTCGATCACGTGTTGCCGGTAGTTGGCGCCGGACTGGAAGATCTGCCGCGGCTCGATGGGGGCGTGCATCCGCAGGCTCTCCAGCGGCCGCCAGCCGAGGGCGTCCTCGTCCGCCAGGACGCGCAGGACGGGCAGGGCCTCCTCCCACCGCTCCACCACGGCACGCACGCTGGACGGTGCCCAGGCCAGGACACTGCTCAAGTCGAGTACCCGGCCCTTGGCCAGGAGGCCGGGAAACGACTCCCCGTCCTGAGCGGAGAACGTGCCGAGCGCGAACGGGCCGGCAGGTTGCGCGAGCATTGCCATCAGATTTCCTCCTGCGGGGTTGCGGTCTACTCTGACCCCGATCGACCAATCACGGAAATTAATCCTGTGGATGTGCCGAATCCACGTCATGGATGGCTCTCGTTGCTAGGTGGTTGCCGGTGAACCTGTCCCGACTCGACCTCAATCTGGTCCTCGCCCTTCGCGCGCTGCTGGAGGAGCGCAATGTCACCCGGGCCGGCGAGCGCATCGGCCTCAGCCAGCCGGCCATGAGCGCCGCGCTGTCCCGGCTGCGCCGTCATTTCGACGACGAATTGCTCGCCCGCACCGGCAACGCCTACGAGCTGACTCCGCTCGGCGCCGCCCTGCGCGACCGCAGCGCCACCGCGTGCGACCTGCTGGAACGGGTCTTCGCCAGCCAGGCCGACTTCGACCCGGCGGCGGAGTCACGTGAGTTCACCCTGCTCGCCTCCGACTACGGGGCGGCCGTGTTCGGTGCCGCACTCGCCCGCGCCCTGCACGAGGAAGCGCCCGGCATCCGGCTCACCTTCCAGCACCCGGCACCGTCCGTCGTGGAGAACACCGCCGCGGTGCTGAGCACCGTCGACGGACTGCTGATGCCGCACGGCGTCATCGACGGCTTGCCCGCCGTCGACCTCCACCAGGACCGCTGGCTGTTCCTGGTCGCCGACGATCACCCCGAGATCGGTGACGAACTCACCCTGGACCAGCTGGGGCGTCTGCCCTGGGCCGTCTACCAGCGTCCCTACGACGCCCCGGCCGCCCGCCAGCTCAGCATGATAGGGATCAGTCCCCAGGTGGAGGTGTCCGTGCAGACCTTCCAGCTGCTGCCCCACATGGTCGAGGGCACCCGCCGGATCGCGATGATCCAGGAGCGCCTGGCGCGCAAGGCGGTCCGCTCCGCCGCGGTGCGCGTCCTGCCCTGCCCGTTCGAGGCGGTACCGGTGCGGGAGGCGATGTGGTGGCACCCGGTGCACGCGCAGGACGCGGGCCACATCTGGCTGCGGCAGAAGGCCGCGGAGGTGGGCGTGACGCTGGCGGGCAACGGCTACAGCAACGGCAAGGGCCCAGGGAAGGCCGTGACCGTCGACCAGAGCGCGGGGCTGCCGCCGGGCCGGCTCTGACCGGGCCCAGCGGCAGCCCGTGAGTGACGCGCTGTCGGCGGGCGGACTGGCCGCCCTCAGAACCACCGCTCCTGGCAACCGCTGGGGACGACACCCGTACAGCGGGCGGACCTTGCTGCCCTCAGGCCAACCGCTCCGGCAACAGCCGGGAACGGACGACATCCGTACAACGGCCGGCCCGCGCGCCCTCAGGCCAACTGCTCCGGCAACGGCCAAGGACCGACAGCGCCCGTACACCGGCCTGCCCCCTCAGGCCAACTGCTCCGGCAACGACCGGGGATCGACGGCACCCGTACGACGGCGGGCCGCCCACAGCCCCGCCGCGACGAGGGCGGCGGACAGCCCCAGCACGCCCACCGCACCGGGGAGACTGCCGATGGCAGCCTCCCCGGCGAGCAGCACCAGCGGGCAGACGAACTCACCGCCGAAGAAGGCCGCCGTCCACAGCCCCGTGCCACGGCCGCGGTCCTCGAACGACAGACGGGACATGGCACTGGTGAGAAGGGCGGGAAGCAGCATGCCGGTGCCCACACAGTTGACGACCGCCCCGATGACCAGCAGCGGGGCGTTGCCCGCGAGGAACATCACCCCGAAGCCGACCGCGCAGACCGCGAGAACGACGGGAAGCATCGGGTCGGGAGAACGCTTGAGCCGGGCGAAGGCGACCGCTCCCCCCACGGTGGCGGCACTGGCGATCGCGGTGGCCAGTCCGATCACGCCGGTGTTCTCCACCCCGAGGTCGTCGAGCAGGTACGACATCTCCACCGGGACGGTGTAGAAGACGATCGCCCCGAAGAAGGTGAGGGCACAGATGCCCGCCAGCTGCCGCCAGGGGAACGGGCGGCGGGCCTCCGCCTCGGCCGGAGCCGCGGCCGGGACCTCGTCGCCGTCCGCACGGGCCGCCGGGTCGGGCAGGGCGGTTGCCATCAGCGGGGCCAGCACCAGGCTCACGGCGTACACCCAGAAGGGCATGCGCCAGCCCGCCGATCCGGCGGCGCCGCCGAGCACGAAGAAGACGGTGGCCGATGCCGAGGCGCACATGGTCTGCAGGGCGAGGTACTTCACCCGCTGCCGACCACTGTAGTAGTCGCCGATCAGGGTCGTGCAGGCTGTCATGATCGCGGCCTCGGCGACTCCGACCAGGGCGCGGCTGGCGATGATGCCTCCCAGCGAGTCCAGCCAGAGCGGGGCGGTGCCGAACGCGGCGTACAGCAGGGTCGCCACGACCAGCAGGCGCTTGCGGCCCACCCGGTCCACGATCACACCGGCGAACGGGGCCAGCAGCGCCAGCGCGAGCGCCGGGACCGTGAGCGCGAGGGGCACCAGCGCCTTGGCCCCCGGGACCGACGCGAAGTGGTCCTGCATCTTCGGCAGCACCGGGGCGATCAACACCGCCCCCAGGATCGGCAGACAGCTGCCCGCCATCAGAAGGGTCACCCGCAGCAGATGGGCCGGGCCCGACACGGCGACGGCTGACGGAGCGGTGGCATCGACCGCGGCGGGAGGCGGCGGGGGCACGGAACCGGGCATGGCGACTCCAGGGAACGGCGTAAGGGAGCGGGCATGCCTAACGGGCGCCGACGACGCACGGCATGCTGGGGGACTCGCACGCCGGCGGCATCCGGACAGCGGCGTG
The DNA here is from genome assembly GCF_040651535.1 of Streptomyces sp. NPDC048420. Lineage (NCBI taxonomy): Bacteria > Bacillati > Actinomycetota > Actinomycetes > Kitasatosporales > Streptomycetaceae > Streptomyces > Streptomyces sp. NPDC048420. Next base: position 45,086 of record NZ_JBEZKG010000017.1, read on the forward strand.
CGGTAGCGACGACTATGGGGGCGCCAAGGCGCCGTTGCCATCCCCAGCGCAATCCGAATCCCGTATCCGGGTTATCCACGCGGTGGATGGGATGGGCAACCGTCACGCGGACGAAAGACGTGCACGGCCGTTCCTGCGCGCGAACAGCGGTGTCCCGGAGCTCGGTCGCCCCGACTCCCGGGACACAGCCCGCAGCCCGCAGCCGGCACGGTCGCGCACGCCAGGCAGCGTCAGCGGACAGGCAGTGGCAGAACGGGCCGATAGGCGGCGACGGCGACGACCGCGACCACCCCATGCATCACCATCAGCGCAGCGACGGCCAACGGCCCCCTGCCGGGCGTGCCGCCACCGAGCAGGGACAGGTCGGGCGCGAACGACACGACCACGAGCACGGGCACCAGCCACCGCAGCAGCCCCGCCGGGTGCTTGGAGAGACGACGGACGACCGCCCAGCCGGGGACACTGTGGACGCCGTCGTGCACCTGGCCGGCGCCGGGGTCGGAGACAAGCGCTGGAGCGCCGCGTACAAAGAGGAGATCCGCCGCAGCCGCGCACTGGGAACCCGCACCATCGCGCGGGCCTGCGCCGAATCGTCCACCCCGCCCCGCGTCCTTGTCTCCGCGTCCGCGACCGGTTACTACGGCGACACCGGCGACCGGACCATCGAGGGCCCGTTTGTTGATCTCGAACTCGGCCATGCGCGGCCTCCTGTCGTCGGTGACATCAAGAAGCCCAATGAGCACCACTGACAACACGGCTCCTGAACAGGTGGCGGGGTTGAAGCGGTGAGTCGAGAGCTGCCGCCTCTGGTCCAGACCGGCGCCGGAAGATGACCCTGTGGGGTGGTTGACCTGCACTTAGGGCACGCGGAGGGCACGGAACCCCCGAAATGGTCTAGACAACAAACAACCCCCGGGTCCATGACCAGGGGGTTCAAGTTGGAGCGGGTGACGAGAATCGAACTCGCACTCTCAGCTTGGGAAGCTGATGTTCTACCACTAAACTACACCCGCGCGAGACGCCGGACGGGCCGGTGTCGAAACGCACTGTCACCTTACCTCATCCCTGGCCCCCGGCGTCGAAGCCGTGGGGCCTGACTGCGTTTCAGGGGTGGGACGGGGCTGCGGGGGGCGGGAGTTGGGGCGTACGGTGGAGGGGTGGAAGAGGGTCCGGGCGGGACCGGAGTGCCGCCTGGAGGGCCGTCCCATCGATCCCGTAATGTGGCATTTGTCGTCAGGTGAGCAGTAGCCCGACGCGGCTCTTGGGGAAGGGACTCTTGGACTTGATGGAGCGCACCGTCGTCCGTTGTGCCGATGGGCACGTGTTCAGCACCGCTTCGTTCCCGATGCAGCAGGCCGAGCGCCTCGGTCCCGGACGCCTCGTCCGGTGTCCTCGCTGTGCCCGGCTTCGCAGCGTCGTTCAGGTGACCTTGGAGAAGCACTAGAAGTTCAGTACCAGGCGCGCGGGTCCGTCCGATGGTGGTCGGTCCGCGCGCCTTGCGTATCCTCGGGGCGTGCTTCTCTCAGACAAGGACATCCGGGCCGAGATCGACGCCGGACGCGTGCGGATCGATCCCTACGACGAATCCATGGTGCAGCCGTCCAGCATCGACGTGCGCCTCGATCGCTTCTTCCGGGTGTTCGAGAACCACCGCTACCCCCACATCGACCCCTCCGTCGAGCAGGCCGATCTGACGCGGCTGGTGGAGCCGGAGGGCGACGAGCCGTTCATCCTGCACCCCGGCGAGTTCGTCCTCGCCTCGACCTACGAGGTCGTCACCCTCCCCGACGACCTCGCCTCCCGCCTGGAGGGCAAGTCCTCCCTCGGCCGCCTCGGGCTCGTCACCCACTCCACCGCGGGCTTCATCGACCCGGGCTTCAGCGGTCACGTGACCCTGGAGCTGTCGAACCTCGCCACGCTGCCGATCAAGCTCTGGCCGGGCATGAAGATCGGCCAGCTCTGTATGTTCCGGCTCTCCTCGCCGGCCGAGTTCCCCTACGGCAGCGAGCGCTACGGCTCCCGCTACCAGGGCCAACGCGGACCGACCGCCTCCCGCTCGTTCCTCAACTTCCACCGGACCCAGGTATGAGCGCCGTACGGGAGAACCTCACCTACGAGGCGTTCGGCACCGCCGTCCGCGAACTCGCGCAGACCATCGCGGACGACGGTTACGTCCCCGACATCGTGCTCAGCATCGCCCGCGGGGGCGTCTTCGTCGCCGGTGGCCTCGCGTACGCCCTCGACTGCAAGAACATCCACCTTGTCAACGTGGAGTTCTACGAGGGTGTCGGCAAGACGCTGGACATGCCTGTCATGCTGCCTCCGGTGCCCAATGTGGTCGACTTCAGTTCGAAAAAGATCCTGGTCGCAGATGATGTCGCCGACACCGGGAAGACCCTCAGACTCGTACATGACTTCGCGCTGGCCCACGCTGCGGAGGTGCGCTCGGCTGTGATCTACGAGAAGCCGCAGTCTTTGGTGAAGTGCGAGTACGTGTGGAAGACGACTGATCGCTGGATCAATTTCCCGTGGAGCGTTCTGCCTGTAGTACGTAAGTCTGGAGAGCCCCTCACGCCATCGAAGGAAGCGATCTAGCGTCGCGGCACGCTTCTCTCTCAGACGGGGCACCTTGCGCTAGCAGTTTCGATCTCACTCGGCATAACGGATTCGGCTTCACCTCGACCGCTACTGGGGCGAGCGACCTGCTGGTGTCACGGGCGTTGCGCCGAACGCTGGCAGTGATGTTGGTGCTCTCGGCGAGGCGCGGAGCACCGATGGCGAGGGCCCGCGTGTCATGTTGATCAGGGCGCAGGTCAGCAGGGTGTTGGTGAAGCCGGGGTTGCGGGGTCGGACGCAGGCGGCGGTGTGCGCGTACGAGGCGCGGTTGGTGCGGCCGAACGGTCGGTGATCTGCACCGGGTGACGGACCGGGGATCGCTCACGAAGGCCAGTCGGAGGGAAGCCCGTCGTTCTCGTTGTAGAAGTCTTCCCCGTCTTGGGCGATCGCCGCCATGGCGCTCCGGTAGGCGTAGCCGTATTCGGTGACCGACAGCGACTCGCAGCCGGGCGGCCGGGTCTCCGGCGGGGTCGTCCGCGACCAGTCCGCGGTGAAGAGCGAGTCGATGCCCGTCATACAGGCGCGGATCGCCTCGGCGTCGGCCGGGGGCGCAGTGGTCGCCGTGGCGGCCGTCGAGGAGGAGGCTGTGGCACTGTCCGCCGGGCTGCCGGAGTCCCCTGATCCGTCCGAACAGGCGGCAAGTGTCAGTAGCAGGGCTGCCGTGGATATGAGCGCTGCAGTGGTCCGCATGTCCCCTGCCCCCAATGTTGAATAAGAGATCACATAGTGGCAGATACGACCAGTTGGCGCACTGGTATGTGTTGTGCCCGGTCTGCGCTCCGGCAACGGGAGTTCGAGCAGGGGAACGGTGGTTGCGGTGCCGGTCCCCTTCGATGGGGACGGAGAATCCGCAGGTCGTACCCGAGAAGGTCTCGGGCCTGCTGGAGCGGCTGGCCGAGGTGCCGGACCCGCGTGACCCACGCGGGGTGCGCCACCGCCTGACCGTCGTGCTCGCTCTCACCGCGTGCGCGGTGCTGGCCGGAGCGACCTCGCTGCTGGCGGTCGGCGAATGGATCGCCGACCGCCACCCGAAAACGACCGGGCTGCGCGGCCTCGCAGTGGACGGCAAGAGCCTGCGTGGCACGGCCAAGGCGACGGGCCGCAAGATCCACCTGCTCGCCGCACTGGAGCACGCCACCGGCCTGGTACCGCTGTATGAAATCTCGCGCTGGCTTGGCCACAGTTGGACGAAAGTGACCGAGCAGGTCTATGCCCACCTGGTCGAGGGTGCTGCCGAGCGGACGTGACTAGAACGTCCCCAGCTTCACGATCGACAGCAGTGCGATCAGCTGGATCGCGGAGGCGCCGAGAGCCTTCGGCCAGGGAAGGTCGTGGGACTTGGAGACCATCAGGGTGAGCAGGACGCCGGCCCCCACCCAGGTCGCCCAGCCCAGGATCTGGACGAAGGACGCGTCGCCGCCGAGGAACATGGCCACGACCAGACGGGGCGCGTCGGTCAGGGACATGATCAGCATGGAGAGGCCGACCGTGGGCTGCCACGCGCCGTCGCCGCCGAGCTGACGGGCCAGGGCGTGGGTGACGACGCCGAGCACGAAGGCCGACAGGACCATGGCCACGGCGGTCGTGAGGACGATCGGGACCGCGTTCGACAGGGTGGCGTTGATCGCGTCCTGGCGTGCGCCCTCGAAGCCGAAGACGGCGAGCAGGCCGTAGAGGAAGGTCACGATGAGGGCCGGGCCCCACATCGTGTAGTCCCGCATCTGGAGGAAGGTCTGCTTGGGGGAGATGAAGATCCCCTTCAGCAGCTCCTTCCAGTGCAGGCGGGGACCCACGGGACCGGCCGGGGCCGAGCCCGCGCGGTAGGTGTCGCCCTGGGTGTAGGGGTCCTCGCCGACCGAGAAGGCCTGGGTGTGGCCGGGATTGTTGGCCGCGTACGGGTCGTGGTCGCCCTGTGGGTACGGCCCGCCGTCGCCGCCGAAGTACTCCGGCTCGTCGTAGCCCCCGCCGCCCTGGGTCCACTGACCCTGGCCGCCCGCGGTGCCGTACGGCGCCTGCCGGCCCGGGTGGGGCTGCGGCGCGGGGGGATAGCCGTACGACTGTCCCTGGGGCGCCTGCTGCCCGTACGGAGGTTGTTGCGGTCGCGTGTGAGGAGCGCCGTTGTCCCGGCCGCGTCCGATCCTGAATCCAGCCACGTCTTCGAACGTACCTGGTCCCGAAGATCGGCGTGCGCGGGCCGACGTTCCGGGGACGGCTTTGCGGCCGAGCTGTGACATCCCCTAAGGGGAGACTCAGCTGGTACCTAAGGGGTTTCAGGTGGTCAGGAACGCCGAGGTGGAGAACGTCACCGACGGCTCCGCCGCGACCAGGCCCTTCTTCGCGCCGGGGTACACGGCCACCGTGTCCTTCGTCTCGCTCCGATACGTCCGTACGGCCAGGTCCGCGCGGCCGTCGCCGTCGAAGTCGCCGACCGCCACGACCCGGGTGGTGCCGGTGCCGGGCGGTTCGACGGTCACCATCCCCTTGGGGGACAGGCCGGTCGTACGGCCCGGGAAGATCCGCAGTCGCGAGCCGCTGGAGACCAGTTCGGAGAGGCCGTCGCCGTTGAAGTCGGCGGCGTCGAGGACCGAGCCCGCCGCATCCAGGGTTCCGCGTACGGCGGTGGGGAGGTCGTAGCGCAGAGACGTTTCGCCCATGGCACCGACCGCCGCGTCCAGGGCCTTGCCGCGGCCGAAGGAGCCGAGGGCCACGTCGATCCCGGACGGCAGGGCGGCCCCGGTGCGGGTCGGTCCCGCCGGGCCGCCGAGGACGATCGCGGCGGGGCCGGTGCCCTGGGTCGTACGGACGACGAGGTCGTCGTAGCCGTCGCGGTTCACGTCGGCGGCCGGACCCGTGGGGACCTCGCCCGGCGACCGGACCGGGGCGCCGGCCGCCTTGGGGGCGCCCTTCCTGGTGAACGGACCGCGCAGATAGGTGAGTTCGCCGCCGGTCGCGTGCAGGACCAGGTCCTGGGCGTCGTCGCCGTCGAAGTCGCCGCACACCGGCTGGTCGGGCCAGTCGTTGCCGACGCGGGCGGCGGCCGGGACCGTGAGGTGAACGGCCTTGCCGGACAGGCCCGTAGGGGAGCCGAAGAGAATCTGCAGTGGGACCGGGGGTTGGCCCTGGCCGTCGTAGGGCGGGTCCGTGGAGACGACGAGGTCCGTGAAACCGTCACCGTCCAGGTCGCAGGTGGCCTGCGCGTCGAAGACGGCCGGGAGTTGGCCCTCGGTGGCCGCGCCCTGCGTCCTCGCGGTGATCAACTGCCGGGCGCCCGGGACGAGTCCGCGAGCCCCGCCGTAGACGATCCCGATGCCGGGGTCGTCGGCGTGCGCCTGCGCCTTGACCAGGTCGCCCAGGACGAGGTCGCGGTGGCCGTCGCCGTTGAAGTCGTCGGGGGACTTGCTGTCGCCCTTGCCGCGGGGGACCGGGAGTTGGGCGGGCGCCTCGGCGATCTGCGCGGGTGTGTCGTCCGCGGATTCGGCGTGCTGTGTGGGGCCGCAGGCGGCGAGGAGAAGGGTGACACAGAGAGCCGCCGTATACATCACGCCGTTACGCACGTGCACCGTTCACCCCGTCAGCATCATTGACAACGACCCGACAATGATGCGCTTGTTCGACACGCGGCGACAGCCCTGTGTGAGGGGTGGAGCGTTCCGGAACCGCCCCTGCGCAGTCCTACAGAGGCCGGGCCCGCACTCCTTCTCCGGATGCGGGCCCGATGCCGGGTGATGAGAGACGCAGTCACGCAGGCATTGGTCAGCGGGAGTCGCCGTCGGTCAACGCCACCTCGAGCACCTGGTCGGAGCCCGCGGGCTTCTTGCCGTTGTAGTCGGCGTTGGTGGTCAGCACCCAGAGCGTGTTCCGACCCGGGACCTTCTCGACGGTGCGCAGTCGACCGTACTGGTCCTGATAGTGCGTGACCGGGGTGCCCACGTCCGTGCCGTCGACGGGAATGCGGTACAGGCGCCTGCCTCGCATGGTCGTCATGTACAGGTCGCATATGTAATAGGTAGGAAATTGGGCGGATAAATAACGCCGTGGCGCGAAATGGTCACCTGATGGGGTAGCGCGAATGACACACCGACGCCCCCTGCCCGGGCTGGGCAGGGGACGTCGGCGGTGTTGGCGGCGGTGTCGGCTACTTCACCGGAGCGGGCTCCGGCTCGCTCTCCGTCTCCGTCACGTCCTCCGGGTCGACCGGCGTCTTCACGGACTCAAGGAGTAGCTGGGCCACGTCCACGACCTGGATGGACTCCTTGGCCTTGCCGTCGTTCTTCTTGCCGTTGACGGAGTCCGTGAGCATGACCAGGCAGAAGGGGCAGGCGGTGGAGACGATGTCGGGGTTCACCGACAGCGCCTCGTCGACGCGCTCGTTGTTGATGCGCTTGCCGATCCGCTCCTCCATCCACATCCGCGCACCACCGGCGCCACAGCAGAAGCCGCGCTCCTTGTGGCGGTGCATCTCCTCGTTGCGGAGGCCCGGGACGTTCGCGATGATCTCGCGCGGCGGGGTGTAGATCTTGTTGTGGCGGCCCAGGTAGCAGGGGTCGTGGTAGGTGATGATGCCCTCGACCGGGGTCACCGGGACCAGCTTGCCCTCGTCCACCAGGTGCTGGAGCAGCTGGGTGTGGTGGATGACCTCGTAGTCGCCGCCGATCTGCGGGTACTCGTTGCCGATCGTGTTGAGGCAGTGCGGGCAGGTCGCGACGATCTTCTTCGCGGACTTGGGCTTGGCGGACTCCGGGACCACCTTGCCGTCGTCGTCCAGCTCCTCGCCGAACGCCATGTTCAGCGCCATGACGTTCTCCATGCCGAGCTCCTGGAAGAGGGGCTCGTTGCCGAGGCGGCGGGCGGAGTCGCCGGTGCACTTCTCGTCGCCGCCCATGATCGCGAACTTGACGCCCGCGATGTGCAGCAGCTCGGCGAAGGCCTTGGTGGTCTTCTTGGCGCGGTCTTCGAGGGCGCCGGCGCAGCCGACCCAGTACAGGTACTCGACCTCGGTGAGGTCCTCGATGTCCTGGCCGACGACCGGGACCTCGAACTCGACCTCCTTGAGCCACTCCAGGCGCTGCTTCTTCGCCAGGCCCCAGGGGTTGCCCTTCTTCTCCAGGTTCTTGAGCATGGTGCCCGCCTCGGACGGGAACGCGCTCTCGATCATCACCTGGTAGCGGCGCATGTCGACGATGTGGTCGACGTGCTCGATGTCGACCGGGCACTGCTCGACACAGGCGCCGCAGGTGGTGCAGGACCACAGGACGTCCGGGTCGATGACGCCGTTGTCCTCAAGAGTGCCGATCAGCGGGCGCTCGGCCTCGGCGAGAGCAGCGGCGGGGACATCCTTGAGGGCCTCGGGAGACGCCTTCTCCTCGCCCTCCATCGTCTTGCCGCCACCGGCCAGCAGGTACGGCGCCTTGGCGTGCGCGTGGTCCCGCAGCGACATGATCAGCAGCTTGGGGGAGAGCGGCTTGCCGGTGTTCCAGGCGGGGCACTGCGACTGGCAGCGGCCGCACTCGGTGCACGTGGAGAAGTCCAGCAGGCCCTTCCAGGAGAACTGCTCGACCTGGGAGACGCCGAAGACGTCGTCGTCACCGGGGTCGGTGAAGTCGATCGGCTTGCCGCCGGAGGTCATCGGCTGGAGGCCGCCCAGGGCCGTCCCGCCGGTCGCCTCGCGCTTGAACCAGATGTTCGGGAAGGCCAGGAAGCGGTGCCAGGCCACACCCATGTTGGTGTTGAGCGAGACGACGATCATCCACACGAAGGACGTGCCGATCTTGATCATCGCGACGAGGTAGACGAGGTTCTGCAGCGTGGCGACGCTCAGGCCCTTGAAGGCCAGGACCAGCGGGTACGAGGCGAAGTACCCGGCCTCGTAGCCGTCCACGTGGTGCAGCGCGCCCTCCAGGCCCCGCAGCACGTAGATGGCGAGGCCGATGGTGAGGATGACGTACTCGACGAAGTACGCCTGGCCCGCCTTGGAGCCGGCGAAGCGGGACTTGCGGCCGGGGCGGGAGGGCAGGCTCAGCAGGCGGATGACGATCAGGACGGCGATGCCCAGGATCGTCATCACACCGATGAACTCGATGTACAGCTCGAACGGCAGGAACTCGCCGATGACCGGCAGCACCCAGTCGGCCTTGAAGAGCTGGCCGAAGGCCTGCGCGAGGGTCGGCGGCAGGGTCAGGAAGCCGATGGCCACGAACCAGTGGGCGAAGCCGACGATGCCCCACCGGTTCATCCGGGTGTGGCCGAGGAACTCCTTCACCAGCGTCACGCTGCGGGCGTAGGGGTTGTCGGTCCTGCTTCCGGCGGGCACGGGCTGGCCCAGCTTGAAGTACCGGACGAACTGGCCGATGGCGCGTGCGAGCAGCGCCACGCCGACCACGGTCAGTACCAGCGACACGATGATCGCGGCGAGTTGCATTTCGGGGCTCCTCGGGCCTGCGAGGGGTTCTGCGAGCAAGATCAGAATGTGATTACTAAGCGGTAACTTATGTAGTCGTCTGAGACTACCCCCATCCTGCGCCGCACTGTAGCCGGGTGGGGGGTGATCTGAATCGCTGAGGGTTACCTTAAAACCCGATCGTGTTATTCGTGCTGAATTGGTACATACGCCGCTAATTTGTGCTTGTGCTCTACGGGATCCTCGCCGCCACCTCCGCCCTGCTCCTCGCCGCCGTGCTCACCGCCCTGCTGCGGCTGCCCGCCCTGCGCCTCGGGATCGTCGACCGGCGATGGCGGCGCCCCCTGCCGCTGTCCGGCGGGGTCGCGGTCGTGGCCGCCACCTGTCTGGTCGCCGTCGTGGGGGAGTGGCAGGGGGTCACGCCCCTCGGCGCGGAGGTCGGGAGACTGCTCGTCGCCGGAGGCGCCGTCGCCCTCCTCGGGCTCGTCGCCGACGTACGGCGGGTCAAGGCGCGGTTCCTCGTCGGCGGTACGGCTGTCGCGGCGGCCTGTGTGGTGCCGTACGAGGACACAGGGGTGCCCGCCGGGCTGCTCGCCGTCGGGTGGATCGTCTTCGTCGCCCTCGGGTTCAAGGCGCTGGACCACGCCGACGGGCTCGCCGGGACCGTCGGGGTCGTCACCGCCTTCGGCGCGGGGTCCTGCGCGGCGGCAGAGGTGATGGACGGGCTCGCCGTGCTGCTGAGCGTGCTGGCCGCCGCGCTGACCGGGTTCCTGATGCACAACTGGCATCCCGCGCGCGTGGGACTCGGTGCCTGCGGGGCGCTGTTCACCGGGTTCGTGCTGGCGTCGGCGGCCGTGACGACCCGCGCGGGGCAGGAACTCGGCGCCGGCGCAGGGGTGTTGTTCGCGCTGACGGCGGTGGTGGCCGCCGACGTGGTGCTCGTGGTGCTCGCGCGGCGACTGTCCGGACGGCCGCTGCTGCGTGCCGCGCCCGACCATCTCGCCCACCGGCTGCGGCGGCTCGGGCTGACCCCGCAGGGCGCGTCCGTACTCCTCGGTCTCGGAGCCTTCGGCGGGGTACTCGTCGGGGTCCTCGTGCACCTCGGGTGGATCGCCGGAACCGGGGTGCTCTGGGTGGGCGCGGGCGCCCTGATCGTCGTGCTGGGGCTGCTTCGCATCAGGCCGCAGCAGCGTCAGCGGGTTGTATCTCCGCAGGTCACGGGCCAGTTGCGTGTAAGGAACGGATAAGAGTTGAGTCCCTGTGACTCAGGTCTGTTGACCGAGTCGCGGGTGTCGTGCACACTTGAGTCCGTTCCACTCAAGTCAGCTGGAGGAAATCACCATGGCACGTGCGGTCGGCATCGACCTGGGCACGACTAACTCCGTCGTCAGCGTTCTGGAGGGCGGCGAGCCCACCGTCATCACCAACGCCGAGGGTGCCAGGACCACGCCGTCCGTCGTCGCCTTCGCCAAGAACGGTGAAGTGCTCGTCGGCGAGGTGGCCAAGCGCCAGGCGGTCACCAACGTGGACCGGACCATCAGGTCCGTGAAGCGCCACATGGGCACCGACTGGAAGACGGAGCTGGACGGGAAGCCCTTCAACCCGCAGCAGATGTCCGCCTTCATCCTGCAGAAGCTGAAGCGGGACGCGGAGTCCTACCTGGGCGAGAAGGTGACCGACGCGGTCATCACCGTCCCGGCGTACTTCAACGACTCCGAGCGCCAGGCGACGAAGGAAGCCGGCGAGATCGCCGGTCTCAACGTCCTTCGTATCGTCAACGAGCCCACCGCGGCCGCGCTCGCGTACGGCCTCGACAAGGACGACCAGACGATCCTCGTCTTCGACCTCGGTGGCGGCACCTTCGACGTGTCCCTCCTGGAGATCGGCGACGGCGTCGTCGAGGTGAAGGCCACCAACGGTGACAACCACCTCGGTGGTGACGACTGGGACCAGCGGGTCGTCGACTACCTGGTGCAGCAGTTCAAGTCAGGCCACGGCGTGGACCTCGCCAAGGACAAGATGGCCCTCCAGCGCCTCCGCGAGGCCGCCGAGAAGGCCAAGATCGAGCTGTCCTCCTCCACCGAGACCTCGATCAACCTGCCCTACATCACGGCCTCCGCCGAGGGCCCGCTGCACCTGGACGAGAAGCTCACCCGGGCCCAGTTCCAGCAGCTGACCGCGGACCTCCTGGAGCGCTGCAAGACCCCGTTCTTCAACGTCATGAAGGACGCCGGCGTCTCCATCAACGAGATCGACCACGTCGTCCTCGTCGGTGGCTCCACCCGTATGCCCGCCGTCGCCGAGCTCGTCAAGGAGCTGACCGGCGGCAAGGACGCCAACAAGGGCGTCAACCCGGACGAGGTCGTCGCCATCGGCGCGTCCCTCCAGGCCGGTGTCCTCAAGGGTGAGGTCAAGGACGTCCTGCTCCTCGACGTGACCCCGCTGTCCCTCGGTATCGAGACCAAGGGCGGCATCATGACCAAGCTCATCGAGCGCAACACCACGATCCCGACCAAGCGGTCCGAGATCTTCACCACGGCCGAGGACAACCAGCCGTCCGTGCAGATCCAGGTCTACCAGGGCGAGCGCGAGATCGCGGCGTACAACAAGAAGCTCGGGATGTTCGAGCTGACCGGTCTGCCGCCGGCCCCCCGTGGCGTCCCGCAGATCGAGGTGTCCTTCGACATCGACGCCAACGGCATCATGCACGTGACCGCCAAGGACCTGGGCACGGGCAAGGAGCAGAAGATGACCGTCACCGGCGGCTCCTCGCTGCCGAAGGACGAGGTCGACCGGATGCGCCAGGAGGCCGAGCAGTACGCGGACGAGGACCACCGTCGCCGCGAGGCCGCCGAGACCCGCAACCAGGGCGAGCAGCTCGTCTACCAGACGGAGAAGTTCCTCAAGGACAACGAGGACAAGGTCCCCGGCGAGGTCAAGACCGAGGTCGAGGCCGCCGTTGAGGAGCTGAAGGCCGCGCTCAAGGGCGAGGACACCGCCGAGATCCGCACCGCGACCGAGAAGGTCGCCGCGGTCTCCCAGAAGGTCGGCCAGGCCATGTACGCCGACGCGCAGGCCGCCCAGGCCGCCGGCGGCGACGCCGGTGCGGAGGCGCCCAGGGCGGACGACGACGTCGTGGACGCCGAGATCGTGGACGACGAGCGCAAGGACGGTGCCGCGTGACGGAGGAGACCCCGGGCTTCGACGAGAAGCCCGACGTCCCCTCCGGCGCCACCCCCGACGACGCCGAGCCGAAGGCCGCCGCCCCCTCTTCGGAGGCGGGGGCGGCCCCGGCCGGGGACGCAACAGCGCAGATCGCCGGCCTCACGGCCCAGCTGGACCAGTCGCGCAAGGCGCTCGACGAGCGCACCGCGGACCTCCAGCGGCTCCAGGCCGAGTTCCAGAACTACCGCCGCCGGGTGGAGCGGGACCGGATCACGGTCAAGGAGATCGCCATCGCGAACCTCCTGACCGAACTCCTGCCCGTGCTCGACGACATCGGCCGCGCCCGGGAACACGGGGAACTGCTCGGCGGGTTCAAGTCCGTCGCGGAGTCCCTGGAGACCGTCGCGGCGAAGATGGGCCTTCAGCAGTTCGGCAAGGAGGGCGAGCCCTTCGACCCGACGATCCACGAGGCCCTGATGCACAGTTACGCGCCCGACGTCACCGAGACGACGTGCGTGGCGATTCTCCAGCCGGGGTATCGCATCGGCGAGCGCACCATCCGCCCCGCGCGGGTGGCGGTCGCCGAACCGCAGCCGGGCGCGCAGACGGTCAAGGACGAGTCCGAGGCCGGCGAGGAGAAGGACAACGGCCCTGAGGAGGGCTGAGATCGCAGGGAACGAGCGGAAGGAGGGACGCTGAGGATGAGCACCAAGGACTTCATCGAGAAGGACTACTACAAGGTCCTCGGCGTCCCCAAGGACGCCACCGAGGCCGAGATCAAGAAGGCGTACCGCAAGCTCGCCCGCGAGTTCCACCCGGACGCCAACAAGGGCAACACCAAGGCCGAGGAGCGCTTCAAGGAGATCTCCGAGGCGAACGACATCCTCGGTGACCCCAAGAAGCGCAAGGAGTACGACGAGGCCCGCGCCCTCTTCGGCAACGGCGGCTTCCGTCCGGGGCCGGGCGGGGCGGGCGGCTCCTTCAACTTCGACCTGGGCGACCTCTTCGGAGGCGGCGCCCAGGGCGGGGGCCAGCAGGGAGCCGGTGGCTTCGGCGGCGGACTCGGAGACGTCTTCGGGGGCCTGTTCAACCGGGGCAGCTCGGGAACTACGCGCGTCCAGCCGAGGCGCGGGCAGGACATCGACACCGAGGTCACCCTCAGCTTCACCGAGGCGATCGAGGGTGCGACGGTTCCGCTGAGGATGTCCTCGCAGGCCCCCTGCAAGGCCTGCTCGGGCACCGGGGACGCCAACGGCAACCCGCGCGTGTGCCCGACCTGTGTCGGCACCGGACAGGTGGCGCGGGGTTCCGGCGGCGGCTTCTCGCTCACCGACCCCTGCCCGGACTGCAAGGGCCGCGGCCTGATCGCGGAGAACCCCTGCGAGATCTGCAAGGGCTCCGGGCGGGCCAAGTCCTCCCGGACCATGCAGGTCCGCATCCCGGCCGGGGTGTCGGACAGCCAGCGGATCCGGCTGCGCGGCAAGGGTGCTCCCGGCGAGCGCGGCGGCCCGTCCGGTGACCTGTACGTCACCGTGCACGTGGACGCCCACCCGGTCTTCGGCCGCAAGGGCGACAACCTCACGGTGACGGTCCCGGTGACCTTCTCGGAGGCGGCGCTCGGCGGCGAGGTCAGGGTCCCGACCCTGGGCGGACCGGCCGTGACGCTCAAGCTGCCCCCGGGCACCCCCAACGGCCGCACCATGCGGGCGCGGGGCAAGGGCGCGGTCCGCAAGGACGGCACCCGGGGCGATCTGCTGGTCACCGTCGAGGTGAGTGTCCCGACCGAGCTGTCGGGGAAGGCTCGTGACGCGCTGGAGGCGTATCGCGAGGCGACCGCGGGTGAGGATCCGCGGGCGGAGCTGTTCCAGGCCGCGAAGGGAGCATGATTCGAGATGGACGGTCGTCGACGCAACCCGTATGAACTGACCGAGGAGACCCCGGTCTACGTCATCTCGGTGGCGGCCCAGCTCTCCGGCCTGCACCCGCAGACGCTGCGCCAGTACGACCGCCTGGGCCTGGTCTCCCCGGACCGCACCGCGGGCCGGGGCCGGCGCTACTCGGCCCGCGACATCGAACTGCTGCGCACCGTCCAGCAGCTGTCGCAGGACGAGGGCATCAACCTCGCCGGCATCAAGCGCATCATCGAGCTGGAGAACCAGGTCGCCGCGCTCCAGTCGAGGGTGGCCGATCTCCAGGCCGCCGTCGAGGGCGCCGCCGCGGCCATCCAGCAGCGCGAGGCGGCGGTGCACGCGTCGTACCGCCGTGACCTGGTGCCGTACCAGGAGGTGCAGCAGACCAGCGCGCTGGTGGTGTGGCGGCCGAAGAAGGCCAAGGACTAGGCGGCGCCGAGCAGTCGTGCGAAGGGGCCCGGAGAGATCTCCGGGCCCCTTCGCCGTGCTCAGACGGTGCTCACACCGTGCTCACTCGGACCGAGGGGCCAGGGCCACCCAGGCGTCGTCCGGGGCGGATTCCGTGCCGTCGGCGTGCACCGCGGTCACCCAGTAGAAGTGGGTGGTGCCGGCCGCGGCCGTGGTGTCGGTGTACGACAGGCCGGTGACCGGTTCGGCGGTCAGCGGCTCGTAGGCGGCGGTGGCCGGGTTCCAGCGGTGGACCCGGTAGCCGGTGATGTCCGTCCCGTGGTACGAGGTGGACAGCCGCCAGGACAGCTCGACCCTGGTACCGTCGGCGGCGGCCTCGGCGTCCGCGTCGACCAGCCAGTCCGACGGGGTCTCGACGGTGGGCCGCAGATCGAGCTCGGTGACGGTGGTGGACACCTCGGTCTCGGCGGAGACGTTGGTGTTGTTGCCCGAGGTGTCCACCGCGTCCACGAAGTAGGTCTGGGTCTCGCCGTCCTGGAGGTTCGCCGAGTCGACGATCCGGCTGCTGCCCGCCGCGACCCGGCCCACGTAGGTGGTCCCGCTGCCGTCGTCCACCGTGCTGCGCCGGTACACGTGGTACTCGGCGATGTCGGCGGCCGGACTGTCGTCCCAGTCCAGGACCGTGCCGTACTCCGTGGCGGTGGCCGTGAACCCGGTGACGAGGGGCGGTGCGGTGCGGTCACCGTAGGTGATCCCCAGGGTGGCCTGTTCCGACTCCCGGCCGAGCGCGTCGACGGTGCTCACTCCGTAGGTGTACTCCCTGCCCGGCACGGCCGTGGCGTCGGTGCAGGTGTAGGTGTACTGGGTGCCGTACGCGGTGTCCGTGAGCTTCGGAGCGCAGGGCACCACCCGGTCGTCGAGGACGACGTAGGTGCCGGTCGCGCTGTCGTAACGCTGCTCCAGGCGGTGCACCCGGAACTCCTGCGGCGCGTGCGGCGACACCTTCCAGGACAGGTCGACGCCGCCACCGTCCTCCGGCCGGTTCTGGAGGTTGTGGAAGTACGGCTTGGCAAGCGGCCGGGCGATCGAGACGACCGATGAGTATCCGGTGTTGCCCGCCGCGTCGGTCGCCGCGATCTTGTAGTAGGAGGTCTCCCCGTACGGGGCGGTGGCATCGGTCGCCGAGTTGCTCGCGCTGCCGACGACCACCTCGAACGGCCCGTCGGGCGAACTGGCCCTCAGCACCTGGTAGTTCAACGACCCCTCGTCGGACATCCACCACAGCAGCACCCCGTCCAGGGGGGTCTCGCTGAGGACCTCGAAGTCACGCACCGTCGGCGCCAGGCGGTCCACCGTGGTGACGCCCTGGTCGGCGGTCCCGCCGGACTCGTTGCCCGCCTTGTCGTAGGCCCGGACCTCGTAGTAGAAGGTCGTGCCCGACTTGGGGAGGGTGGTGTCCGTGTACGACGTGGAGGCGGTCGTCCCCAGCGGCTTGGCGGGGAAGGCGGTGCCCTTGGCGCGTCGGTAGACGCGGTAGCCGGCGAGGTCCATCTCCTTGTTCTTCGTCCAGGTGAGTTTGGCCTTGCCGGTGGTCTTGTCGTACGTCACGGAGGTGCCGGTGGGGACGAGGGGTTTGACCTTGTCGATGTCTGGCGAAGTCCTGGGCGTGTAGGTGACTTTGACCTTGGCGGCGCCGGTCCAGTTGGCGTAGTCGATGCGCAGGGTGTGCTTGCCGGAGGGGATCGTGACGTTGGCGGTCTTCTTCACCGTCGTGGAGACGTTCTTCCAGAGGTCGATCTTGCGTACGCCGTCGAGGTACACGCGGATGCCGTCGAGGCCGGTGGCGTTCAGGGCGAAGGGGCCGCCGGAGCCGAAGTCGCGGGTGACGGTCCAGCGGACGCCGAAGTTGTCCTTCGGGAGGCCGGAGACGGGGGCGCCGCTCCAGCTCTGGTCGATCGCGTTGTCGCAGTCCGTCTTCTTCGGGGTGCCGGAGAAGGACGTGTTCGCGTAGAACTGCCGCTTGAAGACAGGGGAAGTACAGCTCACGGCCGCGGCGGCGGGGGCCGTGGTGACGGCGAGCAGACCGCCGGAGGTGGCGAGCACGACCGCCGTGGCGGCCGCGGCGGTCGTGCGGCTGGCTGGGTTCATGAAGATCACGACTCGCGAGTGGAGGTGAGGGTTGTACCGCCGGCCGGTGCGGTGACCGCCCAGCCGCCCGCGGGCAGGGTCTCGGTGCCGTCGGCCAGGACGCCGGTCACCCAGTAGTAGGAAGTGGTGCCGCGCCGCGCGCCGGTGTCGAGGTACTGCGAGGCGGTGCCGGCGAGGTCGGCGATCCGCTCGTACGAGGAGGTGGCGGGGTTCCACCGGTAGACGCGGAAGCCCTGCGCGGATCCCCCCGACCAGGTGAGCCGGTTGCCCTCGCCGTCCTCGGCCACCGAGAGGTCCAGCGGCGAGCCCTCGGGGGTGGCCACGCTCGGTGTCATGTCGAGCTCGGTGACAACCACGGCCCTGGCCAGGTCGTCGCTCCACTTGTTGGCGGAGTTGCCCTCGTCGTCCACGGCGTCGATGAAGAAGCAGACCTCGTCGCCGTCCGGGAGAGTGGTGTACGTGTAGGACGTCGTGTCGGGCGAGACGTAGTCCACCAGGCCGCCGTAGCAGACCCGTTCGTCCTCGTCGCCCACGAGCTCACCCTTGTGGACCGTGTAGTACCGCAGGTCCGTCGCCGGGCTCTTGTCCCAGGTCAGTTCGAAGCCGTACTCGGTCGGGGTCACGTCGAGGCCGGTGACAAGCGGCGGCGGGTCGTTGTCCCAGATCCGGCCCTCCTGCGGCGCGGACCGGGCGGACTCGTTGCCCGCCGCGTCGACGGCCGAGACACGGTAGTGGTACACGGTGCTCTCGGCGGCCGAGGTGTCCAGGTAGGAGGGCAGTTCGGTGCGGCCGACGGCGGTGTACGTGCCGTTCTCGCTCGTCGCCCTGAAGACGCGGTAGGCCGTCGCGCCCGTGACCTGGTCCCACACGACCTCAAGGCCGCCGGTGCCGGTGCCGCCGGGCCGCACCTCGCCGCTCGCGCTCGTGATGACGGGCACACCCGGCGCGATCCGGTCGACGGTGGCCACCGGCTGGTCGGCGGTGCCGGTCGACTCGTTGCGCGCCTTGTCGTAGGCGCGCAGCTCGTAGTAGTACGTCTCGCCGGTCACCGGCAGCGTGCTGTCGGTGTACGAGGTGAGGGCGGTCGTCGCGAGCGGCGCGGCCGGGAACGACGTGCCCTTGAGGCGTCGGTAGACGCGGTAGCCGGCGAGGTCCATCTCCTTGTTCTTCGTCCAGGTGAGTTTGGCCTTGCCGGTGGTCTTGTCGTACGTCACGGAGGTGCCGGTGGGGACGAGGGGTTTGACCTTGTCGATGTCTGGCGAAGTCCTGGGCGTGTAGGTGACTTTGACCTTGGCGGCGCCGGTCCAGTTGGCGTAGTCGATGCGCAGGGTGTGCTTGCCGGAGGGGATCGTGACGTTGGCGGTCTTCTTCACCGTCGTCGAGACGTTCTTCCAGAGGTCGATCTTGCGTACGCCGTCGAGGTACACGCGGATGCCGTCGAGGCCGGTGGCGTTCAGGGCGAAGGGGCCGCCGGAGCCGAAGTCGCGGGTGACGGTCCAGCGGACGCCGAAGTTGTCCTTCGGGAGGCCGGAGACGGGGGCGCCGCTCCAGCTCTGGTCGATCGCGTTGTCGCAGTCCGTCTTCTTCGGGGTGCCGGAGAAGGACGTGTTCGCGTAGAACTGCCGCTTGAACACGGGAGAGGCGCACGACACGGCCGCGGCGGCGGGGGACGTCGTCAGGGTGACGAGGGTGCCGGCGGTGGCGAGCACGACGGCGGTGGCGGTCGTGCGTCTGGCTGACTTCATTCGATCCTCTGGTCGGACGCGGGACGGCAGTTGTGGGGCTGCGGTGATCACGACTCATGAGGTGTGAAGTTGGTTGTACTAGTGTTCCCGCCAAGTCTTCACACCATCGGCGGAGAGTGGCGTTGCGCACTCGTTAAGTGATTCCGCTTGACGTCGGTGGGCGGCCCCGCGTTGGCTTTTCAGACACATGGGCCGCAATGCCGCGCCCGCGTCCGGAAAGCACCAGAAGTGAGCAGCCCCATGCGTCGTATCGCCATAGCCGTGGCCGCGTCCACGATGACCCTCTCGCTGGCCGCCTGCGGGGCGCTCGGCGCCGCGAGCGGGACCGAGGCGAGCCCGACCAAGGGCAACGACATCACCGTGGGTGTGCTGATGCCGGAGAAGACGAACACCCGCTACGAGGAGTTCGACTACCCGATCATCCAGAAGAAGGTCGCCGAGCTCACCGACAAGCAGGGCAAGACCATCTACGCCAACGGCGAGGCGGACGCCAAGAAGCAGGCCGCGCAGATGCAGCAGATGATCGACGAGAAGGTCGACGTGATCCTGCTGGACGCGGTGGACTCGCACGCCATCGCGGACATGGTGACCAAGGCCAAGGACGCGGGCATCCCGGTCATCGCCTACGACCGGCTCGCCGAGGGCCCGATCGACGCGTACGTCTCCTTCGACAACGAACTCGTCGGCGAGGTCCAGGGCCGCTCCCTCATCGAGGCGCTCGGCTCGGACATCGACACCTCCGACAAGATCGTCATGATCAACGGCTCGCCGTCCGACCCGAACGCCGGACAGTTCAAGGCGGGCGCGATGTCCGAGCTCAACGGCAAGGTGACCATCGCCAAGTCCTACGACGTCGACGGCTGGAAGCCCGAGACCGCGCAGAAGGACATGGCCGAGGCGATCAGCGCGATCGGCAAGGGCAACATCAAGGCCGTGTACTCCGCCAACGACGCCATGGCAGGCGCCGCCATCCAGGCGATGCAGGACGCGGGCATGACGACCATCCCGCCGATCACCGGCCAGGACGCGGAGCTGGCCGCGGTGCAGCGGATCGTCTCCGGCCAGCAGTACATGAGCGTCTACAAGCCGTACCCGGGCGAGGCCGAGGCCGCCGCGGAGATGGCCGTGATGAAGATCCAGGGGAAGTCCATCCAGTTCGACGCCCTCGCCACGGACAGCGTCGACAGCCCCACCGACAAGGACATCCCGGCCCAGCTCGTCCAGGTCGTCGCCCTGACCAAGGACAACATCAAGAGCACGGTCGTCAAGGACGGCATCTACACCGTCAAGGACATCTGCACCTCGCAGTACAAGAGCGCCTGCGCGGCGGCGGGCCTGAAGTAGTCGACACGGTGAGGGGCCGGAGGGGAGTCCCCTCCGGCCCCTCACCGCTGTTCACGCCACCCGCGTGAACTCCACCGTCACCTCCGGCGACCCGCCCGCGACACCCCGGTAGATCCCCTTGTGCGGGGTCACGTCGTCGTAGTCACGGCCCCGGGCCACCACCACATGGGTCTCGTCGGCGCGGACCCGGTTGGTGGGGTCGTAGCCGCACCAGTCGCCCGCCCAGTACTCGATCCAGGCGTGGCTCTCCCCGGCGACGGGCCGGTGGAGTTCGGCCTCGCGTTCCGGGTGGAGGTAGCCGGAGACATAGCGGGCCGGGAGGCCGGCACCCCGCAGCAGGGCGACGGTGAGATGGGTGATGTCCTGGCAGACGCCGGCGCCCTGCTCCCAGGCCTCCGCGGGGGAGGTGTTCACGCTGGTCGTGCCGGGGAGGTACGACACCCGGTCGGCGACCAGCGCCGACACCGCGACCGCCGTCTCGTGCGGGTCGAGGCCGGCCGCCGCCTTCCGTGCCTTCTTGACCAGCTTCGGCGGGACCGTCGTACGGCCCGTCGGGTGCGCGAACTCCAACAGGCGGGTCCCCGCGATGCGTTCGGCCACCTCGGCCCACGTGGGCGCGGCCGGCAGCGGCTCCGGCGGGGACGTCTCGACCAGGCTGGACGCCGTGATGGTGAGATGGCCGTGCGGGTCCATCAGGTCGAAGCCGGTGACCTGGGTGCCCCAGTAGTCCCAGTACGACCAGGTCGGCGTGGTCGGGTTGACGGTGACCCGGGCGTCCAGGGTGGTCTGGGCGGGCAGGGTCAGCGGGGTCATCCGGACCTCGTTGTGGGACGAGGCCGCGGGCTGGGCGTACGCCACCTTGGTGACGTGCTTGATCCGGAGGCGGGTCATCGTCCGGCTCCTTCCTGGGCCCACTCGACGGGCCCCTGGTACGGGAAGAACCGCTCCGCCACCGCCTCCGCGGAGGCCATGCACGCGGTCTGCAAGTCCCGCAGCAGCAGGGGTAGTTGATCCTCCAGGGCGGCCAGGTCGAGGTATTCGAGGCGGGTGCGCATCCGGCCGATGGGGCGGCGCGCGGGGTCCTGGCGGGGGCGGCCGAGCGCGGTCAGGCACTCCTCCGCCGTCGTCAGGGCGTGCAGCGCGGAGCGCGGGAAGTCCCGGTCCAGGAGCAGGAACTCGGCCACCCGCGGGGTGTCGCCGAAACCGCTGTACACGCGCGCGTACGCCTCGTCGGCGCCCGAAGCGCTCAGCAGGGTCGGCCAGTCGGGCGCGTGGGCCGCGTCCAGGACGCGGACCGACAGCAGCCGTACGGTCATGTCCACCCGCTCCAGGCTCCGGCCAAGGACCACGAAACGCCAGCTGTCGTCGCGGCTCATGGTGGAGTCGGCGAGCCCGAAGAAGAGGGCCGCGCGGCGCCGTACGAGTTCCAGATAGGCGTAGGGGCCCGTACGGCGGGCCGCGAGCCGCTGGTCGGCGAGCGCGTGCCAGGTGGAGTTCAGGCACTCCCACATCTCGGAGGAGACGGCCTCACGGGCGCTGCGGGCGTTGAGCCGGGCCGCGCCGAGCGCGCCCTCGATGGAGCAGGTGGAGCGGGCGTCGAAGGCGAGCTGGTCGAGGACCTGCTGCATGTCGACCCGGGTGCCGCCCGCGTCGACGCCGAGGATCGCGTACAGCGACCGGCAGGCCACGTCCTCGTCGCGCCACGGGTCCTCCAGCATCCGGTGGAGGTAGGCGTCGAGAATCCGCCCGGTGGCGTCCGCCCGCTCGACGTAGCGGCCGGTCCAGGTGAGGGCCTCGGCTATCCGGGAGAGGATCACGTCGTTCACTGCTGGGCCCCTTCCTGTACGACGGTGGAGGTGCCGTCGGGACCGTGCTGACGCGGGGCGATGTCCAGGAGGGCGTTGCGGTCGGCGAGCCTGGGCGGCTCGGCGGGGCCCTCGGCGAGTACCCAGGTGTCCTTGGAGCCGCCGCCCTGGCTGGAGTTGACGATCAGGTTGCCCTCCTGGAGGGCGACCCGGGTCAGGCCGCCGGGCAGGACCCAGATGTCGTTGCCGTCGTTGACGGCGAAGGGTCGCAGGTCGATGTGGCGGGGCGCCATGCGTTCACCCGCGAGGGTGGGGGAGGTGGACAGGGCGACCGGGCGCTGGGCGATGAAGCCGCGGGGGTCCTTGCGGACCGCCTCGCGGGTCTTCTCCAGGGTCTCGCGGTCGGACTTCGGGCCGATGACGATGCCCTGGCCGCCGGCCCCGTCGACGGGCTTCACGACCAGCTGGTCGATCTGGTCGAGCACTGCTTCCAACTGCCCCGGCTCGTCCGGGCGGAACGACTCCACGTTGGGGAGAATCGGTTCCTCGGAGAGGTAGTAGCGGATCAGGTCGGGGACGTAGGTGTACAGCAGCTTGTCGTCCGCGATGCCGTTGCCCACCGCGTTGGCGAGGGTGACATGGCCCGCCATGGCCGCCCCGAGGATGCCCGGGCAGCCGATCACCGAGTCGGGGCGGAAGTGCAGCGGATCGAGGAAGTCGTCGTCCAGGCGCCGGTATACGACATGGACGGGCACCTCGCCACGGGTGGTCCGCATCCACACCCGGTTGTTGCGGCACACCAGGTCGTGTCCCTCGACCAGTTGCACACCCATCAGCCGGGCGAGCAGGGCGTGTTCGAAGTAGGCGGCGTTGTTGGGGCCGGGGGTGAGGACCACGACCCGGGGGTCCTGGGCCCCGTCGGGGGCGGCGGCGCGCAGGGCGGCGAGCAGCTTCTGCGCGTAGCCGTCGACGGGCAGCACATGCTGTTCGGCGAAGAGGGACGGGAAGACACGGGTCATCGCGCGCCGGTTCTCGATGACGTACGACACCCCGCTGGGCACCCGGACGTTGTCCTCCAGGACCCGGAAGTCGCCCTGCTCGTCCCGTACGAGGTCGATGCCGGCGACATGGATGCGCACCCGGTTGACCGGCTCGATCCCGTGGGCGGCGCGGTGGAAGTGCGGTGAGTTCAGCAGCAGCCGCCAGGGCACGACGCCGTCCTCGAAGGCACGGGCGTGTCCGTAGGCGTCGGCGAGGTAGGCCTCCAGGGCCCTGACTCTCTGGCTCACCCCGCGTTGTATGAGATCCCATTCGAGGGCGTCGAGGATCCTGGGCACGAGGTCCAGCGGCCAGGGCCGCTCCTCGCCCGCGAAGGCGTAGGTCACGCCTCTGTCCGTGAACGCCCGGGCCATCTGGTCGGCCCGGAACCTGAGTTCACTCGGTTCGATCGGCTGAAGCGCAGCCAGCACCGGCTCATAGGCGGTCCTGACCTCACCTGGCCGCTCGAACATCTCGTCCCACGCGTCGGCCAACGCGTACGCGTCAAATATGTCCGCCATGACCTGACGTTAAGTGCGGCACGTAACGGGTTGATCACTGCGGGATTTCCGGGAGTTGACACGCGGAGCGGGTCGCTCCGCGGGGGGCCGGTGTGGTCGGTCGGTCGTGGTGCGGCTGCGGGCCGGTGGGGGCTTGGCGCGCAGTTCCCCGCGCCCCTGGGTGGGTGCGGTGAAGGTCCGTTCAGCTGTACCCACCGGCCCGCAGCTTGTTGCAGGCGGGTGCGGGGAGGCCTGGATGCAGTGGTGCATATCGGCCGTATTCCCCTGCCCTGGCCCGAGGAGCCGTGTTGCGGAGCGGGTCGGGGCCGCGCATAGTTGCGGGGCCGAGTGGGCTTCGCCGCCCTGAGGGGAAAACAGGACAAGAGGGCGGTAGACGCTGGAACCGGGGGTGGGATGGGGAATGGCCGGGTACGGGGCGGACGACCATCCACACGGTGCTGACCGGCTGTGCGAGACCGGGGACCGGGTGTACTCCCGGGCCGTACGGCGCGGCCGGGTGCCGCGCGCCGACGCCGAACCGGTGCCCTGTCTGCTGGAGCTGGCGCTGCTGCACCCGGACCCCGACGACATGGACTGGCTGGTCCCGACCGCCCCGCAGGAGGTCATGACCCGGCTGCTGCGCGGGGTCCACGACGAGGTCAGCGAGAGCCAGCGGCGGGTGGGCGCGGCGGTCGCGGCGGTGGAGCGGTACGCGGGCCTCGGGCCCAGTGTCGTCGCGGGCGCCGGGGAGGGCACCGCGATCCGCGTCCTGGACGGCCTCTCGCGCATCCAGGCCGCGATGGACGAGGCGACCGAGGCGTGCACCACGGAGGTCCTCACCGTCCAGCCCGGCGGAATCCGCCCCGAGCACGAACTGACGGAGGGCCTGCACCGGGCGCTCGCGCTGCGCGGCCGGGGCGTGCGCATGCGGGACCTGTACACCCACGTGGCGCGGCACGGCCAGGGCCTGCTGAACTACCTGGAACTGATGGGCGGTTCGGTCCAGGCCCGCACCCTCGACGAGGTCATCGACCGGCTGATCCTCTTCGACCGCACGGTGGCCTTCATCCCCGCGAACGCCGACCGCACCCTCGCCCTGGAGCTACGGCACCCCGCCCTCGTGGCATACCTGGTGACGGTCTTCGAACGCCTGTGGCGCCTCGCGATCCCCCTCACCGCCCCCCTCCCCGACACCGGCATCGAGGGCATCTCCCACCGCGAGCAGTCCATCGCGGCCCTGCTCGCCGAGGGGCATCAGGACGCGGTGATCGCGGAACGCCTCGGCATAAGCGTCCGCACCTGCCGGGCCCACATCGCCCGCCTCTCGGAGACCCTCGGGGCGGCCAGCCGCACGCAGTTGGGCGTCCGGATAGCGCAGGTGGGCCTGGACCGCCCGACGTCCGTCACCCCGCTCACGCTCCCCGGTCAAGAATCCCGGACCGTCCGATGAGATAGCCGAGCTGTGCGCGGCTCTCGCTGCCCAGCGTCACCGCGAGCTTGGCGATGTGGACGCGTGCGGTACGGATGTTCATGCCGAGCCGGTCGGCGATCTCGGCGTCGGTGTGGCCCTCGACGAGCAGCCCCGCGATGGCGCGCTGGCGGGGCGTGATCCCGTTCAGGCTGGGCCGGTGGACGGTCTGCGGATACATCGGTGTGGCCTGCCACCACAGCCGGTCGAAGGTGTGGGCCAGGAACTCCACCAGGGCCGGGTGCCGGACCTCCAGCGCGAGCGTGCCGTCCCCGCCGGCCGGCACGAAGGCGACGTCCCGGTCGGCGACGATGAGCCGGTCGGTGACCTCGTCCAGGGAGCGGGCCTCGGCGTCGCCGCGGAGCTGCTCGTAGCGGGCGAGGACCAGCGGCATATGGCGCTGGGTGTGCTGGTACAGGGTGCGGATACGGCCGCCGCGGTCGAGGAGCGCCTGGTCCCGGCTCATCGCCACCACCTGCGCCGCGGCGCCCCGGCTGTCGCTGTAGTGGACGTTCGGCTGCACACACAGCAGTTCGCGCACGACGCCGGCCATGGCCTCGGTGATGGCCTCGTTGATCGGGCCGGTGCCGCTGAGGACCCTGATCGCCGGGTGCTCCGCGGCCGCCGCACCCCGTCCGTCGATCCGCAGCAGCGGTACGAACGCCTCGGCCAGCCGCGTCGCACGCCGCCGTTCGTGCACCACACGGTCGGTGGTGGAGCGGAGCATGCGGTGCAGGGCGAGGGCGGGGGAGACGGGTTCCAGCCGGGCGGGGTCCCGCGGGTCGGTGTGGAGCAGTCCGGTCTCTTCGAGACAGGGCAGGGCGGAGGCCTCCCGCTTGCTGACCCCGCCCTCGCGCAGGGCGCGTTCGTAGAGCTCGATGCCTGCCGGGCAGGGGTCGTCCGGCCCGTGCGCCGGGTGGCCGGCCGCCGCGGTCGTCACTCGGTCGGGTCCTCCTGGCCGAGGATGCCGGACTGCCCGATGAGATAGCCGAGTTGGGCGCGGCTCTCGCTGCCGAGGGTGGCGGCGAGTTTGGCGATGTGGACGCGGGCGGTGCGGATGTTCATGCCGAGGCGGTCGGCGATGACGGCGTCGGTGTGGCCCTCGACGAGGAGGGCGGCGATGGCTCGTTGGCGCGGGGTGATGCCGTCGGGGGAGGGCGGCTGAACCGCTTCCGGGTACATCGGGGTCGCCAGGCGCCACAGCCGGTCGAAGGCGGTCACGAAGAAGGAGATCAGGGCCGGGTGGCGGACCTCCAGGGCCAGGGTGCGGTCCTTGTTGGCGGGGATGAAGGCCACGGTCCGGTCCACGATGATCAGGCGTTCCGTCACCTCGTCCAGGGAACGGGCCTCCACGTCGCCCCGCAGCCGCTCGTAGCGGGCCACGACGCCGGGGGCGTGGCGCTGGGTGTGCTGGTAGAGGGTGCGGATACGGCCGCCCCGGTCGAGCAGGGCCTGGTCGCGGTCGAAGGCCTCGACGAGCACGGTGGGGGGTGTCCGGGCGTGTCTGTCGCTGGTGTTCGGCTGGATGGCCAGCAGTTCGGAGGCGGCGGCCATGGTCTGACCGATGACCCGGCTGATGAGATCGAGCCCGCTGAGGACGCTGATCATCGAGGAGTCGTCGGCGCCCGTACGGCGGCCGTCGATCCGCAACAGCGGCTCGAACACCTCGGCCAGCCGGGCCTCACGCCGCCGTTCGTCCGCGATGCGCTCCTCCGTGATCCGCAGCATGCGGTGCAGGGCGACGGCCGGGGCGACCGGTTCCAGCCGGTCCGGGTCCGTGACGGCGGGATGCAGGAGCCCGAAGTCGACCAGGCAGGGCGCGTCTTCGGCGTCGACACCGAGCACGTACCCCTCCCGCAGGGCCCGTGCGTACAGCTCCGTCCCCGCCGCGCACAGGTTTTCCACGCCGTGCTCCGGATGCGGCACCGGGGTCACTCGGTCCTCGGCTCCGTGTGTGTGCGCCCCGGTCATGGGTGGTCTTCTCCCCCGGGTATCGGCTGGTCGGGCTGCAGGATGCCCGACTGCGCTATGAGGAAGCCGAGTTGTGCGCGGCTGCCGCTGCCGAGGGCGGTCGCGAGTTTGGCGATATGGGCTCGGCAGGTGCGTACGTTCATGCCCAGGCGGCGGGCTATCGCTTCGTCGACGTGGCCCTCGACGAGGAGCTTGGCGATGGAGTGCTGGATGTCGGTGATGCCGTCAGGGGCCGTTTCGTAGGGAGCGCCGGCGCTCAGCGGGACCGCTCGGTTCCACATGAACTCGAAGATCTTGATCAAGTACCGGACGAGACCGGGGTGCCGGATCTCGAGAGCGACCTGCCGGTCCTCCCGGACCGGGATGAAGGCAACGGTCTCGTCGCAGACGATGAGGCGTTCGACCAGTTCGTCGATGGTGCGGTACTCCGCCTTCCCGCTCGTGAACCGGTCCACGTACGCCAGCCGTTCGGGGCTGTACCTGGCTGTGTGCTGGTACAGCGTGCGGATGCGCACCCCCCGCTCGGTGAGGGTCTTGTCGCGCTCCAACCCTTCGATGACCCTGCGTTCGGGGTGGCGGGCGCTCGGCTGGACGGTGAGTACCTCGTTCTGGCACTGGGTCGTCGCCAGGTCGAGAGCCGCGTTTATGCGGTCCAGCCCCTCCAGCACCGTGATCGAGTGGGTGGGCGCCGTGCCCTGGGCGCTCAGTGCCATGAACGGCTCGAAGACTTCGGCCAGCTGGACCGATGTGCGCCGCTGCTCGGATATCTCGCGCTCGATCGGGTTCAGCCGCTGGGCCAGGGCGACCGAGGGAGGGATCGGGCGCAGCCAGTTCGCGTCGTCGGGGTCGGGGTGCAGGAGGGCGAACTGCATGAGACACGGGGCGGTCTCCACGTCCGAGCGGGCGATACGTCCGGTGCGCAGAGCGTTCGCGTAGAGGCGGCTCCCCTCCTCACATAGTTCAGTAATCGCATGGGGATGCGTTACGTTGGTCCGATTTGTTGTCAAATCTCCACCCCCCAGGGTCCTGAACATGCAGGAACATGATGCACTGACTCTGTGGCCATGACGTGTCTGAATGAGCCATCGTCTTATCCGACGGGGGAAGAGGGACCTTCAAGTGAGGACGAAGCCGACTATGGGTAAGAGAATGCTTCGCTCGGTGCTTGTCGCCGCCTTCTCCGCCGTTGTGGCCTTCGGCACGCTGAGTGGCCTCTCTGCTGTGAAGAGTGACGCGCACACAAGCGATGTGAAGTCAGTGGTAGTGGCGTCCGACGAGAATGCCGAGCTCTTCCCGGCCGACACCATCTGGTCTTGACATGACTACTCCACCCGACGACCGCTCCTTCCGCAGAGAAATGGCCACCGCCTACCGCTCCGGCTGGCACTTCATCGACCTCGTCACCGCGATCCCCCACCCCGGTGACTCGTTGATGGTGACCGTCTTCGGCGAACCGGTGGTCGTCACTCGGGACGAGGACGAGGACGTACGGGCGTACCGGTGTCTGCGGCGGCCTCGGGGGGCGCCGCAGCCTGTTCGGTGTGCCATCCGGTACGGAATGATCTTTGTGAATCTTGACCAACGAGACCATCGGCTGGTGGAACCGGAAACCCCCACCCCCCGGACCATCTCAGCCACCCCCCGCAGTGCCTGACGCGATTCCCCCGTCGTAACAGATCGCTCAGGCGCTTCCCCCCGCAGCGGCGTCACCGTGACCTGAACACGGTGACGCCGCTGCAGTTTTCTGGGGATATTTCCGAGTATCAGATGATCGAGTGGTGGCTCAAAAATGGCCCATCGCCCTGGTCAGTGAGATCTCGACGACCACCCGGGCCGGGTTCGGCCGCGGTGTTCGCTCGTAGCGCTCTGCGTACCGCCGCTCCGCCTCCGCGACCTGCTCGGGTTCCGTGCGCACCCGCGCCACTCCCTCCAGCGTCGCCCACCGCCGCCCCTCCAGCTGGCACACCGCGACCCGAGCCCCGCCCTCCCCGGCCGCCAGTACGTGCCGTACCTTCGCGCTCGTCCGGCTCGCGATCACCCGAGCAAGGCGGGCCTCGGGGTCGTATGTCACCCCGACGGGCACCACGTGCGGGCTCCCGTCCCGGCGGAGGGTGGTCAGTGTGCACAGATGCCGTTCTCGCCAGAAGCTGAGGAATGACGGGTCCGGGGCACCCGGATCCTGGGCGTAGGAGGTCATGCCGGGGACGCTAGTCCCCTCATCCCTCCCGAACACCGCCTTGAGTGGAATAGACTCAACTTTATGTACGCTGACTGAGTCAGCACAGGGTCGGTACAGGAGCTGACACCGAGGAGGAGTACGGACACGTGGATGCCGAGCTGACCAACCGGAGCCGGGACGCGATCAACGCGGCCAGCAACCGGGCCGTGACCGAGGGGCACCCGGACCTCACCCCCGCCCACTTGCTCCTCGCTCTGCTCCAGGGGCAGGACAACGAGAACATCGTCGATCTGCTGGCCGCCGTCGACGCCGACCAGGCCGCCGTGCGGGCCGGGGCCGAGAAGGTGCTCGGCTCACTGCCCAGCGTGACCGGGTCCACCGTGGCGCCCCCGCAGCCCAACCGCGACCTGCTCGCCGTCATCGCCGACGCGCAGGCCCGCGCCAAGGATCTCGGCGACGAGTACCTCTCCACCGAGCACCTGCTCATCGGCATCGCCGCCAAGGGCGGACCGGCCGCCGAGGTGCTGACCGGACAGGGCGCCACCCCGAAGAAGCTGATCGACGCCTTCCAGAAGGCCAGAGGAGGGCGCAGGGTGACCACCGCCGACCCCGAGGGGCAGTACAAGGCCCTGGAGAAGTTCGGAACCGACTTCACCGCCGCCGCACGGGACGGCAAGCTCGACCCCGTCATCGGCCGCGACCAGGAGATCCGCCGGGTCGTGCAGGTGCTGTCCCGTCGTACGAAGAACAACCCCGTCCTCATCGGCGAGCCCGGCGTCGGCAAGACCGCCGTCGTCGAGGGCCTCGCCCAGCGGATCGTCAAGGGGGACGTGCCCGAGTCGCTCAAGGACAAGCGGCTCGTCTCGCTCGACCTGAGCGCCATGGTGGCCGGCGCCAAGTACCGCGGTGAGTTCGAGGAGCGGCTCAAGACCGTCCTCGCCGAGATCAAGGACTCCGACGGGCAGATCATCACCTTCATCGACGAGCTGCACACGGTCGTGGGTGCGGGCGCCGGCGGGGACTCCTCCATGGACGCCGGCAACATGCTCAAGCCCATGCTGGCCCGCGGTGAGCTGCGGATGGTGGGTGCGACGACCCTCGACGAGTACCGCGAGCGGATCGAGAAGGACCCCGCCCTGGAGCGGCGCTTCCAGCAGGTGCTGGTGGCCGAGCCGACGGTCGAGGACACCATCGCCATCCTGCGCGGGCTCAAGGGACGCTACGAGGCTCACCACAAGGTCCAGATCGCCGACAGCGCGCTGGTGGCCGCGGCGGCACTCTCCGACCGGTACATCACCTCCCGCTTCCTGCCCGACAAGGCCATCGACCTCGTCGACGAGGCGGCCTCACGCCTGCGTATGGAGATCGACTCCTCGCCCCTGGAGATCGACGAACTCCAGCGCGGTGTCGACCGGTTGAAGATGGAGGAGCTCGCGCTGGTCAAGGAGACCGACCCGGCCTCCCGCGAGCGCCTGGAGCGGTTGCGCCGCGACCTCGCCGACAAGGAGGAGGAGCTGCGCGGCCTGACCGCCCGCTGGGAGAAGGAGAAGCAGTCCCTCAACCGGGTCGGTGAACTGAAGGAGAAGCTGGACGAGCTGCGCGGCCAGGCCGAACGCGCCCAGCGCGACGGCGACTTCGACACCGCCAGCAAGCTGCTGTACGGCGAGATCCCCACCCTGGAAAGGGACCTGGAGGCCGCCTCCGAGGCCGAGGAGGAGGCCGCCAAGGACACCATGGTCAAGGAGGAGGTCGGCGCCGACGACATCGCTGACACCGTCGCCGCCTGGACCGGCATCCCGGCCGGCCGCCTCATGGAGGGCGAGACCCAGAAACTCCTGCGCATGGAGGAGGAGTTGGGCAAGCGGCTCATCGGCCAGAGCGAGGCCGTGCAGGCCGTCGCCGACGCCGTACGGCGCACCCGAGCCGGGATCGCCGACCCGGACCGGCCCACCGGCTCCTTCCTCTTCCTCGGCCCCACCGGCGTCGGCAAGACCGAACTCGCCAAGGCCCTCGCCGACTTCCTCTTCGACGACGAGCGGGCGATGGTCCGCATCGACATGAGCGAGTACGGCGAGAAGCACACCGTCTCCCGGCTCGTCGGCGCGCCCCCCGGGTATGTCGGCTACGAGGAGGGCGGCCAGTTGACGGAGGCGGTGCGCAGGCGGCCGTACAGCGTCGTGCTCCTCGACGAGGTGGAGAAGGCGCACCCGGAGGTCTTCGACATCCTGCTCCAGGTGCTGGACGACGGGCGTCTGACGGACGGTCAGGGGCGTACGGTCGACTTCCGCAACTCGATCCTGGTGCTGACGTCCAACCTGGGCAGCCAGTTCCTCGTCGACCCGATCACCAGCGAGTCGGAGAAGAAGGAACAGGTCCTGGAGGTGGTCCGGGCCTCCTTCAAGCCGGAGTTCCTCAACCGGCTCGACGACCTGGTCGTCTTCTCCGCCCTCACCAAGGACGAACTCGGCCGGATCGCCCGCCTCCAGATCAACCGGCTCGCCAAGCGGCTCGCCGAGCGCCGGCTCACCCTGGAGGTCACCGACGCGGCCCTGGACTGGCTCGCCGTCGAGGGCATGGACCCGGCCTACGGCGCCCGCCCGCTGCGCCGCCTCGTCCAGACCGCGATCGGCGACCGCCTCGCCAAGGAGATCCTGTCCGGCGAGGTCAAGGACGGCGACACGGTCCGGGTGGACGCCTTCGGGGACGGCCTGATCGTGGGTCCGACGACCGGCAAGACGCTGTAACGGCAGCAAGGCCCGTCACCCTGGTGGGTGGCGGGCCTGTTCGGGTTGGGGGCGCGAAGCTAACATTTGGTATCGGCCCTATTTGCATTTCACTTGTTCACAAGGCCAGGAAACGGGGTGTACGGCATGCTGTTGAGCTTCCGGGTGGCCAATCATGGGTCACTGCGTGAGCCGCAGGAGCTGAACCTCGTGCCGGTCTATGAGGACGAGCGGCCCGCGCTGACCGTCGCGGCGATCTACGGGGCGAACGCCTCGGGCAAGTCGACGGTCATCGACGCGTACCGGTTCTTCCGCGAGGCGGTGGAGGAGTCCCAGGCCAAGTGGCTGCCCGGCGCCCGCATCGAACGGCGGCCGTTTCTGCTGGACCACGAGAGCCGGGGCGAACCGTCGACCTACGCGGCGGATCTGGTTATCGGCGGGGTGCGGTATGTGTACGGCTTCGCGGTCTCGGACACCGAGGTCGAGGAGGAATGGCTGTACTCGTATCCCAAGGGCCGTAAGCGGGTCCTGTTCGAGCGCCGGAGGACGGACGTGACGTTCGGGAACTCGCTGGGGGGCGAGAGGGCAACCGCCGAGCGGGTGATGCGGCCCAACAGTCTGTATCTGTCGGCTGCCGCGCAGACGGCTCACGAGGAACTGGGTGCTGTCTGGCGTGACATCAAGGAATCCTGGGTCGTCCGTGACCGGCAACGGCACGCACTCATCGATCACGGGGCGGCCGTCACGAAGGTTCTCGAGTACTTCGAGGACCTGGGAATCGCGCGAGCCGCCGACGTCCTGGCGGCAGCGGATCTGGGAGTGCACGGGGTCCGCCGGGGCGAGGACTCCACCGGGCGGCAGCTCGGCCGTGAATGGGCGGACGCGTCGGAGGACATCAAAGAGGCTCTCGGGCGCTCTCTGCAGTTCGTGCACCGGGTGGGGGAGCAGGAGTTCCTGCTGCGGGCACAGGACGAGTCGGCCGGCACCAAGACCTGGTTGAACCTGGTGAGCATGGCGCTGCTGGTCCTTGTGGACGCGCGTCAGCTGTGGATCGACGAGATCGACGTCAGCCTGCACCCGCTCCTCACCGCCAAGCTCGTAGGACTCTTCCAGAACCCCGAACTCAACCCCCACGGCGCCCAGCTGATCTTCACCACCCACGACGCGGCCCTCCTCGGCACGATGCTCGGCGAAGAGGTGCTGCGCCGCGACCAGATCTGGTTCGTCGAGAAGAGCTCCGAGACCGCCGCCTCCGAGCTCTACCCGCTCAGCGATTTCAAGCCGCGCAAGGGGGAGAACTTCGAGCGGCGCTATCTGGCGGGGAGCTACGGCGCGGTACCGGTGCTGCCGGAGACCGCGCTGGAGGACGTGGTGCGGGAGTACTGGGGGGCACATGCCAAGGCCGTTTCCGCGTGAGGGGTCGGGCCGTCGACGCGGCCCCACCCGCAGATCCGCGCGGACAATCCTCGTCGTCTGCGGCAGCAGGGAGACCGAGCGGCAGTACCTCCAGGGACTGCGGGAGCACCTCCGCAACCCCGCTGTCTCCGTCGTCGTACGCGGCAAGGCCTGCGCGCCGACCCAGCTTGTCGCCTACGCGCGCAAGCAGCGGGAACTCACCAAGGGCAGCTTCGACGAGGTGTGGTGCGTCTTCGACGTGGACCAGTTCGTCGACGTCGCCGAAGCCGTCGTGGCCGCGCGCAGAGCGAACATCAAGGTGGCTGTCTCCAACCCCTGTTTCGAGCTCTGGCTCCTGCTCCACTTCGCCCCGCAGACGGCACACATCCCGACGTACCGGAAGCTGCTTCCCCTCCTGCAGAAGCACGTGCCCGGATACGACAAGGCGCGTGTCGACTTCGTCCACTACGCGGACGGCCGGGCTGCCGCCGCGGAGCGCGCCCGTGGGCTCGATCCGACTGGTGAGCGACATGAACGGAATCCGTCCACCAACGTATGGCGGCTGGTCGAGCGGATGGAGGAGCGGTGACGGCGACACGGTCCGGGTGGACGCCTTCGGGGACGGCCTGATCGTGGGTCCGACGACCGGCAAGACGCTCTGAGCGCGGTGGTGACGAGGGGGCGGTGGCGCCCCCTCCTCACCCCGTGAAGGCCACGAACCGCACCTCGGACCACTTGCGGCTGTCGTGGGTGATCTCGATCTGCACGAAGGCCCGCTCTCCCGCGACCGGGCCCGCGTTCAGGCACGCGTCGACCTGGGCTTCGCCGCACTGCGTGGTCCGCAGTTTCGGCCCCTGCGGGAAGCCGGCCGCCACCCAGGCGTCGATCTCGGCGCGTGGCATCCGGAAGCGGGCCTCGTAGCGGGGTTCCGGCCCGGCCTGGAGCCCGCACCAGGTGTCGCGCGCCCCCGCCGGCAGCTTCGCCCCGCCGAAGGCCAGGGCTTCGGCGCACGAGGTCTTCTTCACGTCGGCGGCGACGGAGTCGTCCGTGAACAGCCAGGCGATCAGCAGCGCGAGCAGGGCCGCCACCACCAGCGTCGGCACGGCCAGGATCGCCAGGAAGACCCCCCATCTGGTCCTGCCCGGCTCGGCCTGTTCCGCCACCGTTTCGGTCGGCGTCAGTGTCATGTCTTCCCCGTTTCCTCGACATGTGCTTTCTGTGGCTGTCCGGATCATGTCAGCCCTGGGAGGACAGGGTCTGTCGGGGCTTGCCACCCCCCTCCCCGGATGGGAGAGGATGGCGGAATCCGTACGAAGGGAAATTCACGGTGACCATCGACCCGTCCTCGATTCCGAACTTCGGGGGCCAGCCCGAGCCGCAGCAAGGACCGGCGGGCCCCGTCGTCCCGGATCAGGATCTTGTGAAGCAGCTCCTCGACCAGATGGAGCTGAAGTATGTCGTCGACGACGAGGGTGACCTCGCGGCGCCGTGGGAGCAGTTCCGTACGTATTTCATGTTCCGCGGCGAAGGTGACCAGCAGGTCTTCTCGGTGCGCACGTTCTACGACCGGCCCCACCAGATCGACGAGAAGCCGCAGCTGCTGGAGTCGATCGACGACTGGAACCGGCGCACCCTGTGGCCCAAGGTCTACAGCCACACCCACGACGACGGCACCGTCCGTCTGATCGGTGAGGCGCAGATGCTGATCGGCACCGGCGTCGCTCTGGAGCACTTCGTCTCCTCGACCGTCAGCTGGGTGCGCGCCGCCATCGAGTTCGACAAGTGGCTCGTCGAGCAGCTCGGCCTCGAAGACGAGGTCAACGACGCGGAGAAGCCCGAGGACGACGAGTAGGCGTCCTCCAGCTCACAGGGGCGTATCGGCGATCACGACCAGATACGCCCCGTACACGAACGAGAGCCCGGCCAGGGCACCGGCCACCACGGCCGCGTGCCAGGGCCGGGCTCTCGCCGTCCGCACCAGCGCCCGCGCGAGCGGCAGCAGCAGCGGGAAGGCGGGCAGCAGGAAGCGCGGCTTGGACGCGAAGAACCCCGACCCGCCGAGCGCGATCAGCAGCAGCACGCCGGTGTACACCAGCAGGGGGAGCGGGGCACGGTCGGCGAGCAGCAGGGCGTACAGGAGTACGGCGGCGGCGACCAGCAGTATCGCCATCGGGAAGACGAGCCGGTCGCCGTGCAGCACCAGGTGGCGTACGAAGCGGAGCGAACCCCGGCCGAGGTCGAAGCGGGAGCCCCAGCGGCGCTGCACCTCGAAGTAGCCGCCGAGCAGATCGCCCCTGCGGTGACCGACCCACAGCACGTACCCGAGCCAGCCGAGCGGGGCGAGCGCGAGGCCCGTCCACAGCCTGTGGGTAACTTTTTCCCGCCGACGCCAGATCTCGTACGCCGCCGTCACGAGGACCGCCGCGGCGACCGCGACGCCGTTGGGCCGGGAGAGCCCCGCGAGGGCTGCCAGCGCCCCCGCCCACACCCACCGCCCCGTCAGCACGGCGAACAGCGACCACGCGGCGAACGCCGTCAGGACCGGTTCCGTGTACGCCAGCGACAGCACCACCGAGTGCGGCAGCAGGCCCCAGAGCAGCACCAGGGCACCGGCCACGGCACGTCCGTGCAGGCGTAGGCCGACGGCGTGGATGCCCGCGGCGGCCACCGCGGCCGCGGTCCACGACACCACCAGGCCCGCCGCGCCCCCGCCGAGCGGGGTCAGCGCGGTCACGGCCCGGACCAGTGCCGGGTAGAGCGGGAAGAACGCCAGGTCATCGAAGACGACCCCCGGCCGGACGTGCAGCGTACGGCCGTACCCGTGCGCGGCGATCCCCAGATACCACCGCGAGTCCCAGGACCGCCCGAGCAGCGCGAGCGGCCCGTGCCCGGTCGCCCAGGCGGTCACCGCGAGGACGGCGAGGCCGGTGAGACGGGCGGCGGCGAAGAGGCCGAGGGCTGCCGCCAGGGGGTGCCGGACGATGCTGCGGTCGCCTGTGACGAGGGAGGGCGCGAGCGTGCGGGCGTGGGTGCTGGCGTGGGTCACATCAGCACATTGCATAAGAAATCAGTCATAAGCGAGCATTGCGCTTCTGGTGTTCGGGTGTCAGGGACGATCTCACAGCCGTATCGCCGGGCTCTCAAGTCGATGCAGTACGACACGATCGTGTCCCTCGGGCGCCATGCGAAGACCGCCACTGCACCGCGAAGTACGGCCGCTACGGCATCCCGATCTACCTGGTCGTGGACCCGTACGCGCACACACGCACAAGTACGGCACGGGCAAGCTCCCCATCCCCCTGGCCGACGGCCGCACCTTCACCCTCGACCTCGACGAACTCCCGCTCCCGGAGACCGAGGCAGACGCCCGCTGACGAAGTCCCCCGGATCGGACGGCCCTGGACCGCTCGTCCTCACCCGCACAACTCACGTTTCAATGCCGACAGTTGGACGGGCGATGGATACTTCCGCCCACACCGTCTTGCCCAGCGGGTGGCGCGGTGCCGATCCCCAGCGCACGGCCAGGGTGTCCACCAGGAGCAGTCCTCGGCCCGACTCGCCCTCGGGGGCCGACGACGGCGGGTTCGCGGGGGGCCGTTTCGTCGAGGCCGCGTCGGCGACCTCGACGCGGACCAGGCCCGCCACCGGGTCGAGAGCGACCCGGAGACCGAAGTCGTGTCCTGGCACCCGGCCGTGGAGCACGGCGTTCGCGGCGAGTTCGGCGACCACGAGGGCGACCGCGCACGACGCGTCCGACGCCGGCGGATACCCCCGCTCCTCCAGGTGCCGTACGGCGAGCTGCCGGGCCAGTCGCGCACCCCGGGGCGATGAGGCGAACTGTGCGACAAGAGGCGGTAGTTCGCTCTGCAGGTCCGTCGTTTCTGTCAGCACCGCGTGTTCCGTCCTTGGCTGTCGAGCAGGGGGAAGTGGCGTGGCGTGCGCAAGTCGTCACGTTCCGCACTCAAGAGTCGTCCGGTCGCCCTACGCTCAACAGGTGACTCGGCCTTACTTTTCGACTCGTAAGGAACGGAAGTGACGCTTTGGCCAACGGAATTGACCCCAGTACGTCGATGGCCGCGCTGTTCGGCGCGCGGGTCCGCAGACTTCGCCTCGCGGCCGGACTGACCCAGACCGAACTGGGCGACAAGGTCCACGTGGTGGGTACGCGGATCACGCAGATCGAGCGGTCGTCCGGAGCGAAGCCGACGCTGGAACTGGCGCGGGCGCTGGATGTGGCACTCGGTGCGGACGATCTGCTGGTGGAGCTGTGGCCGTATGTGTACCGGGAGGCGTTTCCGGACTGGTCGCGGAGGTTCATGGAGTACTCGGAGCGGGCGGTGGTCATTCGGCAGTACGCGGCGCATGTGGTGCCGGGCTTGTTGCAGACCGAGCCGTACGCGCGGGCGGTGCTGAGTGTCGGTCTGACGCTCGGCGGCAAGGAGCAGTTGGAGGAGCGGGTCACCGCTCGCATGGGTCGGCAGGAGCGCCTCCGCACGCCCGCCCGGCCCGAGTTGTGGGTGGTCCTCGACGAGGCGGTGCTCCGGCGTCCGGTCGGCGGCCAGGCGGTGATGCGTGAGCAGCTGGAACAACTGCTGGCGACTCGGAGGGACCGTCACATCACCGTGCAGGTACTGCCGTTCGACCAGGGCGAGCACGACGTGATGGGCGGTTCGCTCACCGTTCTCACCATGCCGGACGGCTCGGAGATCGCCTACACGGAGGGCGCGCACTACGGCCAACTCATCGAGGATCCGGACGAGGTCAAGCGTTGCTCGCTGGCCTACGATCGACTGCGGGCAGAAGCCCTGCCCCCGCTCATGTCACTGGACATGATCCGATCCGTGCTGGAGGACAACCGCCGTGGCTCGAATCTCCCGTCCCGAACTGAACGGCGCCGTCTGGCGCAGGAGCAGCTACAGCAATCAGGAGGGCGGCGACTGCGTGGAGGTGGCCGACGGGTTCCAGGACACCGTCGTCCCCGTCCGTGACAGCAAGGTCCCGCACGGTCCGGCGCTGTGCTTCGAAGCCGCCGCCTGGACCGTCTTCATAGGCGAGTTGAAGGCCGGAGGCCACCGTCACTGAGGCCGCCGGGCTCACCGGACCCTTGTCCGCGAGGGCCCGGTAGGCCGCTGGCCTCCCCAAAGAACCGGGGGAAAGAACTACCCGCCCACCCACCCTCCCCGGCCGCACGGCTCGCGTCACTCGTCCGAGTGACCGGCTTGCAGACGCGGGATGAGGGCGGTTACGTTCGCCGCGACAACAGCACACAGACTTCGGCCCCCGCCGGGACGGCAATCCCGAACGAGGGCCTGACCGATCAGGAAGAAGAGACCTTCCCGATGGCTGACCCGCAGTCTAACGCGCCGTCGCGCGCCGACGCCGGAGCTCCGACCTCCGGAGTGATCCACGTCCGCACCCGCCTCACGGCCGACTTCACGGTGATCTCCAACGCCCTCGCCCAGCGGCGCGGCAGCGCGGTCACGGTCGGTGTCGCGGCGTACATCTCCTCACTGCCCGACAGCACCCCCGTGACCATCCCGGCCCTGTGCGCGCACTTCAGCGAGGGCGAGATCCTGATCTCACGGGCGCTCAGGGAGTTGGAGGCGGCCGGTTACCTGGAGCGTCGCCGCGAGCGGACGCCCACCGGGCAGGTCCGTACCCGCACATACTTCTACGACGTCCCCGGCGGCGATCCCGAGCCGCCCCAACCGCGTCGGCCCCGGAAGCCAACCTGCACTGCGGCTGTTTCGCCCCAGTCGGCGGCCGTACCGGAAACGGCGCAGGCGTTGTCCCCCCAGGCCGAGGCGGAGACACCGATCCCGCTCTCCGACGCCGACCCCCGAGCCGTCGCCGTACTCACCTCCCTGCGCCGGGTCGACCCCCGCCTCATTCTGTCCGCGCAGGAAACCGCCCGCCTCGCCCCGGCCGTCGCCCGGTGGCTGGCGGCGGGTCTTCTGCCCACACACATCACGGACCACCTCACCGCACGGCTCCCGGCCCACTTCCTCACCCGCCCGGTCGGCATCCTCGCCTACCGGCTCAAGGAGACTCCCCTGCCGGTACCGGCCAGAGGCTCAGAACCCCCCGCACGTCCGACGGTCGTGCCCATGCGTAACTGCGACGGCTGCGACCGGGGATTCCGTTCAGCGGAACCCGGCCGTTGTCGGGGCTGCCGGTCCGGGGAGCAACTCCGTGCCGCCGGCTGAGCCGATGACCGGGTGTGCGGTCCACCCGCAGGTGGGAGGCTTGATGTGGCACGATGCGAAATCTGGCGCCAAGAGGAGGTGGGGCATGGTCGACAGGTTCACCGACGGACTTCTGACGCCCGCGGAGACCGCCTCCTACCTTGCGATTCCGCAGTCGACCCTCACCTCGTGGCTGAAGGGCAAGGCCGCCGGAGCGCCGCTGGTCCACCAGGTCGAGCCGGTGGGGAAGGGGCAGCCTTCGGTGCCGTTCATCGCGGTGGCCGAGGCGCACGTTCTTCGTTCTCTGCGTTCCCTGGGGCTTCGCATGAGCGAGATCAGGGAGGCAGCCGCCGCCGTACGCGACGCCTTCGACACTCCCTACGGCCTCGTGTCGAAGCGGATCGCCACGGATGGCGTGGACATCTTCATCGAGCACGGGTGGGGAGATCTCCGCAGAGCCCGCGACGGCCAGGTCCCCATCCACGAAGTGGTCTCCGACTATCTCCGCTACCTCACCTGGGAGCCGGGCGAGGACTTCCCCTCCAGCCTGCGGCTGAGGCAGTACCCGGCCTCCGTCCCCGTCGTGATCGATCCGAGGTTCGGTCACGGTCTCCCGGTGGTGGCCGCCAACCGCGTCACAGTCCAGGCCATCACCGACCTGTGGGAGGCCGGGGAAACGGTCGAGGACATCGCGTACGACTACGACATGACGCCTGAGCAGGTGGACGCGCTCTGCCGGGCCGTGGTGCACCTTGCGGCCTGAGTTCTTCCTCGACCGGAATCTCGGTCGCCGTGTCGCGGAAGGACTGAGGGCCTGCGGGTGGACGGTTCACCGCATCGGGGACGTCTTTCCTGACGACGGGCAGGACGTTCCGGACGAAGAGTGGATCACTCATGGTCTCGACCGGTCCTGGGTCCCGTTGTCGAAGGACGGGCGGATCAAGACCCGGGACCTGGAGATCCAGCCCGTCCTGGAGCGCGAGGCGGTGCTGTTCTACCTGGACAACCAGCAGCTTCGCAGCGTTGAGATGGTCGAGCGTCTCGTCGCACGCTGTGACGCGATCCATCGGGCCGTCGAGAAGGGCGGCCCGGCGGCCTACGCCGTACGACACGACCGCGTCGAGCGCACCTGGCCGTGACGGGAGGGCGCCCCTCGGCGTCCTCCCGTATGGGCTGCTACTTCGCGGCGGGCGCCAGCGCATGTCTTCGCGGGGCGAGGCCGCTCGTCGTCGAGCAGCGGTCAGCCCGTGAACGCCTTGCGGAGCCGTTCCGCCGCGTCCGCCAGGACCTCCGTGCGCTTGCAGAACGCGAACCGTACGAAGGGCGCCCCCGCCTCCCGGTGGTCGTAGAAGACGGCGTTCGGGATGGCCACGACTCCCGCGCGCTCGGGCAGCGCGCGGCAGAAGGCGAAGCCGTCGGTCTCGCCGAGGGGGCCGATGTCGGTGGTGATGAAGTAGGTGCCGGCGGTCCTGAAGACCCCGAAACCGGCCTCCGCCAGGCCGTTCGCCAGCAGGTTCCGCTTGGCGAGCATGTCCTCGCGGAAGGCGGAGAAGTAGCTGTCCGGGAGCGCGAGCGCCTCCGCGACCGCGTACTGGAACGGTCCCGAGGAGACGTACGTCAGGAACTGCTTCGCCGAGCGGACCGCCGAGACCAGTCCGGGTGCCGCCGTGATCCAGCCGACCTTCCAGCCGGTGAAGGAGAAGGTCTTGCCGGCGGAACCGATCGAGACCGTGCGCTCCCGCATCCCCGGGAAGGTCGCGAGGGGCAGGTGCTCGGCCTCGTCGAAGACCAGGTGCTCGTACACCTCGTCCGTGACCACCAGCAGGTCCCGCTCCACGGCCAGCTCGGCGATCGCGGTGAGCTCCTCGCGGGTGAGGACCGTGCCGGTCGGGTTGTGCGGGGTGTTGATCAGGAGGAGCCGGGTGCGGTCCGTCACCGCGGCGCGCAGCTCGTCGAGGTCGAGGCGGAAGCTGTCGTCGTGGGGCCGCAGGGTCACCGGGACCCTGGTCCCGCCCGCCATCGCGATACAGGCCGCGTAGGAGTCGTAGTACGGCTCGAACGCGACGACCTCGTCACCCGGTTCGACCAGCGCCAGCAGCGCGGCCGCGATGGCCTCCGTGGCGCCGGCCGTGACCAGGACCTCGGTGTCGGGGTCGTAGGACAGGCCGTAGCGGCGCTCCTGGTGCGCGGCGATCGCCGTACGCAGCTCCGGGACGCCCGGGCCCGGCGGGTACTGGTTTCCGCGCCCGTCGCGCAGCGCCCGTACGGCCGCCTCCCGGACCTCCTCGGGGCCGTCCGTGTCGGGGAAGCCCTGGCCGAGGTTGATCGACCCGGTCTTCAGGGCCAGGGCCGACATCTCGGCGAAGATCGTCGTCCCGAACTCGGCGAGACGGCGGTTGAGCAGGGGGCGCGCACTGGAGGTCATGCCGGTCATCCTGCGCCCAAGCTCTGGAGTTCCTCAACTCTGCTTTGGCCCGTGAGACGGAGGGGCATCTCCAGCTCACGCAACCAGCGAGGCGCCCACGGGGGGTCGCTTCGGGGGGTAACGGAAGGAGGGTGAGCCATGGTCATCGGCATCATCCTGGCGGTGTTCGCGGTCCTGTTCGTCGGGGCCCTTGTGTCCGCCTCGAACAGGAAGAAGAGCGTCAAGCTGGTCAAGCCCGTCCGCGGTGGCCGGTCCCGGGGGCACCAGGACAGCTGGTGGGCCGGCGGTACGGCGGGTGGGGTCTCGTCGTGCGGTTCGTCGGGTGGGGACTCCGGCGGGCATTCCGGGGGTCACCACGGGGGTCACTCCTGCGGCGGTGGGTCGTCCTGTGGTGGCGGGTCGTCCTGCGGCGGCGGAGGCGGATGCGGGGGAGGCAGCTGACACGGGGCAGCTGAGCTCCAGCAGGGGGAACCGCATCCGCGTACGGGGGAGCGGGGGAACGCGGGGGCGTGGGTCCGGACCTGGGTCGGGACGCACGCCCCCGCTTGTCGGTTTTTCACTCCGGTGCTCCGGCGTACGCTCCGGCCGCCGTGGCGTGCGCCGTGGTTGAACAGTTGAGCTGTGGAGCCCACGGAGGGATGGAAACCCCACGAAGTTGGGTAAAAAACCTGTGGCGGCGCCACTGTTCATGATTCCCTCTAAATCACCAACGCAGCCCCTCGGACGTCGCACGGACACCTCTCCTGACCTGCCGACTGGGCTGACCGGGCCGAATCCCGGTGTCGCCCCGGGTGCGCCGGAACCACACCTCCCCTTTTCTTTTGCGTGCTAGCGGAGCCGATCCATGCTCACGACCCTCAAAACCTCTTACACCGACACGCGCGCGGCCGACCTCGCCTGGGCCCTGGGGCGCGAGCCGCTGCCCGCCCTCGCCACGCTCGACCTGGAACTCGCCGGGGCGAAGCTTCAGTTGAGACTCCTCGGCGCCTCCCACCAGGTACTCCTCGAGGAGCGGCGGGGCACATGCTCGGAGACGGTGGCGTGCATCGCCGGCAGCAGTACGCCGTTGCCGCTGGGAGTGGCCAAGCGGGTGGGGGACTGGGGGTACGAGTTCGCCGCCCGGGTCGAGGCGTTGTCACCGGGTCAGTTCGCCGGACGGGCACAGGAGTTGCTGGCGCTGGTGTCCGACCATCCGAACGGGCTTGCCGGGGTCTTCCCGGGCAGCCCGCACGCGTTCACGGCGATGCTGGCGCAGCGGTACGAGGGACAGGTGCACTGGCGGACCTGGCACGCGTATCCGCAGGACGGGCAGTTGGTGGCCACACGGACCCGGGTGGGGGTTCGGGTCGCGGTGGCGACATCGGGTTGAGCCATCGGGTTGAGCCACGCAAACCCGATTTCCCGGTTGACCCTCAGTTCCACACGTGTGGGTGACGAAGCGTGCCGTAGCCGTGACGTAACGTCGCAGCGTGATCGAGTCGCACGCTCCCGCCCCACCCGGCGCTCCACCGCCCTGGCCCGGGCCCCCGCGGCTGCCGGTGCGGCAGGGGACGGGGCGGTTCCTGGTCCTGGCCTGCGTTTTCGTCTGCGCGGCCTGCGGACTGGTGTACGAACTCGAACTGGTCGCCCTCGCCTCGTACCTGATCGGCGACTCGGTCACCCAGGCCTCCGTGGTGCTGTCCGTCATGGTCTTCGCGATGGGCATCGGTTCGCTCGTCGCCAAACGGCTGCGCTGGCGGGCGGCCGCCGCCTTCGGCGTGCTGG
Organism: Streptomyces sp. NPDC048420; assembly: GCF_040651535.1. Classification (NCBI taxonomy): domain Bacteria; kingdom Bacillati; phylum Actinomycetota; class Actinomycetes; order Kitasatosporales; family Streptomycetaceae; genus Streptomyces; species Streptomyces sp. NPDC048420. The sequence continues at coordinate 88,272 of NZ_JBEZKG010000017.1, forward strand.
AGGCACTGCTCGCCCTGGTCGGCGGCTGCAGTGCGATGGCGCTGTACGCCGTCTTCGCGTGGACCGGCGACTGGGGCGGCCTGTGGGCGAGCGGCCCCCGCTGGCTCCTGGTCGCCTTCTCCCTCGCCATCGGCCTGCTCATCGGCGCCGAGGTCCCCCTGCTGATGGAGCTGATCCAGCGCATCCGCCGCCAGGACGCGGGCGGCGCGGTCGCCGACCTGTTCGCCGCGGACTACGTCGGCGCGCTGGTCGGCGGCCTGGCCTTCCCCTTCCTCCTGCTGCCCCTCCTCGGCCAGTTGACCGGCGTGATGCTCATCGGCACGGTCAACGCGATCGCGGGCGGCGCCCTCGTCCTCGGCCTGTTCCGCCGCGACCTCACCCGCCGGGCCCGCTGGCTGCTGCTGACCGCCAACCTCGCCGTGCTCGGTGTCCTCGCCACCGCCGCCGTCCTCGTCGACGACTTCGAACGAGCCGCCCGCGAGGCCGTCTACGGCAAGGACGTACGCGTCGCGGTGCAGACCGGCGTCCAGGAGGTCGTCCTCACCGGCGGCACCCACGGCCGCCCCCTCGACCTCTTCCTCGACGGCCGCCTGAGGGTCAGCGGCCGCGACGAGCACCGCTACCACGAGGCCCTCGTCCACCCCGCGATGAACGGCCCCCACGCGCGCGTGCTCGTCCTCGGCGGCGGCGACGGCCTCGCCGCCCGCGAGGTGCTGCGCCATCCGGGCGTACGCCGGGTCGACGTCGTCGAACTCGACCCCGTGGTGGTGGACCTGGCCCGCCGGGACCCCGCCCTCTCCCGGCTCAACGGCCATGTGTACGGCGACCCGCGCGTCCACGTGAGCACGGCGGACGCGTTCCAGTGGCTGCGGACCGCGGCGCCCGAGTCGTCGTACGACGTGGTGATCGCCGATCTGCCCGACCCCGGCATCACCGCGAGCACCAAGCTGTACTCGCAGGAGTTCTACGGCCTGGTCCGCCGCGCCCTGACCCCCGGCGGACGGCTCGTCGTGCACGCCGGTCCGGTCGCCTCCCGCTCCCGTGTCTTCTGGACGGTCGAGACGACGGTCCGCGCGGCCGGACTGCACACCACGCCCTACCGGGTCGGCGGCCGCGACTCCGGATTCGCCGCGGGCCCCGACCGCACGGCGACCCGCGCCCCGCGCGACTGGGGCTTCGTGCTGGCGTCACAGGGAGCGCGCCCCGAGCTCGGCACGGACCCGCGGGGCGCCGGTTCCGCGAGCCTGGGGCGCAAGTCGCTGCGAGCGGCGGCGAGGGCCGCGGAGACGACGAGGATCAGGGGCCTGGCGCCCTCGACGCTGGTGCATCCGCGCTACTGAGACGGACCGGCGCGGTCACTTTCCACCAACGAGGGTGCGTGGCGGCCACCCCTGGGTAGGCTCGGCAACCATGGAGCATGAGGTGTTCGTTCCGGTTCCGGTAGAGCGGCTGCGCAAGGCCCTGGGGGACCCCGTCAGGGTCGCCCGGGCGGTTCCCGGGCTCCAGCAGGACGCCGGCGCGGAACCCGTCACCGGGCGCCTCAAGGTGCGGGTCGGCAGCCACTCCATCACCTACCGGGGCACGGTCCACGTCTCCGGCCGGGACGACGGTTCCTACGCCGTCGAGGGCGACGCCACCGAGACCCGCGGCACCGGCTCGGTCACCCTCGCCCTCGCCTTGCGGCTGCGCGACACGGACGGCGGCACGACCCTCACCTTCGACGGCACCGCGACGGCCGACGGCCGCGTCACGGAACTGCCCCAGGACGCGGTGGGCGCCGCGGTCGTACGCCTGCTGAACCGCTTCGCGGAGGCCCTGGCCGCGCCCGAGGAGGAACCGGAGCCGGCGCAGGCGCCGGAGCCCGTGGAACTCCCGGAGGCGGTGGAACCCCCCGAGGAGTCCTCGGCACCCGTCGCCGAGGACTTCACCGAACCCGCGGTCCCCCCGGCCGAGGCCGCCCACGCCCGCCGCACGATGATCGGCCGCAGCGCGGAGGAGGTCGACCACGCACCCCCGAGGGGCCGCTACGCCCCCGTCCCGACCCCCCAGACGGTGGCCCCGGGCGCGACCCTGCGCTGGGCGGCACCGGCGGCGGCAGCCGTCCTGGCATCGGCGATCGTGGTGACCCGGGTACTGAGAAAACGCCGTTGAGTAGTGTCGTCCCGTGAGCCACGAAGACATCACACTGACCGCGGGCGATGCGGAAGTGACCTTGCAGCCGGGAAACGGTGGACGGGTCGGGGGACTTCGGGTCGGAGGTGTCGAACTGCTGCGGCAGGGCGAGCGCTTCGGCTGCTTCCCGATGGTCCCCTGGTGCGGAAGGATCCGCGACGGCCGCTTCCGCGACGGCGCCACCACACACCAGATGCCGCTCAACTCCCCACCCCACGCCATCCACGGCACCGCACGCGACGGCGCCTGGACCGTCGCCCGCAGCAGCGGCGACGAGGCGGTGATCACGTACGACCTCGTCGAGCCCTGGCCCTACCCGGGCCGCGTCACCCAGATCGCGGCGCTCACGCCGGACGCCCTGACACTCACCATGTCCGTGGAGACGTACGACTCCTCCTTCCCGGCCCAGATCGGCTGGCACCCCTGGTTCAACCGCACCCTCGACGGCGGCGAGCCCGTGCGGCTCGACTTCACCGCCGCCTGGCAGGAGGAGCGCGGCGAGGACCACCTGCCCACCGGCCACCGCGTCGACCCGAAGCCGAGCCCCTGGGACGACTGCTTCGGCATGCCCGACGGCGTCGACGTCACGCTCACCTGGCCCGCGCAGCTGGAGCTGAAGGTCACGAGCCGCGAGGAATGGGTCGTGGTCTACGACGAGCAGGAGGCCGCCGTCTGCGTGGAACCGCAGACCGGGCCGCCCAACGGCCTGAACACACTGCCGCGCCTGGTCACGCCCCTGGAGCCGCTGGAGGCCTCGACGACCTGGAGCTGGCGCCGCCTCTAAGCTGACAGGCATGACTGACGCACGCGCCGCCCTGAAGCAGCAGATCCTCGACAAGGCCGTGGTGCACGGCAAGGTGACCCTGTCGTCCGGCCTGGAGGCCGACTACTACGTCGACCTCCGTCTGGTGACCCTCGACGGCGAGGCCGCGCCCCTGGTCGGACAGGTGCTCCTCGACCTGACCGCCGACCTGGAGTTCGACGCGGTCGGCGGCCTCACCATGGGCGCGGACCCGGTCGGCACGGCCATGCTGCACGCCGCCGCGGCGCGCGGGCGCAGGCTGGACGCCTTCGTCGTACGCAAGGCGGCGAAGGCGCACGGCATGCAGAAGCGGGTGGAGGGCCCGGACATCGCGGGCCGCCGGGTGGTGGTCGTCGAGGACACCTCCACCACCGGTGGCTCCCCGCTCGAAGCGGTCGCGGCCGTACGCGAGGCGGGCGCCGAGGTCGTCGCCGTGGCGACCATCGTGGACCGGGCGACCGGAGCCGCCGAGAAGATCGAGCAGGGCGCGGGTGTGCCGTACCTCTTCGCGTACTCGAAGGACGAGCTGGGGCTGGACTGACCACGGACCGACCACGGACCGACCGCGGGATGGACCATCCGGCCAAGTCTGGAAAGATGAGGCCGACGATGACGTCGAACCCCCACACAAGGTCTAGGTCAGGGCCGTAAGCACGCCGTACGCCAACCCGCAGATACAAGGAGCGGACACATGCCGATCGCAACCCCCGAGGTCTACAACGAGATGCTGGACCGGGCGAAGGCGGGCAAGTTCGCCTACCCGGCCATCAACGTGACCTCGACCCAGACCCTGCACGCTGCGCTGCGCGGCTTCGCTGAGGCCGAGAGCGACGGCATCATCCAGATCTCGACCGGCGGTGCCGAGTTCCTGGGCGGTCAGTACAGCAAGGAGATGGTCACGGGTTCCGTGGCCCTCGCCGAGTTCGCGCACATCGTCGCCGAGAAGTACCCGGTCACCGTCGCCCTGCACACCGACCACTGCCCCAAGGACAAGCTCGACGGGTACGTACGCCCGCTGCTGGCCGTGTCCGAGGAGCGGGTGAAGGCCGGCGGCAACCCGCTGTTCCAGTCGCACATGTGGGACGGCTCGGCGGAGACCCTCGCCGACAACCTCTCCATCGCGCAGGAGCTGCTTGAGCGCGCCCGCGCCGCCAAGATCATCCTTGAGGTCGAGATCACCCCGACCGGCGGCGAGGAGGACGGCGTCTCGCACGAGATCAACGACTCCCTGTACACCACGGTCGACGACGCGGTGCGTACGGTCGAGGCGCTCGGCCTCGGTGAGAAGGGGCGCTACCTGCTGGCCGCCTCCTTCGGCAACGTCCACGGTGTGTACAAGCCGGGCAACGTCGTCCTCCGCCCCGACCTGCTGAAGGAGCTGAACGACGGCGTGGCCGCCAAGTTCGGCAAGCCGGCCGGGTCGCAGCCGTTCGACTTCGTCTTCCACGGCGGCTCCGGCTCCACCGAGGAGGAGATCCGCACCGCGCTGGAGAACGGCGTCGTCAAGATGAACATCGACACCGACACCCAGTACGCCTTCACGCGTCCGGTCGCCGACCACATGTTCCGCAACTACGACGGCGTCCTGAAGGTCGACGGCGAGGTCGGCTCCAAGAAGACCTACGACCCGCGCACCTGGGGCAAGCTCGCGGAGGCCTCCATGGCCGCCCGTGTCATCGAGGCCACGCAGAACCTGCGCTCGGCGGGCACGAAGATCAAGTAAGCCTTCTTACGGCTGATTACGGTGAGCCCGGTGCTACGGCACCGGGCTCGCTGTATACCTGGGGCATGTCCGACGTCCGGCTGGCCTCGCCGCAAGGCAAGTGGATCCTGCTCACCACCGTCCTCGGCTCCAGCATGGCGCTGCTGGACTCGACCGTCGTCAACGTCGCCCTGCCGCGCATCGGCCGTGACCTCGACGCGGACCTCGGCGCCCTGCAGTGGACGGTCAACGCGTACATGGTGACGCTGGCCGGGCTGATCCTGCTCGGCGGCTCCCTCGGGGACCGGTACGGCCGCCGCAAGGTCTTCGTGGTGGGTGTCGTGTGGTTCGCGGCCGCCTCCCTGCTGTGCGGCCTCGCCCCGAACGCCGGTGTCCTCGTCGCCGCGCGGGCCCTCCAGGGGGTGGGTGGCGCCCTGCTCACGCCCGGGTCCCTGGCCCTGATCCAGGCCTCCTTCCATCCCGACGACCGGGGCCGGGCCGTCGGCCTGTGGTCCGGGTTCGGCGGCATCGGGGCGGCCGTGGGGCCCTTCGTGGGCGGCTGGCTGGTGGACGGGCCGGGCTGGCGGTGGGTGTTCCTGCTCAACGTCCCGCTGGCGCTGGTGTGCGTGCCGATCGCCGTACGGCATGTTCCGGAGTCCGCGGACGGCCGTAGCGATCACGGGCGCTTCGACGTGCTCGGCGCGGTGCTGGGCGCGCTGGCGCTCGCGCTGGTGACGTACGCGCTGATCGAGGCCCGCTCCGGTTCCCTGGTGGTCGCCGCCACGGCGGTCGCGGGCGTGGCGGCCGGGGTGGCCTTCGTCGCCGTCGAGAAGCGCCGTCCCGACCCCATGATGCCGCTCGGGATCTTCGCGTCCCGGCAGTTCACCGCGGTCAACGTGGTGACCCTGTGCGTCTACGCGGCCTTCGGCGGCTTCTTCTTCCTCGCCGCGCTCCAGCTCCAGGTGGTGGTCGGCTATTCGGCCCTCCAGGCGGGTGCGGCCCTGCTGCCGACGACCGCCCTCATGCTGCTGTTCTCGGCCCGCTCGGGTGCCCTCGCCGACCGCATCGGACCGCGCATCCCGCTCACCGTGGGCCCGCTGCTGTGCGCGGCGGGGATGCTGCTGATGCTGCGGGTCGGGCCGGGGGCGTCCTATGTGGTGGACGTCGTGCCCGCGCTGCTCGTCCTCGGCACCGGCATGGTCACGCTGGTCGCACCGCTGACGGCGACCGTGCTGGGGTCGGTGGACGCCTCGCGGGCCGGGCTCGCCAGTGGTATCAACAACGCGGCGGCCCGGGCGGCGGGGCTGATCGCGGTGGCCGCGTTGCCGCTGGTCGCGGGGATGGGGGAGGAGGCCTATCGATCGGCTTCGGCCTTCGATGACGCGTTCGGACGGGCGATGACGGTGTGTGCGGGGGTGTTGGTGGTGGGGGCGGTGGTCGCCTTCGCGTCGGTACGGTCGCTGCCGCCGGGGTGCCGTCGGCCGGAGTGCCGGACGTATGGAGCCGTTCTGGCACCTCCGCTGGAGGGGGAGAGGGCTCGGAGGCGGCTGTCGTAGGTCGGCCGCGGGCCGGTGGGGCAGCGAAGGCCGGTTCAGCTGTACCCACCTTGGGGGCGCGGGGCTGTATCGATATGCGGCTCCGCCGCGTGGGCGCGACCAGCCACGACGGTCCCGCAGCCGAAAACCCGGGCCAGAGTTCGGTCCCGGAGGAGAGGGAACGGAGCTACATGTGATCGTTCAATTTCTGCATTCCATGCCGCCACCACTGCTTGAGTGACGGCGGCACAGACGTCTCGACTGCGGTGATTACCGCTTCAGTTCGGCATACGCCTCGGCGCTGCTGTCCTTGAGGAACTGCCAGCAACGCTCCGTCTCGTCCTTCTCGTCGATCGCGCCGGCGGCGCGGGCGAGGGCCGCGAGGCAGCGCAGGAAGCCGCGATTGGCGCGGTGGTCCCAAGGGATGGGGCCGTGCCCCTTCCACCCGGCTCGGCGCAGCGAGTCCAGCCCCCGGTGATAGCCGGTGCGTGCGTACGCGTACGACTCGACCACTCGCCCTGCCTCGAAGGCATCGTCCGCGAGCATCGCCCAGGCGAGCGAGAACGTCGGATGCTTCGCCGCGACCTCGGTCGGTGCCAGGGACTCCTCGCCCAGCAGGGAGTACGCCTCTTCGTTCTCTGGCAGAAAGGTCGGCTCCGGGCCGCCGAGCAGGTTCTTGTGCGTCGTCATGTCGCCAGTCTGCCACTTGTGGCCCGCCATCCGGGACGTCTACGGGAGAGAACGGCCGTGGATCGAGGTCGAGTGAGAATGGCGCTTGATGTATCTGATCGCGATGTGCGACGATCCGGCGCATGGCAGCACGACGGGGGGCCTCCAGGGCCGTACGGGTGGGCATCTACACCCGGATCAGCAAGGACGACGAGGTCGAGGGGCTGGGCGTCGCGCGTCAGGAGGAGGACTGCCGACGGCACTGTGCCGCCAGGGGCTGGGAGGTGGCCCGGGTCTACGAGGACAACGACCTCTCGGCGTACAAGCGCAAGACCGTGCGCCCGCAGTTCCGCCAGATGTTGGAGGACCTCAAGGCCGGGCGGATCGACGGAGTCGTTGCCTGGGACATCGACCGTTTCACACGCCAGCCGCGTGAACTGGAGGCGTGGATCGACGAGTACGAGGATGCCGAGCGCCGGAAGCGACAGCTCGTCTTCGATTCCGTCTCGGCGTCGGACATCGACCTGTCCACGGAGAACGGTCGGTTCATCGCGCGGATCAAGGTGACCATCGCCAACAAGTCGTCGGCGGACACCTCGAAGCGGACAAGGCGCAAGCACCTGGAACTGGCGGCGAAGGGCAAGCTCCCTGGTGGTCGGGCGCCGTACGGATGGAACCGCGAGGACCGCAGGACGCTGGTGGAGGAAGAGGCCGAGAACCTCCGAAAGGCGGTGAAGGACTTCCTGGGGGGCATCCGTTGGGCGTCGATCGCGCGTGAGTGGCGGGACAAGGGGATCCGGTCGCACAGTGGAGGCTTCTTCGACGACTCCAAGATCAAGCGGATGCTGATCAACCCGCGGATCTGTGGCTACCGGATGCACCAGGGTGAGTTGTTCCTGGACGAGAGTGGTGAGCCCGTCGTGGGCGACTGGGAGCCGATCATCACCCCCGACCACTGGTATCTGCTCACGGAGAAGATCCAGCGTGAGTCGGAGGGACGAGCTGTAAGGGACTACGCCACCAAGTACCTGCTCTCGGGCATTGCCCGGTGCGGGCGGTGTGGTGCGAAGATGCGGGCCTTCCCGTCATACCGGAAGTCGAAGACGTCATCCCAGTTCAGGTACGCGTGCCCCGGCAAGAACGACGGTGGATGTGGGGGAGTGGCCAGGGCGGGCGAACCAGTCGACCGCCTCATCAGGAACGCTGTGTTCCTCAGCTCGGACAGGGCGCCGGCGAACGTCCGTGTGCGCGCACCGGAATGGGGTAAGGAGGAACAACTGGCCTCCCTGGAACGGGACATGGCCGAGTTCAAACAGGCGTGGCAGGAGCACCGCATGTCGGCTGCCCGCTACATCGCGCTTACAGAGGATCTGGAGAAGCAGGTCGCGGAACTGCATCGGGAACGCGCCCTGCACCGCGCCGAGGCCGCGACTTTCGCGGCCGGTCCCGTAGACATCCGGGAGCGGTGGGAGAAGCTGGCGATCGAGCAGCGGCGTGCCGCTGTTCTCAAGGTCTTCCGCGCGGTCATCATCAAGCCCGCGTCCAACGGGCCGATCTTCGATCCGGCGGATATCGAGCCGGTGCTCCGGTGATACGAGGATGCCGGGTCCCCGTTGTGGCTGGGGACCCGGCTCCGCTCGTTCATGACCGGTCTATGCCGAAGATGCGGAGCAGGTCGTCGACCCACTCTTCGTCGCGGGCGGGGAGCTGAGCCTCAACTCGGCGCAGCCATTCGTCTTCGGCAGAACCTCCCCCGCCCGCGCCGCGCCGCTGTGGCCGCCGGTTGGACGGGAACGGGATGGCGGGATGCGGGGAGGGAGGGCGGAGTCGGTGCGCGGGGTGGGTGCGGAGGCAGGGCGTGTTGCGGGTTGGCGCAAGGGGTGGGTCCTCTTCTGGCGGGTGTCGGTGCGGCAACACCGGTCCGCCGGTCGATCACTGGGGATGGGGTGAGGTGCCCGTGCTGGGGGTTTGCGGGCCCAGGGCGGGAGTGGATGGAAAGCGGTGGCTATGCCTCGTCTGAGGTGTCGGCCTCGTCCAGGTGGGTAGGCGGCGGTCCGTATGCCTCCAGGAGGTGCTTGGCGGACGCCTCGGCCATGGCGTTGGAGACCATCACGTCGGCTTCCTCGCGGATGTCGGGGTCCTCGGCGAGGTAGGCGTCCAGGGCGTCACGGGCCTGGGTGTAGGCGGCGTTGGCGCGCTGGGTTTCGCGGAACGCGTCCACGACGGCGTCGATGAGTTCCATGGCGCGGGCCTGGGCGGCGAGTTGCGAGGGGCCCGACGAGGTTACGCAGGTCGATGCCGAAGACCTCGGCGAAACCGATGGCCTCGTCGAGGTTGATGCGCCGCTTGCCGTTCTCGACCCTGGCCAAGGAGATCCCGGGAGGTAGCGTCAGCAAGTCGCTGACCCGCCTCGACAGCGACCTCAAGGACGACAACCACGATCTGTCACGCGCCCAGTGCATCAAATACTGGGGCGAGGGATACACCAAGGGCGGCACCCTCGACTGCGACGAGTTCCCCTTCCAGTCCACCCAGCAGGGCTCCTACTACGGCGGCCCGGGCAACGCCCACTACGCCGTCAAACCCCTGACTTACACGCACAACCGCGTGGTGGGAAGCCGGCTCGGCGCCTGGTACGGCGCCCAGCTCATCCTGTACGGCGAGGACGACGTCTTCGTCACCCTGCTCAACGGCAGCGGCGGCACCTATCTGGGACCCACCGCTCCGGCCGGAGTCGCAGCGCCGGTCACCTACCACCAGTGCCAGAGCAGCGGCCTGCCTGCGGTCCAGAACGTCAGCCCGCACGCGGCACCGGAGGGCCAGCTGCTGGACTACGCCGCCACGACCCCGGACGGATGGACCGGCGGCGACTCCACGTACTCGGTGAAACTGCCCGACGGACGCACGCTGTTCCTGTTCTCCGACACCTTCCTCGGCCCGCTCAACGCCAACGGCACCCGCCCCCTGAGCGCACCCCTGGTCAACAGCTTTTTCGTCATCAAGAACGGCGGACAGCTCACCACCGTCACCGGCGGCACCTCGGCGAGTCCTCAGGCGCTGATGCCTTCGCCCGAAGCCTCGTACTGGTACTGGCTCGGCGACGGCATGATCGCGAACATCGGCGGTACGGACTACCTTCAGATCATCTTCCACGAGTGGCACAAGTTCGGCCCCGATCTGTGGGACTTCGAGATCAGCCGGATGGTCGTCGCCACCTTCTCGCTCAGCAACCTGAAGAAGCCCGTCGCCATCGACCCCATCCCCTCGGACTCCGGCACCCAGTGGGGCGCCGGCCTGCTGCCCGCCTCGATGAGCGGCGACGGCTACACCTACATCTACGGCGTCTCCGACGCCCCGGTGAACAAGAAGATGCGCGTCGCACGGGTCGCGGGCAGCGACCTGTCCCGGACCGACGCGTGGCAGTACCTCAACACCGGCCAACAAGCGTGGATGCGGGGCGAGACCGAAGCGAACGACGTGCTCTCCGGCATCTCCAACGAGTACAGCGTCACGCCCTGGCACGGCGACTTCGCCCTCGTCAGCCAGGACACCACGCAGGCGTTCAGCGCCAAGATCCGCGTCTGGTCGGGCTGCGATCCCTACGGCCCGTTCGGATACTGGGTCGACCACGACGAGATCTACTACACCCCCGAGGCCGGCCCCTACGGCACCTACGGCGAAGAGGGCCAGGCCTTCACCTACAACGCCCACGTCCACCCCGCGCTCACGTCCGGCGACACCTGGACCCTGTCGTACAACGTCAACAGCTTCGACAGCCGGGTGAGCGAGGCCGGGGCGCACTACCGCGATCCCAGCATCTACAAGCCGCGGTTCGTCTCTTTCCGGCTGGTTGAATCCGGCACATTGCGGTCGAGTTCGGCCTTCACGATGCAAGACCCCTCGGACACGACCGCCACCGCCACCAGTGAAAGCGGCGGCTCGCGTCTCTCCGCGTGGGATCCCCTCCCATCCCTGGGATGCTCCTTCTGCATGGGGGTTCCACGCTGAAATCCTCGATGGCACCGGCACCCAACAGGTGCCGGTGCCATCATGGGGGCCCATGACACCGAGGCCCATCAACAGCTCATGGGACCGCCTTGAGAGGTGGCTCGCCGCACACGCACCGCGAACCTTTGCCTCGCTGCCTCCGGCTGCGGATCAAGGAGCGATCGACGCCGCGCAAGCCCTTCTGGGGCAGCGCTTTCCCGCTGAACTGGCCGAATCCCTCCTCCGTCACGACGGCAGCGGGTACTTCGACGTCCTGGGCGCTTTCCAGCTCATGAGTACGCGGGAGATCGTGTCAACACGCCAGTTCGCAACCCGGCTCGAAGAGGAGACACAGCGCGAAGGCCGAGCCGCCCACTTCATTCTCCGTGACGGCTACGCCCTCTGGCACCCAAACGATCTCCCCTTCGCCAGCAACGCCGGCGGTAGCCACTGGGTACTCGATACCAAGCCCCATGACGCAACCCGCAGAATTGCATGGCACGATGAGCTCGGCACCACGACCTACCCCCCGCACGTAATGTGGGAATCCCTGAGCCATCTGCTCGATTCCGTCGCCACCGCGCTGGAGACCAGCACGCCACTGGAACGACGCCTGCCGACAACGGCTGACGGACGCTTGACGTGGCAGATCACCACTTGACCTTTCAGAGCACCGTCCAATGGCACCTGGGACGGCGCCATCGTGATGCATCCTGAGTTGCTGACCGGGGCCAACCGCAATGCACCACGGGCCTGGGGTGCGACGGCTGCACTCCTCGGGAGCCAACTCGCCCCCCAAGCCCCTTCCAAACCACCTGACACCGCCGCGCCCCAACATCCTGACCAGGCCACACAGCAATCGACCCGGTACAGACTCCACCCGATCCTCATTCGGGACGAAGAGGTCGTGAGTTTGGATCCCGCCGCCTTGAGCGGGACCCTGGAAACCCCCTCGACTCGCCGGCGGCCCTCGAATCGCCGCCGTCATGGGCAGCGGCACTTGGCGCGGCAGGTTCGCGAACCTCGCCCGTCGGAGGCTTGTCGCCCGCCCACTCCGTGGAGCAGGTCCTGGCAAGGTCCGCCACCCATTCCAGGTTCCGCTCCGGCAACTGCGCCGCGACGCTGTCCAGCCACTCCTGCTCGGTCATACCGTGGTCCCTCCCACTGATCGTCCTCGGAGTGTCCTGGAGTGTGAGGTCCGTCTGACTGCTCAGGCGGACCTTGCCTTTTTGCGGGACCATCGAAGAGGATTTGCCGCGGGGACCGGGGCGTCCTGTCGAAGACGGCAGGGGCGGACCGCTACCCGGAGTATTTCAGGAGACAGCGATGTCGTCCCATGAGGCTCAGGAATCGCAGGAGCCCGAGACCCCGCATCTCGACTTCCAAGGCACGACGCCGTACGAGGACTACGTCAAGGCGGACGTGCTCACCCACCTCCAGCACACCCTCTCCGACGATCCCGGAGAGATGGTCTTCCTGGTCACGACCCAGGTGATGGAGCTGTGGTTCACCGTCATCGTGCACGAGTGGGAGACCGCGACGGTCGCCCTGCGCTGCGACGACGTGCCGACCGCGGTCGCCGCGCTGAAGCGTTCCGTACGGGAACTGGAGGCACTGAACGCCTCCTGGAAGCCGCTCGGCCAGCTGACCCCCGCGCAGTTCAACTCGTACCGCAGCGCCCTCGGCGAGGGCTCCGGCTTCCAGTCGGCGATGTACCGGCGCATGGAGTTCCTGCTCGGCGACAAGTCCGCGTCCATGCTCGTCCCGCACCGGGGCGCGCCCCGCGTCCACGCCGAGCTGGAGAAGGCGCTGCACGAGCCGAGCCTGTACGACGAGGTGCTGCGGCTGCTCGCGCGGCGCGGGCACGCGATCCCGTCCGCCGTGCTGGAGCGTGACGTCTCGCGCCGCTACGAGCCGTCGGAGGAGGTCGAGGCCGCCTGGACGGCCCTCTACTCCGGCCCCGAGGACGACGAACTCGCCCGTCTCGGCGAGGCGTTGACCGATGTCGCCGAGCTGGTGTGGCGCTGGCGCAACGACCATCTCGTCGCCACCCGGCGCGCGATGGGCGCCAAGGCCGGCACGGGCGGCTCCGCCGGGGTGGCCTGGCTGGAGAAGCGCGCGCAGAAGAACGTGTTCCCGGAGCTGTGGACGGCGCGGTCCCATGTCTGAACTGACCTTGCGCGCGGAGAAGTTGGACTCGGCCGACGAACTGGCGGGCGTGCGCTCGCGGTTCGTGCTCGACGACGTGGTGTATCTGGACGGGAACTCGCTGGGCGCGCTCCCGGCCGCCGTCCCGGGGCGCGTCGAGGACGTCGTACGCCGTCAGTGGGGGTCGCTCAGGATCCGGTCCTGGGACGAGAGCGGCTGGTGGACCGCGCCGGAGCGGATCGGTGACCTGATCGCTCCGCTGGTCGGGGCGGCGGCCGGGCAGATCGTGGTCGGCGACTCGACAAGTGTCAATGTTTTCAAGGCACTTGTGGGGGCGGTACGGCTCGCGGGTGGTCCGGATTCCGGGTCCGCCTCCGGTCGTGACGAGGTGATCGTCGACGCGACCACCTTCCCCACGGACGGGTACATCGCCGAGTCCGCGGCCCGGATGACCGGCTGCACGGTGCGTGCGGTGACCCCGGCGGAGGTGCCGGACGTACTGAGCGGCCGTACGGCGGCCGTCCTGCTCAACCACGTCGACTACCGCACCGGGCGCCTGCACGACCTGCCCGGACTCACCGCCGCCGTGCACGCGGCGGGCGCGATCGCCGTCTGGGACCTGTGCCACAGCGCGGGCGCCCTGCCGGTCGGGCTCGACGCGCACGGCGTGGACCTCGCGGTCGGCTGCACCTACAAGTACCTGAACGGCGGCCCGGGTTCACCGGCGTACCTGTACGTCCGCCGCGAGCACCAGGACCGCTTCGACTCCCCGCTGCCCGGGTGGAACTCCCATGTGGAGCCCTTCGGGATGCGGCCTTCTTACGATCCGGCGCCGGGCGCGCTGCGGGGCCGGGTCGGCACGCCCGACATCCTCTCCATGCTGGCCCTGGAGGCGGCCCTCGAGGTCTGGGACGGGGTGCCGGTCGAGTCGGTGCGCGCCAAGTCACTCGCCCTGACGGACTTCTTCCTGGAGTGCGTCTCGGCGTACGTCGGTGAGGGGCGCGTCGAGTGCGTGACACCCCTGGCGCACGGGGAGCGGGGCAGCCAGGTCGCGCTGCGCTGCGAGGACGCGGGTGCGGTGATGAAGCGGCTCATCGAGCGGAGTGTGGTGGGCGACTTCCGGCAGCCGGACGTGCTGCGGTTCGGTTTCACGCCGCTGTACGTCGGGTTCGCGGACGTGGAGCGGGCGGCGCGGGTGCTGGGGGAGACGCTCGCCCGCTGATCGCTCGTCGTGGCGTGAGGCCGGGGTGACGGGCACCCCGGCCTTCGCCGCCGTTACCGCCGCGCGTTCGGTGGCGGCGTCGCGGAAGTGCCGCAGCGCCTCAGCCGTACGGACACGCGCGGTACGCCCTCCGGGACGGACGGTGCCCGGTTCGGCACGCGTGTCCGCGCACGTCATCGGCCTGATAGCGTCCCGGCCAACGGCCGGATTCTCTTGCAGGATCTTTCACGGTCCGTCAGATCCGTTTCACCGCTGAGAGGTTGGAGCATGCCGGACGACGCCGCAGCCCGTGCCGCCGCAGGAGCCCGCGCCGCGGCCGAGGAGGAGTCGGCCTTCTCGCACGCGGCGGTCGACCCCGACGTCACCGCGGCGTACGGCGACGATCCCGATCAGGTGATCGACTTCTACGCCCCGCGCGAGGCTGTGTCCCCCGGGGGCGGTCTCGCGCCGCTGGTCGTCGTCCTGCACGGCGGGGCTTGGCGGGCGCCGTACGACCGGCGCCATGTGACACCGTTCGCGGACTTCCTGGCGCGGCGGGGGTTCGCGGTGGCCAACGTGGAGTACCGGCGGGGCGCTGCCGCCGGGGCCGGTGACGTCGGCCCCGTCGCCGGGCGTTGGCCGGAGACCTTCGACGACGTGGCCGCCGCGATGGACGCCCTTCCCGCGCTCGTACGGGAGTTCCTGCCGCAGGCCGACCCGCGCCGCATGGTGGTCACCGGTCACTCCGCGGGCGGTCACCTCGCGCTGTGGGCCGCGGCCCGGCACCTTCTGCCGGACGACGCCGCGTGGCGCACCGACCGTCCGGCGCCCCTGCGCGGTGTCGTCGCCCTCGCCCCGATCGCCGACTTCACGGTCGCCGAGAAGCTGGACGTGTGCGGCGGGGCCTGCCGTCAACTCCTGGGCGGGGAGGAGGGGTTCGCGGCTCGTCTGTCCTATGCCGACCCCGCGCTCCTGCTGCCCACCGGCATCGCGACCACCCTCGTCCAGGGCCGCACCGACACGGTCGTCCCGCAGGCGGTCGCCGAGGCCTACGCGGACGCGGCGGCCAGGGCGGGCGAGGTGGTGGGCCTGACGCTGCTCGAGGACGTCGGACACTTTCCGCTGATCGACCCGGCGGCGGACGCGTGCGCGGTGGTGGCGGAGGAGATCGCGCAGTTGGCGTGGTGACGACGGTTTCCGGCGCGTGTCCGCGCCCTCCCGGCGCGTGTCCGCGCCCTCCCGGTGATACCCGTAATACCTGAGAGCTACGACTCCAAAGAGCTCCCTGGCGGGACGCGGACGACAGCCGCCGCTCCGTAACTTCCCTTCCAGACAAGCCCGATGGCCGGGCGGACGGGAAGGGGCGGGGACTGTGGGGAGCAGCTGGAGGGGTTGGCGCGAGGGCCGCGGTGACGCGCGGCGGCACAGGGGGGACGACCGGCGATCCCACAGATGGCGCCGGGCCCTCCTCGCCACCCTCATCACCGCGGCCGTGGTGGCCCCTCTCTCCGCAGCGGCCCGCCCCGAGATCCCGTCCCCGTCCCCCGCCACCCTCCCGAAGCCCACCGCCACCAACCTCGCCGAGATCTACGCCGCCAACAGTGCCAACGCCACCGAGGCCGCCCGCATGGCCGCGGCCCACGGCGACGACCACCGCGCCGCGATGGACAGGGAGTTGGCCGCCCCCACCCGCCACCTGCTCACCTTCGACGGCCGGGGCCCGGGAAGGGCGACAGAGGTCTTCGGCGATCTCGCCCGCGCCGACCACGTGGCCGTCCTGGTGCCCGGCTCCGACACTTCCCTGGACACCTACGACCGCTTCCGGGCGACGGCGGCGGCCCTGCAGCGGCAACTCACCCGCACCGCTCCCCACGGCACCCGGACCGCGGTGGTCGCCTGGCTCGGCTACCGCACCCCGGACACGGTCAGCACCACGGTCCTGACCACGGACAGGGCGGACGAAGCGGCACCCCACCTGCGCGCGTTCATACGCCGGCTCCAGGGCGTCGTAGGCCGTCACACCACCGTCTCCCTCGTCTGCCACTCCTACGGCACGGTCGTCTGCGGAAGGGCCGTGAGCCACCTGGACATCGACGACCTGGCCCTGGTCGGCAGCCCGGGCACCGGCGCGGACACCGCCGCGGCCCTGCACACCCCCGCCCGGATCTGGGCGGCCAGGGGTCAGGACGACTGGGTCGGCGAGGTCCCCCATGTGAGGACCGACCTCTTCGGCGTCACCGTCGGCTTCGGCACCGACCCGGTCTCCCCGGCCTTCGGCGCCCACGTCTTCGCCGCCGGAGAGGGCGGCCACAGCGACTACTTCAGCCCGGGCTCGGTCTCCCTGACCAACCTCGCCCGGATCGTCCTCGGAGACACCGCGGAGGTGACCCGTGCCTGAGACCGACTATGGCCTTCGCCGAGGCGCCGACGGCATACGCCGGGCCGCCGCCCAGATCGACGCGGCCACACCCCCGGAGCGGGACCGTGCCGTCGACGCCCTGCGCGCCTTCGCGATCCTCGGTGTCGTCCTCGGCCACTGGCTGGTGACGGCCCTGGTCGCCGACGGCGGCGCCCTGCACACCGCGAGTCCGTTGCAGCACATGCCCTGGCTGGCCCCGATCTCCTGGGCCTTCCAGACGCTGGCCGTGTTCTTCCTGGTGGGCGGCCATGTGGCGACACGCGGTTACACCTCGGCACGCGCGCGCGGGACGACGTACGGACAGTGGCTGACGAGCCGTCTGTCACGGCTCTTCAAGCCGGTGGCCGTCCTTCTCGCCCTGTGGACGGTGGCTGCGACGGCCCTGCTGCTGAGGGGGGCTCAGTTCGAGACGGTCCGCACGCTGGTCAAACTCGCACTGTCCCCGATGTGGTTCCTCCTGGTCTTCAGCGCTCTGACGGCGGCGACCCCGCTGCTGCTGCGGCTCCACCCGTTGTGGCCGCTGGCCGTCGTCCTGCATGTGGACATCGTGCGCTTCGGGCTCGGCGGCCCGGACTGGCTCGGCTGGGTGAACCTGGCAGCCGGCTGGCTGGTGCCGTACACGCTGGGCGCGGCCTGGACGCGGGGTGAGCTGGAGGGGCGGCGCGCCGGATGGCTGCTGCTCGGCGGCGGTGCGGTGGTGACCGCGGTGCTCGTCCTGTGGGCGGGGTATCCGGCGTCGATGGTCGGGGTGCCGGGCGCCTCCGTCTCCAACCTGAACCCGCCGACGCTGGCCGCCGTCACCTTCGGTCTGGCCCAGTGCGGTCTGGCCCTGCTGCTGCGCGACCGGTTGCGCCGGGGTATGCGACGTCCTCCGGTCTGGGCGGCGGTGGCGTTCGTCAACCTCTCCGCGATGACGATCTTCCTCTGGCATCAGACGGCGCTGATGGCCACCACGGCCACCGGCCTCGCCGCGGGCCGGCTGCCCGGCCTGCACACCGTCCCCGACGGACTGGGCTGGGTGGCGGCCCGGTTGGCCTGGCTCCCGGTGTTCGTCCTCGCCCTGGCGGTGTGTTGGTCGGCCTTCCGGTCCTTCGAGCAGGGGCCGCGCAGGGTCGGGGGCCGTCCGTCCCGGGTGATCCGCGTCCACCGCCGTACGGAGGCGGCCGCAGCGAAGGAGGCGCATCGTGCCTAGGGTGGTCGGCGTGAGGGATACGGGGGTCCAGCAGGTGGTCGTGGGACGTCTCCAGCGCTGGCTGGGAGCGCTGCGCACCGACCTGTGCACGCTGCGGGCCGATCCGCTGCCTCCGTCGGTGTGGCTGCGGTGGTTGCCGCACGGTGTGGTGTGCATGGTGGCCTTCGGGGTCACGGTCGGCGCCGTGGGGGAACTCTCGGACGGCGGCGGGGCAGGGCTCACGCTCGCCTTCGCGATCGGCCTCGCACAGGGTGCAGCCGTCGTGTTCGCGCTGTGGCGGCCGGTCCCCGCGTGGTGGGTCTCGTCCGTGGCCATGGTGGTCGGTGCCATCGAGGTCCGCCGACAACTGCTGGCCGGCGGCGCGCACGGATTCACCTGGCCCTGGAGCTCCGCCGGACTCATCGGGCACATGGCCGTACTGCTGCTGCTCGCCCTGCGGGTGCCTGCGCGGGTGGCCGTCGAGGCGCTGGCGGTGACCCTGCTTCTCACGTACCTCATCGAGGGCGTGCTGGGTGCGGCCGACTTCCAGCCCACCGGGGTGCTCGCAGCCATCCTGTTCACCGTGGTGGTGGTGCTCGGCACCGCCCTGCGCGGCCGACGGGAGGCCCGCAAGGCGCTCGTCGAGCAGACCACCCTCACCGCCGAGGAGCGGGCCCGCCGCACCCTGCTGGAGGAGCGCAGCCGTATCGCGCGCGAGCTGCACGACGTCGTCGCCCACCACATGTCCGTCATCTCGATCCAGGCGCAGGTCGCCCCGCACCTCGTGGAGAACCCGTCCGACGAACTCCAGGAGAACCTCGCCGGCATCCGGGAGAACGCGCTGGAAGCCCTGACCGAGCTGCGCCGGGTCCTGGGCGTACTGCGCGCCGAGCACCCCGACACGGTGGAGCAGTCCGCCGACCCCGCCACCGGCACCGCCCCGCACGCCCCGCAGCCCACCCTCGACCGGCTCGACGCGCTGGTGGAGAACACCCGGGCGGCCGGACTGACCGTGGACGTCGACGTGCGAGGTGTCCGGCGGCCGCTGCCGCCCGGCGTGGACCTGTCGGCGTACCGGATCGTGCAGGAGGCGCTGAGCAACGTCCTGCGCCACGCGCCCGGCGCGACCGCCTCCGTCGCGCTCGTCCACTACGTGCACGGGGTGGACGTGCGGGTGGTCAACTCACGGCCCACCCGCAGCGTGCCGTCCTCCCCGGGCGCGGGGCACGGCCTGCTCGGCATGCGGGAGCGGGCCGCGATGCTCGGCGGCACCCTGCGCGCCGGCCCCCGGCCCGACGGCGGCTACGAGGTGGCCGCGTATCTTCCGACGGCACCCCCGGGCGCGACCGACCAGCTCACCGACCCGAAGGACGACACCGCATGACGAGCGGCACGAGTGGCAGTATCCGCGTACTCATCGCCGACGACCAGCAGATGGTCCGGCAGGGCTTCAGCGTGCTGCTGGGCGCCCAGCCCGGTATCGAGGTGATCGGGCAGGCGGTCGACGGACTCGACGCGATCGCCAAGGTCGCCGAACTCGTCCCGGACGTCGTCCTGATGGACATCCGGATGCCCGAGCTGGGCGGCATCGAGGCCACCCGCCGCATCACGGGTGAGCGCCCGGAGATCAGGGTCCTGGTGCTGACCACCTTCGACCTCGACGAGTACGTCTACGAGGCGCTGCGGGCCGGCGCGTCCGGGTTCCTGCTGAAGGACGCCTCCGCGGAGCAGCTCGCCGAGGCCGTGCGGGTGGTGGCGGCCGGGGACGCCCTGCTCGCGCCCGGCATCACCCGGCGGCTGCTCGCCGAGTTCTCCCGCCTCGACAACCGGCCCCGCTCCCCGCTCAAGAGCCGGGTCGGCGAGCTGACCGAGCGGGAGACGGAGGTCCTCGCCCTGATCGCGCAGGGCCTGTCGAACGCGGAGATCGCCGAGCGGCTGGTCGTGGCCGAGCAGACGGTGAAGACCCATGTGGGCCGCATCCTGGTGAAGCTGGGCCTCAGGGACCGGACGCAGGCGGCGGTGTTCGCGTACGAGTCGGGGCTGGTGCGGCCGTCGGGCTACTGATCGCCAGGCCTGCGGTACCTGTAGTACCTGAGAGGGATGGCGAAGGACCCCTCTCACTGGTGACGACGGCGACCCGCACCCACACCTACGGTTCTGAATGTGACCGATACGACCGAGACGCACATGGCACCCCCGCACGGCGGCAGCGGCGGGTACGACGCGTACAAGTTCCGCAGCCCGGAGTTCAGAGCCGCCGTGGAAGCCCTGCGCGGCCTGCGGCACGACCTGATCAGTGACGCCTTCGCCTACCGTCCGTTGCCTCCGACGCCCGTCGACAAGGGGCTCTCCCGCGTGCTGTCCGGCCGGCTGCGGGAGTACGCGGTCTGGACGCCCCACACGCTGATCACCGTGGCCGGCCTGCTCGCCATGCTCATCGGCGCGGGCAACAGCGGCCGCGGCGCGGCCACCAACCTCTTCGTCGGTATGTCCGCCCTGGTCCCGATCCTGCTGACCATGGTGCGGCCGGTCATGGCCTTCTGGCTGTCGTTGGCCGCGACCGCGGTCACCTATCCGGTGGTTTTCGTCAACTCCTGGCAGCAGGACTGGCCGTGGCTGCCAGGCGGCTTCGCCTGCCACCTCGTCGTACTCACGGTGGTGGCCGTGCGCACCAGGCCGCGCACGGCGGCCTGGATGTGGCTGCTGACGGGGGCCTACGGTCTGCTATGGCAGGGCGGCCTCGGCAGCAGTCACTACTACCGCTCCAACACCGTGGAGATGCTGTTCATCTCCGCCCTCGCCCTGCTCGTCGTGAGCGTCTGGCACATACGCCGGGACGCCGTGCAGACGGTGACCGCCCAGCAGACGGTGACCGCGCACGAGCGTTCCCGCCGCACCCTGCTGGAGGAGCGCACGACGATCGCCCGCGAGCTCCACGACGTGGTCGCCCACCACATGTCGGTCGTCGCCATCCAGGCGGAGGCCGCGCCCTACCGGGTGGAGAACCCGCCGCCGGAGCTGGAGAAGGCGTTCGCCACCATCCGGGAGAACGCGGTGGCGGCCCTGACCGAGCTGCGCCGTGTCCTCGGAGTGGTCCGTGCCGAGGACTACGAGGCGCCGGACGCCCCGCAGCCCACCCTCGCCGACCTGGACTCGCTGCTCGACAACGTGCGGGGGGCGGGCCTGAGCGTCGAGCAGGCGGTCACCGGGGCGGTGCGCGAACTCCCGCAGGGTGTGGAGCTGTCGGCGTACCGGATCGTCCAGGAGGCCTTGAGCAACACCCTGCGCCACGCCCCCGGGGCGAGCGCCCGGGTCGAGATCGGATATGTCCTGGGCGGCCTGGGCCTGCGCATAGTCAACGGCCCGTTGCCCGAACCGTCCTTGGTGAAGCCCTCGCCCGGCGCGGGGCACGGCATCACCGGTATGCGGGAGCGGGTCTCCATGCTGAACGGCGAGATGACGGCGGGTGCCACGGACGAGGGAGGGTACGAGGTGGCGGTGTTCCTGCCGGTGCCGCACGTGGGCGAGGACGAGGCATGACCATCCGTGTACTGGTCGCGGACGACCAGATGATGGTCCGCGAGGGTTTCTCCGTCCTCCTCAACGCGATGCCCGACATCGAGGTGGTCGGCGAGGCCGTCAACGGCCGCGAGGCGGTGGAACGGGTGCGTGAACTCGCCCCCGACGTGGTCCTGATGGACATCCGCATGCCGGAGTTGAACGGCATCGAGGCGACCAGGGAGATCGTCGCGTCCGACACCACGGCGAAGGTCCTGGTGCTGACGACCTTCGACCTCGACGAGTACGTCTACCAGGCCCTGCGCGCGGGAGCCTCCGGCTTCCTCCTCAAGGACGCCTCGGCCCGCCAACTCGCCGAGGGAGTAAAGGTGGTGGCGTCCGGCGAGGCCCTCCTCGCCCCCTCCGTCACCCGCCGCCTGATCACGGAGTTCTCCAAACTCTCCGAGTCCCCCCGCCTCATGACCTCGTCCCACGGCGCCTACGGCGACCTGACCGACCGCGAGACAGAGGTCCTGGTCCTCATCGCCCAGGGTCTGTCGAACTCGGAGATCGCCGAACGCCTGGTGGTCGCCGAGTCCACGATCAAGACCCACGTCAGCCGCGTCCTGGTGAAGCTGGGCCTGAGGGACCGGACCCAGGCGGCGGTGTTCGCGTATGAGGCGCGGCTGGTCACGCCGGGCTGATGAGGTCGCCTGTCGAACCCCTCGTCCGTCACGCCGAGTCAGAAGTATCGTCGGCGCGCGTCGGGGCCCCCACGAGGGACTGCAACGTGCGGACCAAACACGCGGCGTCCGCGCTGGAGAGCGGGGCGAGGAACTGCCGTTCCATCGCCTGGCGGGCGTGTTCGGCGTCGCGTAGGCGCTCGCGTCCGGTCGGCGTCAGCTGGGCGATGTTCTTGCGTCGGTCCTTGGCGCTGCGGCGCCGCTCGACGAGTTCCTTGCGCTCCAAGGCGTCGACGAGGGCCACCATCGTGGTGCGGTCGATCGCCAGCTTGCCCGCCGCCTCCAGCTGGGACAGGTCGTCATGCGCGTCGAGGACGGCGAGAACCGCCAGTTCACGGCCGTCGATTCCGTGCGGCTCCAAGGCCCGCGCGGACTCCTCGGTCAGCCGCAGGTAGGCGTGCTTGAACAGATAGCCGAGGCGGGAGGTGAGGACTTCGGGCGGCGCGTCGCGAGTCATGGTCGCAGCGTATCCGGAGACTGATGGTCAGCTCTGCTGACGATCAGCTAGGCTGATGATAGCGAGGCCGTCAATGGCGGCGCGTCGACTTGAGGGGCGCCCGATCACCATGTCCGACCAGCACCTTCCTTCCGTACCCTCCGTAACCTTCGGAATCAAGACCACCCCGATGCGGGTCCCCTACCAGGACATCCTCCGTGTATGGCAGGAGGCCGACGACCTGCCCGACATCGCGGACGCCTGGCTCTGGGACCACCTCATGCCGATCGCCGGCCCGAAAGACGGGCAGATCCTCGAAGGGTGGACGCTGCTGAGCGCCCTGGCCGCCAGGACCCAGCGGCTGCGCCTGGGCCTGCTCGTGACGAGCAACCGGATCCGCCTGCCCGCGGTCCTCGGCAAAATCGCCACCACGGTCGACGTGATCTCCGGGGGCCGTCTGATCATGGGGCTCGGCGTGGGCGGCACCGTGCAGCCACCCGACGCGGGCGGCATCGCCGGCGAGAACCCGGCCGCCGCGGAGTACGCGGCCTACGGCCTCACACTGGTCCCGCCCGCCGAAGGCATCGCCCGCCTGGCGGAAACCATCACCATCCTCCGGGGCATGTGGACGCGGGACGTCTTCGACTTCCACGGCCGCTACTACACCCTGACCGGCAACCACAACGAGCCGAAACCCGTCCAGCGGCCAGGCCCACCCCTGCTGATCGGCGGCTGGGGAAACAGGACACTGCGCCTGGTCGCCGAGCAGGCCGACATCTGGAACATCCCCGGACCGCCGCACAACACGCCGGCCTACATCGCCGAGCGGAGTGCCGTTCTGGACGACCACTGCGCCGCCATCGGCCGTGATCCACGGACGATCACCCGTTCCGTGCAGTACATCGTCTCCTACGACGACCCGGCCACCGACCGCAAAGTCATCACGGAGCTCATCACCGCGGGCATGACGCACATCGTGCTGAGCCTGCGGAGCCCCTATCCCTCCCAAGCCGCCCGATGGCTCACCGACGAGATCATCAAGCCCATACGCGGCGCAACCCCGTGACCGTGAGACCCCCCTGGTCAGAGGCGGTGCCGTCGGGCTAGCGTCCCCCCATGGCAGCCTTCGATCCCTGGGACCCGGCCTTCCTCGCCGACCCGTACCCCGCCTACGCCGAGCTCCGCGCCCAAGGCCGGGTGCAGTACTTCGAGCCGACCGACCAGTGGCTCGTCCCGCACCACGCGGACGTCTCCGCGCTGCTCAGGGATCGCAGGCTCGGGCGGACGTATCAGCACCGGTTCTCGCACGAGGACTTCGGGCGGACCGCGCCGCCCGCCGCGCACGAGCCGTTCCACACGCTCAACGACCACGGCATGCTCGACCTGGAGCCGCCGGACCACACCCGGATCCGGCGTCTGGTGTCGAAGGCGTTCACCCCGCGCACGGTCGAACAGCTCAAGCCGTACGTGACCAAGCTGGCCGGTGAGCTGGTGGACCGGCTCGTCGCGGAGGGCGGCGGTGATCTGCTCACCGATGTCGCCGAGCCGCTCCCCGTCGCGGTGATCGCCGAGATGCTCGGGATCCCCGAGGAGGACCGGGCGCCGCTGCGGCCCTGGTCGGCCGACATCTGCGGGATGTACGAGCTCAACCCGCCGCAGGACGTGGCCGAAAGGGCGGTGCGGGCCTCCGTCGAGTTCTCCGACTACCTCCGCGAACTCATCGCCGAGCGGCGCAAGCGTCCCGGCGACGACCTCATCTCCGGGCTCATCGCCGCCCACGACGAGGGCGAGCGGCTCACCGAGCAGGAGATGATCTCCACAGCGGTGCTGCTGCTCAACGCCGGTCACGAAGCCACCGTGAACTCCACGGTCAACGGCTGGTACGCCCTCTTCCGCCACCCGGAGCAGCTCGCCGCACTGCGCGCGGACCACTCCCTGGTGCCCCAGGCCGTCGAAGAGCTCATGCGCTACGACACCCCCCTCCAGCTCTTCGAACGCTGGGTCCTGGACGACATCGAGATCGACGGTACGACCATCCCGCGCGGCGCCGAGATCGCCATGCTCTTCGGTTCCGCCAACCACGATCCCGCCGTGTTCCGGGACCCCGAGCGCCTCGACCTCACCCGCAGCGACAACCCGCACATCTCCTTCAGCGCCGGTATCCACTACTGCATCGGCGCCCCCCTGGCCCGTATCGAACTGGCCGCCTCCATGACGGCCGTACTGGAGAAGGCCCCGACGCTCACGCTGGCGGCGGACCCGGAGCGCAAGCCGAACTTCGTGATCCGGGGGCTGGAGGGGCTGCGCGTGCACACCGTCCCGTAGGTACGTGCAAGGACGCAACGGCCGTTACTCAGGCTCCAGTTGAGTACGCGTGCTCATACCCGGCGCTCGCCGCGCGGACAGTATGGGACGCACGGCGCCGCCAAGAGCGCCGGTGGGATCCAACTGAGCCTCGCAGGAGAATTTCTCATGTCGCGTCGTATCGTTCTGTCTGCTGCCGCCGGTGTCGTCGTCCTCGGTGGTGCCGGTGCCTTCGCCCTCGCCTACGCCGGGGACCAGTCGCCGACGCTCGCGCACAGCACGGCCCGCTACACCGCTCCCGCCGCCGACCGCGACGGCTCGCTGACCTTCACGACCGACGTCACGGCGTCCTCCGAGGTCAAGAGCGTGAAGGTGCTGGCCTGGCCGGCGAACTCGTCCTTCGCGAAGAAGGGGCTGACGGCCAAGGACATGGCCTCCGTCGACTCGGCCGTCTGCAAGCCCTCGGGCGGGGACAGCGAGCGGTGCACCTACAAGGTCCCCGTCACCCAGGCCGACGCCGACGGTTCCCCGCGGGGCCAGTGGCACGTGGCCGTCCTGGTCACCGCCAAGGACGGCGACACGACCCTCGACACCAAGGCGGCCGACTTCACGGTGGCCTGATCCCGCCCGGTCGGTCCGGCCGGGGCCGCCGCCCGCCCACCAGCCGCATCAGCAGGGTGAGGACGAGAAGCGGCAGCAAAGCTCCCCCCAGCACCACGAACGGCAGCTCCGTGAGCAGGACCGTCCAGTCCATGCCCTCGTTCTCGAAGCCTCCGCCCAGGTGCCGCCGGGTGCGGGGCAGGGACAGCCACAGTGCGGGTGCCGCGATCGCACCCGCCGCGGAGAGCGCACAGCCGCCGCAGGTCACTCCGTCCACTCTCCGCTCCATGGAGACAAGGACGCGCGCGGCCGGACGCGCGGTTCAGGTCGTCAGATCCCGGCGCCGCAGCCCCGCCAGACCCCCCGCCACCAGAACCACCGCGAGCGCGAGCAGCACCAGCACCGGCCCCCACTCCATCCCCCCGCCCGGCAGCTTCGGCAGGTGGCCGAAGGGGGAGAGGTCCAGGACCGTCCGGGGGACGTCCAGGGCCGGGCCGACCCAGCCGATCAGCAGCACCGCACCGGCGACTGCCCAGGACAGGGGAGCGAGCCGTGGGGCAAGCCCGTACAGCAGGACCGTCAGTCCGCCGATCACCCACACCCCCGCCACCTGCACCAGGCACGCGCCCAGGATCGGGCCGACCTCCTTGCCGTAGCCCGCGGCGAAGCCGAGGCCCGCGAGCAGCATGATCAGTACCGTGCCGCCGAAGGCGATCAGCAGATGGCCGGCTGCCCACCGCATTCGGCCCACCGCGTTCGCCAGCACCGGTTCCGCCCGCATCGACGTCTCCTCGCCGTGCAGCCGCAGCACCGACGCGACCACGTACAGCGCGGCCACCAGTCCCAGCATCCCGGTCATCGAGGCGAGGAACGCGTCCGTGATGCCGGACTGTCCGCCCATCCGCTCGAAGATCTCGCGGGCCTTCTCGTTGTCACCGACCAGGTCGGCCACGCCGTCCGTGAGACCGCCGTAGACCACCCCGGCCAGGAAGAAGCCGATCGACCAGCCGAGCACACCGCCCCGCTGCAGCCGCCAGGCCAGCGCTTCCGCCGTGCCCAGGCGGCCGACAGCAGGTCCAGGGCGGGTGGGCACGAAGCTCATGCCCACGTCCCTGCGGCCCGCCAGTACGTAGGCCAGCGTGGCCTGTACCGCGATCGCCGCGGCGAACAGCAGCAGCACCCACCAGCGTTCACCGGCGAAGGGACGCAGCTGCGACAGCCAGCCCAGCGGCGACAGCCACGTCAACACCGACGAGCCCTCAGTTGACGCCGAGTCGCCCGCCGCCCGCAGGACGAAGGCCGCACCCAGCACCCCCGCCGTCAGCCCCCGCGCCAGCCGCGCGCTCTCCGTCAGCTGCGCGACGATCGCGGCCGTCGTCGCGAAGAGCATGCCCACGGCGGCAAGACCCAGACCGAAGGCCAGCGCGCCCATCGCTCCCTGGCCCGCCAGCCCCGCCGTCACCAACAGGGCCAGCACCCCGCTCGCCACGGCCGCCGCCAGCAGCGCCGCCGTCAGCGAGGCGCGCCGCCCCACCGCGGCGGAGGCGATCAGCTCGTGCCGGCCGCTCTCCTCCTCGTCACGGGTGTGGCGTACGACGACCAGCAGGCCGGTGACGGCGGCGAGCGCCCCCGCGTAGACGCCGACCCGCCAGGCGGTGAGGGCGCCGAGGGAGTCGTCGAAGACCGGGCCGATCAGCGCGCGGAAGGAGGAGTTGGTGGCGACCTGGTGCAGCAGATCGGTCCGCTCGGCCTCGGTGCCGTACAGGCCCTTGAGGGTGTTCGGCATCGACAGGACCATCAGGGCGTTCACCGCCACCCACACCGGGATCATCAGGCGGTCGCGGCGGAGGTTGAAGCGGAGCAGTACGCCGGTACCGGCCAGGGAGGTCACGACGCCTCCTGGTAGTGCCGCAGGAACAGTTCTTCCAGCGTCGGCGGAGTCGACGTCAGCGAGCGCACGCCCAAGTCGGTCAACTGCCTTAGCACCGCGTCGAGTTTGTCCGTGTCCACCTGGAGCCGGACCCGGTGGCCCTGTACGTCGAGGTCGTGCACGCCCGGCAGGTGCGCCAACCCGTTGGGCGTGCCCGCGAGTTCGGCGGTGACGCTGGTGCGGGTGAGGTGGCGCAGCTCGGCCAGTGAACCCGACTCGACCGTGCGACCGCGCCGGATGATGCTGACCCGGTCGCAGAGTTCCTCGACCTCGCTCAGGATGTGCGAGGACAACAGGACCGTACGGCCGCGCTCGCGCTCCTCCTCCACACAGCGCTGGAAGACCTCCTCCATCAGGGGGTCCAGTCCCGAGGTCGGCTCGTCCAGGATCAGCAGGTCCACGTCCGAGGCGAACGCGGCGACCAGGGCGACCTTCTGGCGGTTGCCCTTGGAGTAGGTGCGGCCCTTCTTGGTGGGGTCCAGCTCGAAGCGTTCGATCAGCTCGGCACGCCTCGTGGCGGAGAGACCGCCGCGCAGCCGGCCGTAGAGGTCGATGACCTCGCCGCCGGAGAGGTTGCGCCACAGCGTCACGTCCCCCGGGACGTAGGCGATCCGGCGATGCACCTCGACCGCGTCGGCCCACGGGTCCCTGCCCAGCACCTGCGCGGCGCCGGAGTCGGCGCGCAGCAGGCCGAGCAGGACGCGGAGGGCGGTGGACTTGCCGGCGCCGTTGGGGCCGAGGAAGCCGTGCACCTCGCCGGTGCGCACCTCCAGGTCGAGGCCGTCGAGGGCGTGGGTGGCGCCGAACGACTTGTGGAGCCCGGAGACCGTGATTGCCTTCGTCATGCTTCAGAACGTACGCTTCTTTCAGAAATTTGTGAAGTTAAGGAAGCGTATGAAGCCCCGTTAGGGTGGTGACCATGACGGATGCGGTGGGGTCGGCGGGGCGTGACCAGGAGGCGGTCTCGAAGTTCGTGGAGAGCTTCGCGGCCCAGCTCGTCGAGGCCGGGATGCAGCGCATGCCGGCCCGGGTCTTCGCCGCGCTGCTGTCCTCCGACGAGGGCACGATGACCTCCGCCGAGCTGGGGGAGCAGCTCCGGATCAGTCCGGCCGCGGTCTCCGGGGCGGTGCGCTACCTCGCCCAGACGCACATGGTCTCGCGGGAGCGGGAGCCCGGGTCACGCCGGGAGCGCTACCGGGTGCACGGCGACCAGTGGTACGAGGCCCTGACCAACCGTGAGGCGGTCATCAAGCGGTGGGAGGGGGCCCTGCGGGAGGGTGTCGCGAGCCTGGGTGCCGACACCCCCGCCGGACGCCGCATGGCCGAGACGCTCGCCTTCTTCGAGTTCGTCGAGGGCGAGGTCGCGGCCATGATGGAGCGGTGGCGGGTGCACCGCGAGAAGCTGTTCGGCGCGCCCTGAGGCGCCCCCTAGCGCTCCTTGGTCTCTTCCAGGACCGTCCGCCCCAGCAGCAGATACCGCTCCGGCGAGCGCCGCTTCAGGTACTGCGCGTACCCGATGCCCAGCGCCGCGACCGCCGCCACCAGCCACGGTGTGGCCTTCAGCACCAGCGAACCGGACTCCGTGCCCGCCGCCGCGCTCATGTTGGACACCAGCAGGACGACCACGGCGAGCATCGCGATGCCACCGACCAGCGGGGCCGTGAGGGTCCGGAACCAGTGCCGGCTCTCGGGGTGGTGCTTGCGGAAGTACACCAGCACGGCGAAGGAGCACACGGCCTGCACGATCAGGATCGCCATGGTGCCGAGGATCGCGAGCAGGACGTAGGTGCCGGAGTACGGGTCCTTGCCGGCCGCCCAGAACGCCAGCAGGAGTACGGCCGTCACGACGGTCTGCACCAGGCCCGCGATGTGCGGTGAGCCGTGCCGGGGGTGGGTGCGGCCGATCGTGTTCTTCAGCGAGGGCAGGACGCCCTCGCGGCCCAGCGCGTACATGTAGCGGGCGGCGCAGTTGTGGAAGGCCATGCCGCAGGCCAGCGAGCCGGTGATCATCAGCCACTGCATGACGTCGACGGCCCAGTGGCCGACGTACTGCTCGGTGGGCCCGAAGAAGAGCTGAAGGGGGTTGTCGGTGGAGACCTTGACGGCGTTGGACTCGCCGGTGCCCGAGATGGCCATCCAGGAGACGAAGACGTAGAAGACGCCGACGCCCAGGACGGAGATCATCGTCGCCTTGGGGATGATCTTCTTCGGGTTGCGGGACTCCTCGCCGTACATCGCCGTGGACTCGAAGCCGACCCACGACCAGAAGGCGAAGAAGAGGCCGAGACCGGCGGACGTGCCCTTGAACGCGTTGACGGGGTTGACCGGGTCCAGGCTGAAGCCGTCCGGGCCGCCGCCGTGGAAGGCGACCGAGATCGCCATCGCGGCGAGGATCGTCACCTCGGTGGCCAGCAGCACGACGAGGAGCTTCTCGGCGACCGAGACGCCGAACCAGGTGCCCGTCGCGTTGACCGCGAGCATCAGGATCGCGAACGCCCACCAGGGGATGTGCACCCCGGTCTGGTCCTTCAGCGTCCCCGTCGCGAACGTCGAGAAGATGCCGATGAGCGCCGGCTCGAAGACGACGTACGCGAAGGTGGCGAGCAGTCCCGACGCGAGACCGGCGGTGCGGCCGAGGCCGTAGGAGATGAAGCCGTAGAAGGCGCCGGTCGAGGTGATGTGCTTCGCCATCGAGGTGAAGCCGACGGAAAAGATTGCCAGGACGACCATTGCGACGAGATAGCTCGCGGGGGCGCCGATGCCGTTGCCCGCCGACACCATGAAGGGCACGTTGCCCGTCATCGCGGTGATCGGGGCGGCGGTCGCCACGGCCATGAAGACCACGCCGAGCAAGCCGATGGCATTGGGTTTCAGCCGGTGAACCGTGCCCTCGCCGTCCGTCTTCGCCGCCGGGGCGACTCCCTCGTCCACTGCCATCGGGTGGCCCCTTTCTTGCCCGTCCACTGTGTGTCGAACCGGAACTCTGTAGCCCGAATGAGTCGAGCAAGGGTCTCGGGGCGTTAAATGTTTGTCAACCAGACCTTTAGAAATCTGGCGGCAATATGCGGCTCGTAGCGTCACCGGCATGAGCTACACGTCCGTTCTCGGCGGTCACCGCTACCGCTTCGACACCCTTGCCCGACTGCTCGCCGCCGCGAGCCCCGAGCGGTCCGGGGACCGGCTGGCGGGTCTTGCGGCCGACTCCGAACGGGAGCGGGTGGCCGCGCGCTGGGCGCTGGCGGAGGTGCCGCTGGCGGACTTCCTCGCCGAGCCGCTGATCCCGTACGAGACCGACGACGTGACCCGGCTGATCCTCGACACGCACGACCCCGTGGCCTTCGCGCCGGTGGCCTCGATGACGGTCGGCGGGTTCCGGGAGTGGCTGCTGTCTCCCGGAACCGATGCCGGGGCGCTGGCCGCCGTGTCGCCCGGGCTCACGCCCGAGATGGTCGCGGCGGTCTCCAAGCTGATGGGCAACGCGGATCTGGTCGCCGTGGCCCGCAAGGTGCGGGTCGTGACGGCCTTCCGCTCCACCATCGGCCTCCCGGGACGCCTCGCGACCCGCCTCCAGCCCAACCACCCCACCGACGACCCGGCGGGCGTGGCCGCGGCCCTGCTGGACGGCCTGCTGCTGGGCTCCGGCGACGCGGTGATCGGCATCAACCCGGCGACGGACAGCCCCAAGGCCGTACGGGACCTGCTGGAGCTGCTCGACGGGGTGATCCAGCGGTACGCGATCCCCACCCAGTCCTGTGTGCTGTGCCATGTCACGACGAGCGTGGACCTGATGGCGAAGGGTGCCCCCGTCGACCTGGTCTTCCAGTCGATCGCGGGCACGCAGGCGGCCAACGCCTCCTTCGGCGTGACGCTCGGCCTGCTGGACGAGGCGTACGAGGCGGCACTCGCGCTCGACCGGGGGACGGTCGGCCGGAACGTCATGTACTTCGAGACCGGCCAGGGCAGCGCCCTCTCGGCGGGCGCGCACCACGGGGTGGACCAGCAGACGGTGGAGACACGGGCGTACGCGGTGGCCCGGCGCTACGACCCGCTGCTGGTGAACACGGTCGTCGGCTTCATCGGCCCGGAGTACCTCTACGACGGCCGGCAGATCCTGCGGGCCGCGCTGGAGGACCACTTCTGCGGCAAACTCCTCGGCCTGCCCATGGGGTTGGACATCTGCTACACCAACCACGCGGACGCCGACGACGACGACATCGCCACCATGCTGACCATGCTCGGCGTGGCCGGCGCGTCCTTCGTGATCTGCACTCCGGGCGGCGACGACATCATGCTCAACTACCAGTCCGCCTCGTACCACGACGCGTTGTACCTGCGGGAGGTCCTCGGGCTGCGCCCGGCACCGGAGTTCGAGGCATGGCTCGACTCGATCGGGCTGCTGGACGAGCGCGGCGGGATCCGCGAAGTGGCCTCACATCCGCTGACGGCGATCGGGAAGGAGCTCGCGGCATGACTGAAGTGACCGTGCAGACAGGTGAGTTGTGGTCGGCGCTGCGGCAGCGCACCCAGGCCCGCATCGGTCTCGGCCGCGCCGGCTCCGCCCTTCCCACCCGGCACCGCCTCGAACTCCAGGCGGCCCACGCGGCGGCCCGGGACGCGGTGCACTCGCCGTTCGAACCGGACGTGATCGCGGCGGGGCTGCCCGGCACGGCGACGATACGGGTCCGCAGCGCGGCGGGTGACCGGCTCACCTACCTCCAGCGCCCCGACCTGGGCCGCCGTCTCGATCCCACGGACCGGGCCCATCTGCCCACGGGGGACTGGGACGTGGTCTTCGTCGTCGCCGACGGGCTCTCCAGCCGGGCGGTGCACGAGCACGCGGCGGCGGTGGTGCGCGGGACGACGGCACGGCTGGAGGGCTGGCGGATCGCCCCGGTCGTCCTCGCCGAACAGGCCCGCGTGGCCCTCGGCGACGACGTGGCGGCGGCGATGGGCGCGGCGATCGTGGTGGTGCTGATCGGTGAACGGCCCGGTATGTCGGCGGCGGACTCGCTGGGCGCGTACCTGACGTACGGTCCGAAGCCGGGCGTGACGACCGACGCCGACCGCAACTGCCTGTCCAACATCCGCCCGCCGCTGGGGCTGTCGTACGAAGGGGCGGCGGGGAAGCTGGCGGGGCTGATGGGGCGGGCGCGGGAGCTGGGGCGGACCGGGGTGGAACTCAAGGACGACCGCGACCACGAGGAAGTGACCGCAGGGTAACCCCGAGCGCCCCGAAGGGCCCACCGCGGCGCGGTAACCTCGGGCGTTCCGGGGGGCTTACGCGGTGGTGGCTCCGGGCGTTCCGGGGGGCTTACGCGGTGGTGGCTCCGGGCGTTCCGGGGGGCTTACGCGGTGGTGGCTCCGGGCGTTCCGGGGGGGCTCACCCGGTGGTGGCTCCGGGCGTTCCGAGGGGCTTACCCGGTGGTGACTCCGCGCGCGCCGAGGGGCTCACCGCGGCACAGTGAGCCGCAACGCCCCCTCCCGCACCGTCCACGTCCGCCTGCGCACCGGCCCCGCCACCCCCGTGTCCCCCCGGTACCGGAAATCCGCGCCCGTCACGGTCACCGTCCTCCCCGTGGCCAGCAGCGGGGACGCCTCCGCACCCACCGACAGCGGGCGCACCTCCACCGAGGCGAGGCCGCCGCCGTGGCCCGGGGTCACCGAGACCGCCTCCAGGGGCTGGTCCAGGTCCACCAGGGTCACCCCGTCGACCACTACCCGCAGCCGCGAGGGCCCGGGAACGGCGAGCGCGGTCTCCCGGCCGGGACGGGCCGGCACCAGGGTCCGTACGAGGGACTGGCAGGTCCGCAGCCAGGGCCGCGCCGCCTCCACCGGCTCCTCGCGGGCGACGAGGGCGGGAATCCGCAGCGCACCGAGCACCACCCCGTCGCTGTCGTCCACCAGCATGTCCAGGCGTCGCTCGGCGCCGTCCAGGACCGCCCGCGCGGCCGCCACCGGCCCCGTGGGCACCCCGAGCGCGCGGGCGACGCCCAGGGCAGGGCCCACCGGCACCACCGACAGCACACATTCGGCCAGCTCCCGCTGCCGGTGCAACTGCACCACCGCCCGCATCAGCGCCCGGTCGTCACCGACCACCACCGGCCGCCGGGAGCCCCGCCGGGCCAGTGCCCGGGCGAATTCCTCGGGCCCCTCCGGCAGACACACCTTCGTCGCCGCACCCGCGCTGAGCACGTCTTTCACGATCCGTACGGACTCGCCGTCCGTCCTCCGGGCGACCGGATCGATCACCACGAGCAGCTGATCGGAAGTCGCGGAAGTCGCCACCTCGGCCATGCCTCGCTTCCTCGGGTAGCATCTTTGTGCAAGAGCCCCTTGCGCTATTGCGCCAGGGGCTTCGTCTATTCCGGGGCATCCGGGTCCGACGGGCAGCGGCCGACGACGGCCGTTGGTGCACGCGACGGCAAACCGTACGCGTACACCCCTGACCTTGGACATGCCCCGCCCGGAAGGGGTGTACGCGCGTGCCCGCACTTGTGCTGCTCGGTGCTCAGTGGGGTGACGAAGGCAAGGGAAAGGCGACGGACCTGCTAGGCGGATCCGTTGACTATGTGGTGCGCTACCAGGGCGGCAACAACGCCGGCCACACGGTAGTCGTGGGCGATCAGAAGTACGCCCTCCACCTCCTCCCTTCCGGAATCCTGTCTCCGGGGTGCACCCCGGTCATCGGCAACGGTGTCGTCGTCGATCCGTCGGTCCTGTTCTCCGAGCTGAACGGACTGAACGACCGCGGCGTCGACACCTCCAAGCTCCTGATCAGCGGTAACGCCCACATCATCACGCCGTACAACGTCACCGTCGACAAGGTGACGGAACGCTTCCTCGGAAAGCGCAAGATCGGCACCACCGGTCGCGGCATCGGGCCGACGTACGCGGACAAGATCAACCGCGTCGGCATCCGGATCCAGGATCTGTACGACGAGTCGATCCTGACCCAGAAGGTCGAGGCGGCCCTCGACGGCAAGAACCAGCTCCTGACCAAGGTCTTCAACCGCCGCGCCATCGAGGTGGAGCAGGTCGTCGAGGAGCTGCTGGGCTACGCGGACCGGCTGAAGCCGTACGTCGCCGACACCGTCCTGGTGCTCAACCAGGCCCTGGAGCAGGACAAGGTCGTCCTCTTCGAGGGCGGCCAGGGCACGCTCCTGGACATCGACCACGGCACGTATCCGTTCGTCACCTCGTCGAACCCCACCGCGGGCGGTGCCTGCACCGGCGCCGGTGTCGGTCCGACGAAGATCAGCCGGGTCATCGGCATCCTGAAGGCCTACACGACCCGGGTCGGCTCGGGCCCGTTCCCGACCGAGCTGTTCGACGAGGACGGCGAGGCGCTGCGCCGCATCGGCGGTGAGCGGGGTGTCACCACCGGCCGTGACCGTCGCTGCGGCTGGTTCGACGCGGTGATCGCCCGTTACGCGACCCGCGTCAACGGCCTCACCGACTTCTTCCTCACCAAGCTCGACGTCCTCACCGGCTGGGAGCAGATCCCGGTCTGTGTGGCCTACGAGATCGACGGCAAGCGCGTCGAGGAACTCCCGTACTCCCAGACCGACTTCCACCACGCGAAGCCGATCTACGAGTACCTGCCGGGCTGGAGCGAGGACATCACGAAGGCCAAGACCTTCGCTGACCTCCCGAAGAACGCCCAGGACTACGTGAAGGCGCTGGAGGAGATGTCCGGCGCCCCGATCTCCGCGATCGGCGTGGGCCCGGGCCGGGACGAGACGATCGAGATCAACTCGTTCCTGTAGTACCCGCTTTCGCGACGCCGACGGCTTCTCGGAGCTGTCGGCGTCGCCGGCGCGGAGTCAGCGGCGGGTGGCGCGCAGCACCGAGATCCCGGCCGGGGTGAGGGTGTGCAGGACGCTGGTGGCGTGGCGGATGCTGGTGATCAGCCCGGCGTCGCGCAGGGCGGTGGTGTGCTTGCTGGCGGAGGAGCTGGACACCCCGGCGGCACGGGCGATCTCGCCGGTGGTGGCACCGGTGGCGGTGACACAGAGGACGGTGGCCCGGGTGCGCCCGAGGAGGGTGCTCAGCGGGGCCGGTACCGAGCCGTCCGGTAAGGCCTCGGCCCGCAAGGAGGCCGGTAGGGCGTCCGGCGTGGAGGCCGGTTTGTGCAGGATCGGGTAGACCAGGACCGGCGACAGCGTGGGGTCGGCGAGACCGATCGGGGTGTGCCAGCAGAAGTACGAGGGGACGAGCACCAGCCCGCGGCCGTTCAGGCGCAGGTCCCGTTCGTCGGCGGGGTAGTCGACGTACAGGACGGGGCGGCGCCATCTCATCGTGGGCGCGAGCCCGGCGAGCATGCCCTCGACGCCGCCGTCGAGAAGCCCCCGGCAGCGGGCCGACCGGTCGGCCTCGAAACGGGCCCGCATGTGGTCGGTGTGCGGGGCGATGACGGCTTCGTGATAGCCGCGGATCGCCTCGACCAGCTCCTTGCGGGTCTCGGTGTCGGCCAGCCGCGGAGCCCAGGACGGCGCACCGACGCGGCGGTCGAGGATCGACATCTCGTGCAGGACCCGGTGCGGCGGTGTGGCCAGGATGGCTTCAAGGCCGGGGCCGAGCCCGTCGGCGGACTCGGCGGGATTCAGGAAGTCCGGGTAGTACGCGGCTCTAGGAAACAGCGGCAGCAGCCCGGTCCGCAGGACACGGTCCAGCCGTCTCTCGCGCAGCCGGGCCCTGCTGACGCGATGCCAGGCCGCGTAGGCCCAGCGGCCACGGCGGCTCTGGAAGCGGTGCAGGCTCGTGGCGATCTCCCACAGTGGATCCGGATTGGTGGCCACGCGGATCCGGGCGAGATCCCGGTCGGTGAAGTGGATACGGAGCATCTCGTTCTCCCCCAAGGCCTTGGTGTTTGCCACCGGGCGACACAGCATGGCCGAGCCCGACTTGCTCGGCAATAGTTCCGTTGATCTCACGGACCACTTCGAGACAGCGGCCCTGAATTCCGGCGCCGATATCTCGAATGCGGTTCGGGCAGCCCGGTTAACGGGTCGAATCAACGGAAGGACGGAAAGGCAAATGCCTGTACGGAATGGGACGTCACGTGTGCGCCGGCGGCTCGGGCTCCTCGCCGGTCTGACCGCCATGGTGGCCGTCGGCGGTGCGGTCGTCGCGGCTCCGGCCTCGGCGGGACCCAACTGCGCCTCCGGCTACCACTGCGTCTTCTACACCACGATCGACTCCGCCCGGCACTCGTACTTCAACAGCGACTCGAACTTCAGCGGCGACACCTTCAACCAGGTGAGCGGGGGTGCCGGTTACGGCGCGGCCGTGAACAACAACGTGTGGTCCGCCAGCAACTCCAGCACCGGTGGCTACGAGAGCCACTACTACGACGGTGCGAGCTACTCGGGATTCCTGTTCTGTGTGAATCCCGGTGACTACATCGCCTCCACCGCCAGCAACGGCGGAAACACCAGCACCACGAACGGCAGCGGACTGACCAGCAGCCTGCGCCAGCGGGCGAGCTCCCTCCAGTTGCGCGGGACGACGTCCATCGACTGCTGGTAACAGCGGCCACGGATCGACGAACCCGGTCCGGCCCGGTGCACCACCGGGCCGGACCTGCTCGAAGAACTGGCGAGAAGGACGAGAAGGACGAGAAGGAGGGGAGAGGCAGTGCCCGCACGAATACGTCGTTTCGTCGCGCCGCTGGTGGTCGTCCTCGTCCTGGGCGCGGCGGCCTGGGCGTACGCGGCACGGCCGGGAGAGCCGGCGCCGGTGCCGGACCGGTCGAAGGAGTCGGCGGCCCGCCTGGCCCTGCGGCCGGCGATCAACGGAGTCTTCTACCGGTGGACCGAACCGCAGCGCCGGGTCGCGCTGGCCAAGCAGCGTCTCATCGTCGGGTGCATGGCGAAGCACGGTTTCCGCTATGAACCCGCCCCGGTGGCCGAGGTGACCGACGGGACCGCCGAGCGGCCGTCACCGTTCGGCCTGGAGTCCCTTCCCCCGCGCCGGGCCGAGCCGTCGCAGACGCTGCCCCCGGAGCAGCCCCGGAGCGAGGCGTTCACGCGTGCGCTCTACGGCGATCCCGACGACAAGATCTCCGCGAAGGGCGCGTCTCTCCAGGTGTCCCGGCCGGCGAACGGCTGCCAGGCCGAGGCGGAGCGGCGGCTGCTCGGGGGCACGGAAGGGCGGCTCAGCTATCTGCGGCTGCGGCTTCAGCTCCACGACGGGCAGAACGAGTCGCTGGAACGGCTGGACCATGACAAGCAGTTCCGCGCGGTCAACGAACGGTGGCGGGAATGCGTGCTACGGGCCGGTGTCGAGACGACGGACCCGGTGACCCTGGTGAAGTCCCTGCCCGCCGACACGGACCTCCGTAAGCACCCGGCGGCACTGGCGGATCTGCGGTGCAAGGGCGAAACGGATTATCTGGCCATTTCCTATGCCAGACTGGCCGCGGCGCAGTCGAAGTGGTTGACGGAGAACCCCGAGGTACTGCCCGGCTGGAAGAGCCTCCAGCTCCGGCAGTCGAAGGTCGCCGGAGAAGTCCTCGGCTGAAAAGTGAGGGTCCGAGGACACCGGGCCCTCTCCTTTTCGGAACCCCGCTCATTTCCTTTACTTGACCCAGAGTTGGATAACTCCTGGTTTCGACGGCAGTGGCCGGCAGTCACGATCTACGCGTGTAGTCACAGCCGGCTCACGCTCGCTCCCGCCCTCCCCAGGAGTCCGCCCATGTCCGTCAGCCCCCTCAACCGCCGGGATTTCGTGAAGAAGTCGGCCGTCACCGGTGCCGCCGTGGCCGTCGCGGGGGCGGCGGGCGCACCCGCCGCCCAGGCCGCCGAGCACAAGCCCGCCAAGGGCAACAGGACGTGGACGTTCTCCATCCTCGGCACCACCGACCTGCACAGCCACGTCTTCGACTGGGACTACTACCTCGACAAGGCCTACTCCGACGCCAAGGGCAACTCCGTCGGCGTCGCCAGAGTCGCCACCCTCATCAAGCAGCAGCGCGCGGCCAAGGGCGAGGAGCACGTCCTGCTCGTCGACGCCGGCGACATCATCCAGGGCACCTCCCTCGCCTACTACTTCGCGCGCGTGCAGCCCATCACCGACAAGGGCGCGCCCAAGCACCCGATGGCCGTCGCCATGAACCACATGCGCTACGACGCCGCCGCCCTCGGCAACCACGAGTTCAACTACGGCATCGAGGTGCTCAGGAAGTTCGAGAGCCAGTGCCGCTTCCCGCTGCTCGGCGCCAACGCGCTGGACGCGAAGACACTGAAGCCCGCCTTCCAGCCGTACACCGTGAAGCGCATCTGCGTCCCCGGCGCCCCCGACATCAAGGTCGGCATCCTCGGCCTGACCAACCCCGGCATCGCCCTGTGGGACAAGGACAACGTCAGCGGCAAGATGGTCTTCCCGGGCCTGGTCGAGCAGGCGAAGAAGTACGTGCCCCGGCTGCGCGCCCTCGGCTGTGACGTCGTCTTCCTCACCGACCACTCGGGCCTGGACGGCAGTTCGTCGTACGGCGACGAGCTCCCGTACGTCGAGAACGCCTCCAACCTCGTCGCCCAGCAGGTCCCCGGCATCGACGCGATCCTGGTCGGCCACACCCACGTCGAGGTGCCGTCGTACACGGTGAAGAACGACGAGACCGGCGAGGACGTGCTGCTCTCCGAGCCGTACTGCTGGGGCTACCGCCTGAGCGTCTTCGACTTCGAGCTGGTACTCGTGCGCGGGCAGTGGAAGGTCACCAAGAAGACCGCCCAGACCCTGAACCCCAACACGGTCGACGAGGACCCGGAGATCAGGAAGCTCCTGGAGGCCGACCACGAGCTGGTGGTGAAGTACGTCAACACGGCCGTCGGCACCTGCACCGAGGACCTCTCCGCGGCGGACTCCTGCTGGAAGGACGTCCCGATCATGGACTTCATCCACCAGGTCCAGATGGACACGGTCAAGGCAGGGCTGTCCACCTCCGACGCGGCCCTCCCGCTGATCTCGGTCGCCGCGCCCTTCTCCCGCACCGCCGACATCCCCGCGGGCAGCGTCACCATCAAGGACATCGCCGGGCTCTACATCTACGACAACACCCTGTACGGCAAGAAGCTCACCGGCGCCCAGCTCAAGGACTACCTGGAGTACGCGGCGAAGTACTACCACCGGGTGCCGGCGGGCACGGCCGTGGACACCGCCACGCTGACCAACGCCAACAGCTTCTGGGACTACATGTACGACACGGCGGCCGGCGTCTCGTACGACATCGACATCGCGGCGGCCGAGGGCTCCCGCATCAAGAACCTGTCCTACAACGGCACTTCGGTCACCGACGACCAGGTCTTCGTCGTCGCCGTCAACAACTACCGGGCCAACGGCGGCTCCGGCTACCCGCACATCGCCGCCGCCGACATCGCCTACAGCTCCACCAACGAGATCCGCCAGCTGATGATCGACTACGTGACGTCCAAGGGTGCCCTCGACCCGAAGGACTTCGCGGTCACCAACTGGAGGCTGACGCAGGACGGGACCCCGGTCTTCTGACCGGAGCCCCGCCGCACGGGCGGCCGGCGTGTCAGCAGCCGGTCGCCCAGGTGTGGGAGTCGCCGCGGTCGTTGGCCACGCCGTTGTAGCCGGCCTCCTGGCCGGGCGCGAGGCAGATGGTCATCGGGCCGAGCTGGTTGGCGGAGGCGTACACCCGGACGTAGTCCTTGATGCCGGGGCCGGAGATGCCGTGGTTGGCCCAGGACGAGTCCTGGTCGGCGATGTTGCTCTCCCACCAGCCGTCGTCGCCGGTCCACTCGATCTTCTGGCCCTGGTAGTTGGCGTCCGTCCACGCGCAGAAGTTCCCGCTGCCGCAGGCCGCCGCCTGGGCCGAGGCCGAGGTGGCGAGGACGGTCCGGTGGCGAGCAGTCCGGCGGACAGGACGGCGATGAAGCGCTTCACTGGTTTCCCTTCGGGTGGGTGGTGCTTGACCGGGTGATCCCGCCGCCCTCCAGCAGGGCGGTCGCTGTGGTGAGGGCGTGGGCGCGCAGCCGCCGCCACTCCGCGATCTCCGCGCGGTGCGTGGCACGGACCTCGGAGAGCGGGCGGCCGGTCCTGGCGGCCTCGGGCTTCAGGTTGTTGACGACGACCGAGGTACGGAACCAGCGGTCCTGGTCGCCGTAGAGCCGCCGTTGCGCGGCCGCGAGGCAGCCGTCGGTGTGGGCGCGGACCGTGTAGCCGGTGGGCAGCCGGAGTGACAGCTCGGGCCGACCTGCGCCGAACAGGGCCTCGGACACCCGCTGTTGGTCCGACTCCGGGGTGAGGCCCCGCCGGGTCAGACAGTCGTCGGTGAGTTCGCGGGTGGCCGCCTTGATGACGTCGTCGGCCGGGAGTGCCGGGCGGGCGGCCCCCGCGGCGCAGGCGGATCCGGTGAGGAGAGTGAGGACGGCCAGGGCCGTCGCCGTATGGGCGCGCATGAGCGGATCAGCCGGCCTGGCAGCCCATCGTGGTGTCACTGACCCCGTCGAACTTCGTGGCCCACTCCCAGTTGTCGGAGTAGTCGTCCGGCCGGATCGCCCGGTACACACAGGCGCCGCCGCCCTGGAAGCCGATCGCGTAGACGGTGACGGGGGCGTGCGAGTCGAAGAGTACGCGTGCCGCTTCACCCGCGGCTCCGCCTCCTGGTACCCCGGCGGCGCGTAGTCCCAGGCACCGCCCGGTCCCATCTGCCCGGGCTCCGCCCAGAAGTGGACATGCCCCGGCGGTACGGCAGCGGCGGCTTGGGCGGGCGGGGCGGCGAGGGGAGCGAGGGCGGCGAGCAGGACCGTCGTGATCAAGGCGGAGCGCATGCGCGCTGCATGCCCAGGCTTTTGTGGGCGTATGAGGGTATTCACCCGTTCAGTGGATCAACGTCTGCCGGTGCCACGGACGCACAAAACCCCGGTGGCCGCCCGGCAGTTGACTGCTGGGCGGCCACCGGGGCCGTAGGACCTCAGGCCGCGGGGCGCGGGCGGCGGCCGGTGACGCTGCGGTACGCCGCCCCGAGCACCGCCGCGTTCACGACGGCCCCGGCGACGATCCCGGCCCACGCCAGGGCGCCCGGCAGCATCACGAACAGCAGCGACGCCGGGGCCGTGACCAGGAACGCCCAGACACCGGCGAGGCTCGCGTCCGCGTGCTCGACGAACAGCGCGTCCACGCCCACCCATACGACGACCGCGGCCACGACGAGCAGGTAGCCGAGGGAGAGCGGGTTGAGGAAGTGGCGCACGCGGTCCATCGGGAGCCCCCAGAAGGTCGTCTGTCTGTGATTCACCACGATGCCGCGAGCGCGCCGACGGCCGCGTGAGTAGCCGTACTCAACCTCGCCGAGCCGGATACCCAGGCTGTCGGTGGAGGAGGTCCAGGAAGGGAGAAATGCCGCATATGGGAATACGCTGGGAGCGTGCATCGGCGTCTGTCGATCCGGAGAAGGTGAGTGCGATGCGCGTACTGCTCAAAGCGTCCATGGACACCGAGAAGGCGAACGAGGCCATCAGCAACGGCACCCTGCCGAAGCTGATCGAGGCGTCGCTGGAACAGCTCAAGCCCGAAGCGGCCTACTTCACCGCCGAGAACGGTCAGCGCACCGCCTACCTGGTCTTCGACATGCAGGACAGCTCACAGATGCCGGTGATCGCTGAGCCGTTCTTCATGCACCTCGGGGCGAAGATCACCTACACCCCGGTGATGAACTACGAGGACGTCCAGAAGGGCCTCTCCCAGCTGGGTCGCTGACCCTCAGCTGAAGATGATCATCGAGCCCTGTGCGAGGCTCCGGGTCGCCGCCGCGTGCAGCCCCAGCCAGACATGGCGTTCGCGGGCGAAGGGGCTGGGGTCGTACGGCGCGGGGACGGCCGGCTCCTCCAGCTCCGTGGGGGCACGCGGCGGTTCCGGGGGTGCCGGGGGATTGGCCGGATCGATGCCGATCACCGGGGCCACGAACTCCAGTTCCCGCAGCAGGGTCTGTGCGGAGCCCAACGGGCCGCCGCCCGCGAGCAGTTCGTCGTTGGCGAGGGGGTGCGGGAAGTCGACGGGGACATACGCGCCCGCGTGGTCGTAATGCCAGACCAGGTGCGACTGCTGGGCCGTCGTCTCGAACATCTCCAGCAACTGCTCGTAGTCACCGCCGAGTTCGTCGACCGGGGTGACCGGCAGCCCGCACACCTGGAGCAGATAGGCGCGGCGCAGGAAGTGCAGGGCGTCGTAGTCGAAGCCGGCGACCGGGGCGACGTCGCCGGACAGGCCCGGCATGTACTGGTACACCGGCACCGGCGGCAACCCGGCCTCGGCGAGCACCTTGTTGTATTGCGCGAGTTCCTCGGCGAACGGGTTGTCCGGGGTGTGGCACAACACGTCGACGAGAGGCACCAGCCACAGGTCACAGGCCAAAAGACAACTCCTCGGATACTCGCGGTGCGCGGATGTCTTCGTACGGTGGTCAAGGCAGGGTAGTCGCTGGGGCGCCCGGGTGGCTCCTGTAGTGCACGTTGTACCCGTGCCCGGCGCGCTCAGTCGGTGCTGAGGCCCTCGATGAGGGTCAGATAGTGGCCGTTGTAGGCGATGAGGAGCTTGCGGGCGGTCGTGGTGTCCCGCTGGTAGAGGGCGTCGTAGACCTCGGTGTGCCCGGCCCACAGGCGCCCGCGCAGATCGGTGAGCCGGCGCAGGTGCTGGACCGTGCACACCCAGGTCTGCACCCGCAGCCGGTGCAGGAAGTCGGCGAGATAGGGGTTGCCGAACAGGACGCTCAGTTCGCGCCAGAAGCGCAGGTCGTAGCCGATCAGTACGGTCAGGTCGCCCGCGACGGCGGCCCGCTGCGCCTCCTCGCCGCGCCGCCGCACGCCCGCCACGGCCGCGGCGGTACGGGGCTCTTCGAGCTCCTGGAGGACGCGGTGCCCGGCGTCGAGGGACTGGAACATGCCCTCGGTGACCAGGCTGCGGGCCTCGATCATGCCCCGGAAGTCGTCGAGCGAGTACTCGTGCACATGGAAGCCGCGGTGCTGGTCGGCCTCCAGGAGCCCCTGCGCGGACAGGTCCACGAGGGCCTCGCGGACCGGGGTCGCGGAGACGCCGTACTGCTCGGCGATCTCCTTCACCGTGAACTCCTGCCCCGGCTGGAGCCGCCCGGCCAGTACCTCGT
Organism: Streptomyces sp. NPDC048420; assembly: GCF_040651535.1. NCBI lineage: Bacteria > Bacillati > Actinomycetota > Actinomycetes > Kitasatosporales > Streptomycetaceae > Streptomyces > Streptomyces sp. NPDC048420. Next base: position 131,712 of record NZ_JBEZKG010000017.1, read on the forward strand.
CGCGCAGCGCGTCCGCGATCTGCTGCCGCAGCGTGCTGCGGGTGACGGCGCCGTTGCCACTGCTGCCGGGCATCGTCGGGGCGCCTCCCTCGCGCGTGTGCAAATGGCGTGCTCGTACATGTCTACGAGCACGCCACCTTACGCGTTCGAAAGCCGCAAGGGCTTACTCCGTGTATTCGTCCGCCACGGAGAGCGCGGTGTCCAGCGCGGCCAGCCCTTCCTTCAGTTCGGCCTCGCTGACGTTGCACGGCGGCACCACATGCGTCCGGTTCATGTTGACGAACGGCCAGATGCCCTGCTTCTTCGCGGCGGCCCCGAACGCGGCCATCGGGGCGTTCGCCTCACCGGCCGCGTTGTACGGCACCAGCGGCTCGCGGGTCTCCTTGTTCTTCACGAGCTCCAGGGCCCAGAACATGCCCACGCCGCGCACCTCGCCGACGCTCGGGTGCCGCTCGGCGAGTTCCTTGAGCGCCGGCTCCAGGACGGCCGTACCGAGGTGCCTGGCGTTGTCGACGACGCCCTCCTCCGCCATGACGTTGATCGTCGCGACGGCGGCGGCACAGGCGAGGGGGTGCCCGGAGTAGGTGAGCCCGCCGGGGTACGGCCGCTTGCCGAAGGTCTCGGCGATGGCGCCGGAGATGGCGACACCGCCGAGCGGCACGTATCCGCTGTTGACGCCCTTGGCGAAGGTCATGAGGTCGGGTACGACCCCGGACAGGTCGGCGGCGAACCACTCACCGGTGCGCCCGAACCCGGCCATGACCTCGTCCAGGACGAAGACGATCCCGTACTTGTCGCAGATCTCACGGACCCCTGCGAGGTAGCCGGGCGGCGGCACCATGATCCCGGCGGTGCCGGGGATGGTCTCCAGGATGATCGCGGCGACGGTGGCGGGCCCCTCGAAGGCGATGGTCGTCTCCAGGTGCTCCAGGGCCCGCGCGGTCTCCTGCTCCTCCGTCTCGGCGTAGAAGCGGGACCGGTACAGGAAGGGCGCCCAGAAGTGCACGACCCCGGCGGAGGCGCTGTCGGAGGCCCAGCGGCGAGGGTCGCCGGTGATGTTCACGGCCTGCTGAGTACCCCCGTGGTACGACCGGTAGGCGGAGAGCACCTTGGCCCGCCCGGTGTGCAGCCGGGCCATGCGCACGGCGTGCTCGACCGCGTCCGCGCCACCGTTGGTGAAGAAGATCTTGTCCAGGTCCCCCGGCGTCCGCTCGGCGATCAGCCGGGCCGCCTCCGACCGCGCCTCGATGGCGAAGGCGGGCGCGAAGGTGGTCAGGTGTGCGGCCTGCTCCTGTATCGCGGCGACGACCTTCGGGTGCTGGTAGCCGATGTTGGTGTAGACGAGCCCGCTGGTGAAGTCGAGATAGCGGTTCCCGTCGTAGTCCCAGAAGTACGACCCCTCCGCACCGGCGACGGCGAGCGGGTCGATGAGTTCCTGCGCGGACCAGGAGTGGAACACATGAGCACGGTCCGCGGCCTTTACGGCGGCGCCGACCTGGGGGTCTGGCTGAGGGGTCATGCGCCCGAGCGTAGGTGTCCGCGATACGGAAGCGGTATCGGCGTCCTGTCTGTGGAAGGCGGCTTTCCGCGACAGGTTGTCCAGCCCGGAGCCATTGACAGCACACTGTCGAAATGACAGCATGTTGTCATGAATACCAAACCCGTGCATCTCGCCGTGTACGACACCTACGCCGACTGGGAGACGGGCCACGCCACGGCCTATCTCGCCCGCGCCGGGTACGAGATCCGGACGGTCGGGCCCTCGGGGGAGGCGGTGACCTCCGTCGGCGGGCTGCGGGTCCAGCCCGCGTGCGCCCTGGACGACGTACGACCCTCCGACAGCTCCCTGCTGATCCTCCCGGGCGCCGATCTCTGGGACGCGGGCGACGACCTCGCCCCCTTCGCCCGCAAGGCGCGGGAGTTCCTCGACGCCGGGGTGCCCGTCGCCGCGATCTGCGGGGCCACCGTGGGGCTCGCGCGCGAGGGGCTGCTCGACGACCGGGCGCACACCAGTGCCGTGTCCTTCTATCTCGCGGCCACGGGATACGGCGGCGGCGAGCGGTACGTCGACGCGGACGCCGTGACCGACGGCCCGCTGATCACCGCCGGGCCCACCGAGCCCGTCGCGTTCGCCCGGGAGATCTTCCGGCTGCTCGGGGTGTACGACGGTGAGGTGCTGGACGCCTGGTACCGGCTGTTCCACGACTCCGACCCGCAGGCGTACGCCGTGCTGCAGAAGGCGGCCGGAGAGTGAGCCGGGAGCGGCAGGACCTGCTCAGCCGCGGCGCGCTCGGGGTGTTCCGGCTCAACGGGCAGTTCCTGGGCGTGGCCGAGGAGTTGGCCGGGCCCTCCGGACTCACCGCCGCCTGGTGGCAGGTGCTCGGCGCGGTGCGCCGGGAGCCGCTTCCGGTCGCCGGAATCGCCCGGGAGATGGGCATCACCCGGCAGAGCGTGCAGCGGATCGCCGATCTGCTGGTGGAGCGGGGCCTGGCCGAGTACCGGCCCAACCCCGCCCACCGCCGCGCCAAGCTCCTCGCGCCGACGCAGGAGGGGCTGGCCGCCGTGCACCGGATCGACCCCGGCCACGCGGCCTTCGCCGACCGGCTCGCGGAGGCTTTCGGAGAGGCCGAACTCGCCGAGGCCGTAGGGGCGTTGGAGCGGCTGTCCAAGGTGCTCGACCAGCTCTCGACGGGTGGCGGACGGACGTAGACACTGGACTTCTGCCGTGCAGGTGCGGTCTCGGTCCCGGGGGAGGGCCCGCGATGGAGAGTCCCGAGGAACACGCCTCTGCCGGGCCCGAACACCACCACTCGCGGGAACGCTCCTCGCCGGGCACGTACATGACGCCGTACGCCCCGGACCCCGAAGGGGAGTCGGGCCGCAGCCGTCCCGTCACGGCCGCCCTCGTCGCCGTCGCGCTGGTGGTGGCGATAGGCGCCGGCGGTACGGTCCACGCCGTCCTGGACGACGACGCTCCCCGGGTGGCACCGACCGCTCCCCCGACGGCGATCACGCCCTGAAGTCCCACCGACGTGATCCGCGAACAGGGGCACCTGCCGGGTTCATTCAGCCCGTCCGGCGTGTGAGGACCACCAGCTCACCTCGGCTCCGGCGGCCGCTGCCGAGGCATGTTCGGCCGGGCGGGCGGACCCGGAGGCAGCGGAAAACGGCCTTGCGCGGCCCCTGGATCCTGCCGCCCCCCGGACGTCACCGCCCCCTGGATCCCCATGGGAGTCGAACCGTTGCGGAACTCCACGATCCAGTCCGCCGTCTCGACCCGGATCAGCTCGGTCACGTCCTCCGAGAAGCGCCGCAGCACCCCCAGACAGCGCTCCGTGGCCTCCGCGGCCGTCCCTTCCGTCGGCCCGAGCACCTCCCGCACACTCTCCGAGGCCCAGTCGAACTGCAGCACCTGGAGCCGCCGCTGCACGGCCTGCGCGGTGGCCACGTCCCTTATCCAGCCGGCCGTCACCCCGAAGTACCGGTCCACGGCCACACAGGCCACCGCGAGCAGCAGCGCGAGATACCCCCAGGGCGCGAGGCCGGCATCCGCCACGCCGGTCAGGTCCAGCAACGGCAACAGGGCCCCGGTCACCGCCCCCGCCGCGGCCCCGCCCCGCAGGGCCCGCGCGCCGCGCCGCTTCCACACCCGGTCCGTGAGATACCAGGCCGCCGTCTCCAGCGCCCCGCACTCCACCCACCGGTACAGCTCGTCCAGCCGTACGGCGGGCTCGCCCCAGTCCCCGAGCGGAAACGTCCGCCCGGCCAGATCGGCCCGCCCGTCCTGCGGCGGACCCTCGGGCTGCATCTCCGGCTGACCCACCGGCGCTCCCTACTGATCGGTCACCCTGCGTGACGCCTGATGCTGATGTGCCGGACCCTTCCTACCGCCCAATGGGTGGCGAAGGGGGCGCTTTGCTCTCTTTTCCGCTCGGAAGGGGGCCTTGATCAGGTATAGGCCTCTCCATGGACTCACTCGAAAGAGTGCCGGGGCGACGGGTGCGTGGAACACGTAGGCTCGGGACAGACGGAAGTCTCAAGGCGGAAAGCACAGGAGCTGATCGTGATCCCCGGTGGTGGCCAGCCCAACATGCAGCAGCTGCTCCAGCAGGCCCAGAAGATGCAGCAGGACCTGGCGGACGCGCAGGAGGAACTCGCCAGGACCGAGGTCGACGGTCAGGCGGGCGGCGGTCTCGTGAAGGCCACCGTCACCGGCGCCGGCGAGCTGCGCGCGCTGAAGATCGACCCGAAGGCGGTGGACCCCGAGGACACCGAGACCCTCGCCGACCTGATCGTGGCGGCCGTCCAGGCGGCCAACGAGAACGCCCAGGCCCTCCAGCAGCAGAAGCTCGGCCCGCTCGCCCAGGGACTCGGCGGCAGCGGCATCCCCGGGCTGCCCTTCTAAGACGGGCGTCGGCCAACTAGCGTATGCAGTGCAAGGAACCCCAGGAAGGACGGCAGTCCGTTGTACGAAGGCGTGGTGCAGGACCTCATCGACGAACTGGGGCGGCTGCCCGGCGTCGGTCCCAAGAGCGCCCAGCGGATCGCCTTCCACATCCTGCAGGCCGAGCCGACGGACGTACGGCGTCTCGCGCAGTGCCTGATGGAGGTCAAGGCGAAGGTCCGCTTCTGCGCCACCTGTGGCAACGTCGCCCAGGAAGAGCTGTGCAACATCTGCCGTGACCCCCGCCGCGACCCCTCCGTCATCTGTGTGGTGGAGGAGCCGAAGGACGTCGTCGCGATCGAGCGCACCCGTGAGTTCCGTGGCAAGTACCACGTGCTCGGCGGCGCGATCAGCCCCATCGAGGGTGTCGGTCCGGACGACCTGCGGATAAGAGAACTCCTCGCGCGGTTGGCCGACGGGACGGTCACGGAGCTGATCCTGGCCACCGACCCGAACCTGGAGGGCGAGGCCACGGCGACCTACCTCGCCCGCATGATCAAGCCCATGGGCCTCAAGGTCACCCGCCTGGCCAGCGGCCTCCCGGTGGGTGGCGACCTGGAATACGCGGACGAGGTGACCCTCGGCCGCGCCTTCGAGGGGAGACGACTCCTAGATGTCTGACGCCACACTGCACGCGAGCGCCCAGGACCCGGACGACTTCGCGGTCCAGATCGCCGACCAGGTCGAGAGCTTCCTGGTGGCCGTCACAGAGGTGGCGAAGGGCGACGAGCCCGACTCGGCCGTCCCCTTCCTGCTCCTGGAGGTCTCCCAGCTCCTCCTTGCAGGCGGACGCCTCGGCGCGCACGAGGACATCGTTCCCGACGAGCGCTACGAGCCCGACCTGGGCCCGGAGGCCGACGTGGACGAGCTCCGCGAGAACCTCGCGCGCCTGCTGGAGCCGATCGACGTCTACTCCGAGGTCTTCGACCCCTACGAGCCCCGCAAGGCCCCCGTGCCGGCCCGGATCTCCGACGACCTCGCCGACGTCATGGCGGACCTGCGCCACGGCATGGCCCACTACCGCTCGGGCCGCACCACGGAGGCCCTGTGGTGGTGGCAGTTCTCGTACTTCTCCAACTGGGGCTCCACGGCGTCCGCGACCCTGCGCGCCCTGCAGTCGGTGGTGGCCCACGTCCGCCTGAACCAGCCCCTGGAGGAGCTGGACGGCCTCGACACGGACCAGGCGATCGGCGACGAGACGCTGGAGTTCGAGGCGGGCAAGGTGATGTCGGAGGAGATCGCGGGGCCGTTGGGACTGGAACTGAAGTAGCGGGCAACCCGTCGAAGTGGGCGCCGCCCGGCTAGATCTGGGCGGCGCAGGGTTCGGCGGGTGCTTCCGCCGGTCCGGTGGCGTGCAGGTAGGACGCGGCGCACAGCAGGTGGAGGCTGAGGCCGCCCAGCTTTGTGCGGATGTTCGCGATGTGGAACTTCACGGTGCGGGCGCTGATGCCGAGCCGCCCGGCGATCTCCGCGGTGGACTGGGAGCGGCCCAGGAGGTCGAAGATCTCGCGCTCACGCCCGGTCAGTAAGCCGATTCGGGTCATGGCCGTGGTGATCGGGTCGGTGGTCGGCATGCATCTCCCCCCAGAGACAGGCACTGCTCAGGCACCATCCGCGACAGTGGGGACGGAGTTGGAAAACCCTTTCTCCTCACATGGTAAAGCGTTGATGATTCATTCGTTCAATGATTTTGAACCCGTGAGGACCGGTGTGCGGCGGCTCATCCGTTCAGCCGGGCGGCGAGCTTGAGGCGGTCCTCCAGCTGCTGCTGGGCCAGGTTCAGCGTCTCGGCGTTCTTGTCGATCAGGCGCTTCTGGTACGCGGTTTCAACCGTGTAGCGCACGCCGACCAGGTTGACCTCCTTCTTGCACGCGACGTCCGCCTTGGCAGCTGTGATCGCGGCTGAAGAGGACAACTCGTCATCCGTGTAGCCGAGTTCGTCGGCGGCATCCATCGGGTCGGTGGCGGAGTATCCGGCCTTGCGCATGCACGCCGACCACTTCTCGGTGTTCTCGCGGACGCGGGAGTCGGCGCGGGACAGGGACTGTGCTTTGCTCTTGAGGTTGAAGACGTACAGCATGTCTACGGCGTTCGCCTTCGGCCGGTAGAGCTTGAGGGACGCCTCAGTGCCGCAGCCGCCCACTGGTACGGCCTTTCCGCCGATCTTCTGCTTGCTGCCGCCCTTGCGTTCGGCGTCTTCCTGACTCGCCGGAAGGTCGGCCGGGTCCAACAGGTCTTCACCGTTCAACGCGAGTTCCTCGGCCTCGGTGAGCGGCGCTGTCGCCGTCTTCTGCGGGGCGGAGGCGGCGCCTGGGTTCTGGTATCCGTACTGGGCGGCGACCTTGGCGCTGACCACGCCGTAGAGGCGGGCGTTGGCCTTACCGCTGCCCGTCTCCGGCTCCGCCGGGGGCGTGTAGGTGAAGCCGTAGCGCGCCATGCACTGGACCGTGAGTTTCTTCCGGGCCTGGACGAGTGCCGAGCGCTCCGCGACCGTGGCTTCGTATCCGTCCAGGGGGAACTCCAGCCCGGCGGTCTCCAGCATCAGGGGAATCTCGCCCAGTTCCGGCTCGCTGCCGGACTCGTCCGTTGTGCTTTCACCGGAGCACGCGGTGAGCAGCAGTGCACAGGTGCTGAGTGCTAGTGCCGAGAGCAGGGTGCCGGTCCGCCGGCCGTGAAGCGGTCGCATGGGGGGTCCTTCGCGCGCGGGTACGATGGGGCAGCCGCTGTTCCGCCCGGCGCTTACGGGCGGAACAGCGGCTGCTTACTCACTCAGATATTGCGTGATGGAGTGTCAGTTCGCGTCCCAGTAGTAGGACGAGGAGACCTCGTTCTTGAAGTCTTCCGAGGCGTTGCTGTAGGTGTTGCCGTCCAGCCAGCCCTCGACGCCGCCCGCGCTCTTGTCTGTGTACACGTACCAGGTGTACGTGTCGCGGTTCCAATACGACGCCGCGTTGTCGTTGGTCGACTGGCCCAGGCCGTTGCAGCCGCTGCCCTTGAAGTAGTCGCCCGAGAAGTTCGTGTCCTCGACCAGCAGGTCGAAGACGCAGCCGCCGCGGTTCGTGTTGTAGTAGAGGCCGAACTCCCTGGACTCCAGGGCGCCGTTCTTACCGGTCGCGGCGGAGGCGACCGGCGCGGCGGCGAGGGCCAGGCTCGTGGCGGCGAGGGCCGCGGCGGCGACCGTAACGACTCTTCGCTTCCCAGAGGTGTGAGACATGTCGATTCCTCCCGTTGGCTGGATGCGCGCACCGAGGTGTGCGCCGATCGTGATCCAAACAACGGGGGCGTGCGGTGTCTACTGTCCTCGGGGACAGTAGACGTAGCGGAGGAGCAGGGATAGGTTCCGTCGGCCAAGTCGCTTATCGTGCAGCCGAGTTGTCTCCAGGAGCCCCCACATGCGTACTGCCCCTGCCGTCCCCCGCGCCGCCGTGGCCCTGTGCGCTCTGGCGGCCCTGGCCCTGACGGGCTGTTCCGGCGGCGACAGCGACTCGGCCTCGGGGAAGGCGTCTTCGAAGGCCACGGTAAGCGCCGACATAGTGGCGTACTACTCCTGTCTGGAGAAGAACGGCCTGACCCTCGAAACCACCGACGCGGGCGAACCCCGCGTCGACAAGGACAAGAACGACGAGTCCGCCGTCCCCGCGGCGGAGCGGAAGTGCAAGGATCTCCTGCCGGCCCCGGCCCCGGCCGCGTCCGCCATCTCCGACAAGGAGCTGGCCGCGGCTCGCGAACTGAGCGCGTGCGTAAGGGAGAAGGGGATCGCCGACTACCCCGACCCCAACCCGACGACCGGCGAGGTTCCACAGGACGCCGCTGCCGCGGCCAAGAGCGACCCCGACCTGCTGGCGGCCCTCCAGGAGTGCACCCCCGGCAGTGGCACCAATGACGGCGTGAGCGAGGGCTGAGCGGGCGGCACGGGAACAGGGCGGAGAAGGGAACAGCGTGGCCATCAGCTCCGACGACCGCGACACCGTGGAGAGTTCCGACGACCGCGACAGCGTCGAGAGTTCCGGAACGTCCCCGCGGAATCCGGACGGCATGGGGCGCCGTCGGCGTTGGGCGCTCGCCGTGGCGGTCGGGTCCGCGCTGCTCGCGCTCGGCGGGCTCGGCGCCTCGCTCGTCATCAAGTCGCCCGCCCAGGTGGCGGCGGAGGCCGAGGCTCCGGCGCAGGACGTGCTGACGGCCGAGGTGGAGCACCGGGTCCTGGTGTCCTCGATCATCACGCGGGGCGAGGTGGTGGCCGGGCAGACCGTGCGGGTGGCGCCGCAGATCTCGGACGGAGAGGGCGGCTCCGGCGCCGTCATCACGAAGATCGCGGCGACCGCCGGATCCGGGGTCAGGAACGGCCAGGTCCTGCTGGAGATCTCCGGCCGCCCGGTGTTCGCGCTGCGCGGCAAGCTGCCGGTCTACCGCGATCTGCGCCCCGGTGCCACCGGCAAGGACGTCACCCAGCTCCAGCGCGCCCTGCGCGGACTCGGACACGGCACCGGCAGTGACCCGGACGGTACCTTCGGGGCGGGTACGAAGGCGGCGCTGACCGCGTTCTACGCGGCGATCGGCTACGACCCGCGCCCCGCCCAGGACGACGACGGTGCCGCCCTCGACGCCGCCGCCGAAGCGGTGACCGGCGCGGAACGGGCCGTGGAGGACGCCGAGGACTCCCGGGACGCGGCCGACAGCGACCCCGACGGCGCGCTCGGCAAGGCCGTTGACCGGGCGAAGGAGGACCTCACCAAGGCACGGACCGCGTATGCCGAGGCGCAGGCGGAGTCCGGGCCGATGCTGCCGGCGGGCGAGGCGGTGTTCCTGGAGAGCTTCCCGGCCCGGGTCGGCGGGGTGCAGGGCCGGGTCGGCGACCAGGTGTCGGGCACGGTCATGACCGTCTCGGCGGGACGTCTGCTGGCGGAGGCCTATGTGCCGGAGTACCAGAAGGGGCTGCTGCGTGCCGGTCGGCGCGTGGAGATCCACTCCGAGGTGAGCGGGGTGACCGCCGAGGGCGAGGTGACCTCGGTCGCCGAGACCATGAGTACGGCCGACGAGACATCCGGCGACACCTCCGCGGCGGGTGGGGACGGCGACGCCGCCGGCGGTGCGGCCGGCTACCTGGTGCGCATCACCCCCGACAAAGCACTTGACCCCCAGCTGACCGGTCAGGACGTCCGGCTCACCATCGAGGCGGCGTCCACCGGGGGCAAGGCGCTGGTGGTGCCGGTCACCGCGATCACGTCCGGCGCGGACGGCCGTACCGTCGTCACGGTGGTGGCGGTCGGCGGCGCGCAGCGGCGGGTGGAGGTCCGGCCGGGGACCAGCGGCGACGGGTACGTCGCCGTCGAGCCGGTGGACAAGCGGTCCCTCAAGGCGGGCGACAAGGTCGTCACCGGCGTCGATGAGGACACGGCGGCGACGGGCGGGGCGTCCCGGTGAACGACGAACCTGTCATCGAGTTCCGGCAGGTCGGTCTCACCTACCCGGGCCCGCCTCCGGTGCCCGCCCTCAAACCGTGCGATCTGACCGTCGGGCGGGGGGAGTTCGTCACCGTGGTCGGGCCGTCGGGGTCCGGAAAGTCGACGTTCCTGAACATCGTCGGTCTGCTGGACAGCCCGACCTCGGGCAACTACCTGCTGGACGGACTGGACACCTCCGCACTGCGGGACGCCGAGCGCACGGCCCTGCGGGGACGGCGGATCGGCTTCGTCTTCCAGTCCTTCCACCTCCTGCCGCACCGCAGCGCCCTGGAGAACGTGGCCCTCGCGCTCGTCTACAACGGCACCCCGCGGGGCCGACGCAGGGCCGACGCGCTGGAAGCCCTGGAACGCGTGGGACTCGGCCACCGTGCCGCCTCCGTACCCACCCGCCTCTCCGGCGGCGAGCGGCAGCGGGTCGCCATCGCCCGCGCCCTGGTGGCCCGCCCCTCCCTGCTCCTGTGCGACGAGCCGACCGGCAACCTCGACACCGTCAACGCCCGTTCCGTGCTTGCCCTGTTGGAGGAGCTGCACACCGACGGCATGACGGTCCTCGTCATCACCCACGACCCGGGCGTGGCCGAACTGGGCGCCCGCACCGTCGCGATCAGGGACGGCGTGCTGCGGGAGCAGATCGCGGCGGGGAAGGGGGAGAAGCGATGATCAGGGCGAAGCGCCGGGTGCGTACGACGGCGGCGGTACGGCTGTCCGTCTTCCCCCTGCGCGACCTGCTCGCCGAGGCACTCGCCGGAATGCTCCAACGCCCCGGCCGCTCGGCGCTCACCGCGCTGGGCACCGTGCTCGGCGTCGGCACCTTCGTCGCCATCCTCGGCCTGACCGCGACGACCTCCTCGCAGATCGACGCGCGCTTCAACGCGCTGACCGCGACGGAGGTGACCGTCGAGGACGTGGCCGCCGAGCAGAACGAGTACGCCACGATGGCGTTCCCCGCCGACGCCGACCAGCGGGTGACCGCGCTGAGCGGGGTCCGAGCGGCGGGCGTCTACTGGTCGGTGCGGACCGACAGCAGCACCGTCGTGCGCGCCGCCCCGGTCGGCAGCGCCGCGCAGGGCACCGACACCGACGTCGTCGCCGCCTCCCCGGGGGTGCTGGAGGCCGCCGAGCCCACGCTCGCCCAGGGGCGCCTCTACGACCGACGGATGAGCGACGAGGCCGAGTTCGTCGCCGTGATCGGCGAGGGCACCGCGTCCAGGCTCGGTATCACCACGCTGGAGACCCGGCCCGCGGTCTTCATCGGCGACCAGCCGTTCACCGTGACCGGCATCATCAAGGACACCGAGCGCAAGGCCGACCTGCTCCTCTCGGTCGTCGTACCGCGCACCACCGCCGAGAAGGTGTGGGGCGAGCCCGACGCCGGGGACGCGTCGATGCTGGTGGCCACCGAACTCGGCGCGGCGCAGCAGGTCGCCCGGCTGGCCCCGACCGCGTTGCGGCCCGACCACCCCGAGTACCTGAAGGCCGTACCGCCACCCGCCCCCAAGGCCCTGCGCTCCGGTGTGAGCGGCGACCTGAACCGGCTCTTCCTCCTGCTCGCCGCGATCTGCCTGGTCATCGGCGCCGTAGGGATCGCCAACACCACCCTCGTCGCCGTACTGGAACGCACCGGGGAGATCGGCCTACGGCGCGCGCTCGGTGCCCGGGGCCGTCACGTCACGGCCCAGTTCCTGGCCGAGTCCGGAGCGCTCGGAGCGCTCGGCGGACTGGTCGGCACCTCGCTCGGCGTGATCACGGTGGTGGGGGTGGCCGCGGCGCGCACCTGGACCCCTGTCGTCCACCCGGCCACGGTCCTGGCCGCCCCCCTCATCGGCCTGGTCACCGGCGTACTCGCCGGCCTCTACCCGGCCTGGCGGGCCTCCCGCATCCAGCCCGCGGAGGCCCTACGCCGCTGAGCGCAGCGCGATGGGGGGGATCAGCACCTCAGGGCCGACGTAGGGTCGGTGCACGGCGGTGGGCGGCGGTGGGCGTTCATCGCCGGAGCCTGAACTCGCGGTCGAGCGCCCACGCGTCCGCCACCGGTCCCACGTGTACGAGCTTGTCTGCCTGTGACATGCCGTGTCGGCGTGACGCGGGTCACCCGAGCGCGGCCGGAGCCAGGGCCTTGCGCAAGAGCCCCGCCTCGACGTGAGGCGCCGTGAGCGTCGGCTCGCTGTACCAGCGCAGGGGCCAGGTGTTGCCGTCCAGCGCCGGGATCCCGATGTACGTCACGGCGCGTGAACGTCGCTCGCCGAACCGCTGCACGCCCAGCGGCCAGTTGTGCCTGCGCACCTCACCCGGCGCCAGCAGGAAGTACATCCACCGGTATCCGGTCACCTCGCACACGACGGGCCCCGCGTCCCCGTCGGCCGCCTCGATGAGCCGGGCGGCGGCCAGCTCCCCACGTACCCCCTCGATCCGTACGGCGTCGAAGTGCACGCCTGCGAGGCGGAGTTGGTGGCCCGAGGCCGGGACCCAGTGGAATGGGTCGATTGCGTTCGTCATGGTCACACGGTGGCGTGTACCGGGCTACGCTCGGTAGTGACTGAGGTGGTACATGCCGGGCTGTATCGGTCGGAGGTGCGCTCTGTGTCCCAGACGCCGGTGAACTGGCGCTACGGCGGCAACCAGATGAAGCGGTGGCGCATGAAGGCCAACGTGACCCGCGAGGAGCTGGCCGCCGCCTCCAACTACTCCCCGGACACGATCAAGTCCATGGAACAGGGCGTACGGATGCCGACGCCGCGTGTGCTGGATGTGGCGGACGAGTTGTGCCGGGCGGAGGGGTTGCTGAGCGCGGCCAAGGAGTACTTGCAGCGGGAGAAGTTTCCGGCGCGGGCGCAGGACTTCATGGAGCGGGAGAAGGAGGCGATCAGCCGCTGGTCCTACGAAGTCACCCTGATCCCCGGGTTGTTGCAGACACCGGGGTATGCGCGGGTACTGATCGAGAACCGCTACCCGCCTCTGGACGAGGAGACCGTGGAGCAGCGGATCGCGGCACGCATGGAGCGGCAGGCCATTCTCACCGAGCCGAAGCCGCCGGTGGGTCTGAGTTTCGTCCTCTACGAGGCGGTGCTGCGCAGCCCGCAGGTGGACAACGAGCAACTGCGCCGCCTGCTGGCAGTTTCCCACCTGCGGAACGTCGTGTTGCAGGTGCTCCCCTTCGAACGGGCCTTCAGCGATGCCCTCATCGGGCCCATGGTGTTGCTGGAAACCCGTGATCACGAGCGGTTCGCCTTCACCGAGGGCCCGTTCGCCAGTGAACTGTCGGCCGATCCTGACGTTGTCAGCCGTGTCGACGGGCGGCTTAACATGATCCGCGCGCAAGCGCTCAGCCCTGTTGAGTCAGCCCGTTTCATCGAGCGGATGGTGGATCAGTGACGAGTGACCAGCTGACGTGGTTCAAGTCGAGCTACAGCGACAACGAAGGCGGCGACTGCGTCGAAGTCGCGTTCGACACCCACATCCACATCCGCGACTCAAAGCTCTCCTCCAGCCCCGAACTCCACCTCACCGCCCCCGCCTGGAAGGCCTTCGTTTCCGCAGGTCGGCCCGGGGCTTGAGCCTCGGGCTCCGAGCTCTTCCATTTGGGTTCTGGGCTGGGTGAAATCCAACCCAACCAACCGAGTCTGAAGGTGAGTTGGGGCGTCGTAGCTCGAAAGGGTGACGTTCCGTGATCGGCTTGCGTCGGAACGTAAAGCCGCTCTAGGTTCGCGGCAAACGACCAAATAGTTCGGCCCCGGTCGGTGCGCCAACACCGGCTCCGGGGCCTGACCTACAGATCGAAAGCGACTCGATCGTGGCTTGCACCCAGCCTAGTCCTGCCCTGCCGTCCCCGTCCCACCCCATGGCCAAAACGGGTTACGGCAAACGCTCCGCCGGTGACGAAGACCCGCACGCCGACCCGGACTTCGCACACCTGCTCCCGCGAGACGCCGACGTTGCCGTCTTCATCGACCACCTCGACAACGGCCACGCAATGGGCCACAAGGTGCTCGCGGCGGAACACCCCCGCTACGGCCAGCAGTCGATGCGTTCGTCGTTGAACCGCCTCACCGAAGCCGGCCACCTGCGCTGGATCAAGGAGCACATCACTGTCGAGGACAACTCGATGCGGTGGGTAACCCGGACGTATTGGTCGCGTACCCCCAGGTCGCCGCAGTGGTGGGCGGACTTCGCGCGAGAGCGTGACGGCAAGGACGTGACGGACTACCGGCCGGGTCTCGCCCGCGTCGAGGACCCGGCGTCAAAGCCGGCTCCCGAAGCCGCGCAGGACGAGCCGGCTCCCGACGGGCCCAGCGCCGCCTACCGCACCCTCGCCGGGCTTCGCGCCGCCGACTCCCGTTTGCCCCTGTCCGAGGCGGACTGCCGATCCCTCGAACCCCTCGCCGCGGAGTGGCTGTCCCGCGGTGCGACGCCGAACGGCATCACCCGAGCCCTGACCGACGGGCTCCCACCCACTGTCACCAACCCGGGCGGGTTCGCCCGCAAACGACTGGAGGCCAAGATGCCCCCGCAGCACAGCGACACCGACACCGTCCAGGCCGAGACCCGCCCCCTCCGTGGTCGAGTCACCCGCGTGATCATGGCCTGCGCCACCTGTGACCAGGACGAACGCACTGTGAAGATCGACCGGGGTATCTGCGAGGACTGCCGCAAGGAGGAGGCGGAGAACCCGACGAGCGACGAGGACATCGCGAAGGGCTTCGAGGAGATCGCCCACCTGGGCATCAAGTCGGCCTACTTCCTCAAGCGGAAGCTGGAACGGAAAACGGGCGGCCCGGTGCCCGACACGTTCCGCCCCGTGCCCATCGAGGACCTCGTCTTCTACCACTTCCGCGACAACCGCGACCGCATCGCGAACGGGCTCTCGACGAGGCGCTGGAACTGGTGACTACGACCTTCCCGGATTACATTCGTAATATGGCAGAGAAGGTGAAGTTCAGCGTGAGTCTTGATGCCGAGCTCGGCGAGGCGCTGCGGCAGTGCGCCGAGGCTGAGGACGAGCAGATCTCGGCTGTGGTCAGCCGGGCGCTGGAGCAGTATCTGAGCCATCGTCGCCTCATTCGTGAGGGGCTGCGGGCGATGGACGAGTACGAGGCGGAGTACGGGTCGTTCTCCGCGGAGGAGATGGCTGAAGCAGATGCCTGGGTCGACGACCTCTTCGGGGAAACGCGACGGGAACGGCGCAGCGCATGAGTCATGTCGTGTAC
Source organism: Streptomyces sp. NPDC048420 (assembly GCF_040651535.1). Taxonomy (NCBI): domain Bacteria; kingdom Bacillati; phylum Actinomycetota; class Actinomycetes; order Kitasatosporales; family Streptomycetaceae; genus Streptomyces; species Streptomyces sp. NPDC048420. The sequence goes on from NZ_JBEZKG010000017.1 coordinate 146,822, forward strand.
GACAGTGGCGTGCTCATTGCTGCCGCTAAAAACGACCGGCGGTTCCTGGGCCGCCACAAGGCGCTGTTGCGGAGCGGCGGAATTCCGATCGTCCCCGCGGGCGTGCTGGCGCAGTGCTGGGACGTGCGTGCCTCTGCGGCGATACTGCACTGGGTGCTGAGCGGTTGCCTGGTGGTGCCGCTGACGGAGACTGGCGCGAAAGCGGCCGCAGTGCTCTGCCAGGAGAACAAGACGTCCGATGTCATCGACGCGAGCGTCGTGCTCGCCTCCATCGCGTACGACGAGGCCCCGATCCTGACCGACGACCTGGGCGACATCCGCGCTCTGGCCGACTGCGCGAACCGCAGGCGCATCCGCGTCGAGAGACCGTGACGGGGCGGCAGCCCCAGATGTCCGTCGAGGAGTTCGAGGAGCTTGCTCACCGGGCGCCGGAGACGGTGTGGCTGGAGTTCGTCGGAGGTCGGTTGACGGTGAAACGCGGGCCGGACGGCAACCGGAGCGAGATCATCGCCTGGTTGCAGCGCTTGTGGGCGGGGCGAGCAGCGGGGCCGTGGCTCTACGCGCACCGGGGCTTGCGTACGGAAGCCGATGATGCGGGGCGAGCCCGCCCGGACGGTGTACTCGCACCCATGCGGCACTTCGTCGCGCACGGTGATTGAGCGACTCCGCGGGGGTCCTCATGGTCGTCGAAGTCACTGCGCGTGATCCGGATACGGACTGGTTCATGAGGATGGTCAAACCCGACGGCTACGCCGCCGCCGGCATCCCCGTCTACCTCCTCATCGACCGCGACGACTGCTCGGTCGTGGTCTACAACCAACCCGAGGACGGCCGGTACCGGCACGAGGAGAAGCTGCCGTTCGGCGCCACCGTCGGAGTTCGCGGGCTGATCAGAGACCCCAAAGGCCTTTGCCGACGGCTGTCACCCCGCCCGTCAGGGCAAATGACAACACCAGCAGCCCCTCAGAGGTGTCACCTGCTGACCACCAGGTGACCGCTGTCCGCACGGCACTTTGTCGGAGTCCAGGGAATGCTTGGACAGCGTCACCGCGAGCGATCAGCCGCCGACACGCCGCGCGAACCCACCCCCACCGACCGGAAGGAATCCCACGCCATGAACGCGACCGCGCCCAAGGCTCCGACTGCACCAGGGGTGCGGTCCTGGTGGGGAATCCCGTACGCCACCGCCGAGCGGTACTGCCGCCCTCTGGTCGCGGATTTCGATCCGGACCGCCCCTACGACCGCAAGGGCGTCGTCGCTGTCCAGCCCGACAGCGGCGACTGGCTCGAAGCGGACAGCGGGATGGGCGAGGACTGCCTGAACCTGAACGTGTGGGCTCCCGAGCAGCCGGCCGGGAAGGCGCTTCCGGTGGCCGTGTACATCCATGGCGGCGGATTCGAATACGGAGCGAACACACAGATCACCTCGAACGCCGCCGGACTCGCCACGACAGGGCGCGTGGTGGGTGTGTCGGTCAACTACCGGCTCGGTGCGCTGGGCGCGCTCTCGCTCTCCCAGTATGGCGGCGCCCTGGCTGAGGCCAGCAACCTCTTCCTCCAGGACGTCATCGCCGCGCTCACCTGGATCCAGCGGAACATCGCCCACTTCGGCGGCGATCCCGACAACGTCACCGTCTTCGGCCACAGCGCAGGCGCCTACTCCACTCTCGGCCTGCTCGGGGCCTCCTCCGCTGACGGCCTGTACCGGCGGCTGGCCGGGTTCTCCGGTGCGCCCTCGCGTCTCGTCCCGGCCTGGTGGGCCGAGGAGCTCGCGGAGCGGTTCGTCACCGAACTCGGTGTCGCGGGCAACCCCGACAAGCTGATCGATCTCGACGCGGCCTCTCTGGTGGCCGCTCTGCGCAAGGTCTGTCCGACGGATCTCGGGGTCCGTGGCGGGATGGACAACAAGAGTCTCGGGGTCGTCCTGGACGCCGGACAGCCCGGCTCGGTGGTGCACGCCCACCCCCTGGATGTCCTGGCCTCGGGCTCGCACCGGGACATCGACGTGCTGCTGAGCACGGCCAGTGACGAGATGGGCTGGTGGGTGGCGAACGACCTCGACCGGTTCGACCCGCACACCGTCGACCGCGTCACCGACGAATTCGCGGGGTGGCGCATTCCCCGCTCCCGCGCCAGGAAGATCGTCGACCTCTACGACCAGGGCGGCCGCACCCCTGCCGAGGTCCGCGCCGCGTCCCTGACGGACTACATCTTCACGCTCCCCGCAGCCCGCGGTGCGCTGGCCCACGCCGCCGCGGGCGGCACCGCCCGTCTCCTCGCGATCGGGCCCGCCGAGGGCGCGCCGGCCGTGCACGGCACCGAGATGTACGCGCTGGTCGGCCAGGAACGGCCGGGTCGCAGCCCCGAACAGGCCGCCCGTGACACGCGTATCCGCGACATCGTCCTCGACTTCGTCACCGGCGAGCAGACCCGTCTGTGGCCCGCCGTCTCGGACCGGCCCACCTCGGGAAGCGTTGGCAACCCTCCCCACGAGCCCAGCGCCCACCACCAGGCGGTCCTCGACCTGTTCGAGAGCATTGCCCGCCCCTGACGGGTGTCGGACACAACAGAGTAAGGAACTGGACATGAGCCGACAGCCAGCAGCCGGCGACGCCGCACCGGGGACGATGCGGGCCGTCGTCGTCGCCCGGCCCGGCGGCCTCGACGCACTGGAGATCAAGGATGTGCCGGTGCCCGCACGCAGGCCCGGCTGGGTGCGGATCAGAGTGAAGGCGTTCGGCGTCAACGAGTCCGAAGTCACCACCCGCAAGGGCGAGTCGGACGCGGAGGTCACCTACCCGCGTGTACCCGGCATCGAGGGTGTCGGCATGGTCGAGGAGGCCGACGAGGACGGCGGGCTGCGGCCGGGACAGCAGGTGGCGACCATGATGGGCGGCATGGGCCGGTCCTTCGACGGCTCGTACGCGCAGTACGTGACCGTCCCCGCGGGACAGGTCATCCCGTTCGAGACCGGTCTCCCGTGGGAAGTGGCCGGCGCGCTTCCGGAGATGTTCCAGACCGCCTACGGATCACTGACCACCGGCCTGGACCTCAAGGCCGGGCAGACGCTGCTGATCCGCGGCGGCACCTCCACGGTCGGGCTGAGCGCGGCCACGATCGCGAAGGACCTCGGAGCCACCGTGCTGTCCACCACCCGCAGCCCGGAACGAGCCGGGGATCTGCGGGCCGCGGGCGTCGACCATCCCCTCGTCGACAGCGGCACGATCGCCGACCAGGTGAGCGAGCTGATGCCGGACGGCGTCGACGCCGTACTGGAACTGGTCGGCTGCTCGGTCCTCGCCGACACCCTCCGCACCGTCCGCCGGCACGGCACGGTCTGCTTCACCGGAGCCCTCGCGGGCCAGTGGACGATCCCCGATTTCACCCCGTTCATGATCCCGGGCGGGGTGCGGCTGACGTCCTACGGCGGTCAGGCCGCCGACCTCCCGGCCGACGTCTTCGCCCGCCAGCTCCAGGCCATCGCCGCTGGGCGTCTCAAAGTCCCGGTCGCGAAGGTCTACCACGGCCTGGAACAGGTCCGTGACGCCCAGGCCGATGTCGAGTCCGGCACCACGCCGGGCAAGCACGTCGTCGTCCTGGGCGACTGAGATGGGCGACTGAGAAACGACACCGGGCTTCCAGGAGGCGCCGCTCGTCGATCGCGCGAGTCACCCAGTTCCGACGGCCTCGTCGGCAGCGAAGGCTGCGGGGGTGAGACCGGTGCGGTCGCGGAAGAAGCGGCCGAAGTTCGCGGGATCGGTGAAACCGAGGTGGAGGGCCACAGTCCGGGCATCCCACCGGGCAACTCCCAGCAGGCGCCGGGCTTCCAGGAGACGCCGCTCGTCGATGAGCTCGCGTACTCCCTTGCCGGTGGCGTCCCGGGCGGCACGGCTGAGGGTGCGGACCGAGCAGCCGAGCAACTCGGCGTAGTCCGCGGCCTGGTGCAGCTCGCGAAAGTGCAGCTCCAAGGCGTCCAGGAAGCGCCCGTACCGGTCGGCGCGGCCCGTGCCGACCGTGGCTGTGCCGATGGGTGTGATCCCCGGGGAGTTGGCCAGGCGCAGCAGCAGCGATTCGAGCAGGCTTCGCCGCAGGGCGTGGTGGATGTCGAGGGGGCGGCGCCCCAGTGCCCGGTGTTCGTCCAGGAGCTGGAGTGCCGTCCGATGGAGCCAGGCGGCGTCCTCGGGGTGCGGGCTGAGCACGGCAGGGGCCTCGTGCGCGGTGAGCGGGGCCAGGAGACGGGCGAGGTCGGGCCGCAGCACGTCCGGTTCGAACAGGATGAACGGGCCGCGGGCCGCGCCGGGCGGATGCCAGCACTGCACGTGCCCGGGTCGCACCCACAGCCACTGGCCGGGGGAGACGGTCCGCGTGACGTGGTCGACATCGTGCCGCAGCTCACCCTCGGTGACCGCGATCAGGTAGTGGAAGGTCGCACGGCCTGGACGGGGCGGGTTCCACGGCCAGTCGTCGTGCTGGACGAAGAAATCCTCGACCGTACTCACCTCAAGGCCGTACGGGGTACCGACCGGGGGCTGGAAACCGAACAGCGGAACCGCAGCCGGCCCGGCCTGCCTGCTCGGCCCGGAGTGTCGCTTGTCGACCATCACGTGTCCGCAGCCTACCGCCCTTCCGGTCGGCTGCGGCGAAAGGATGGGACGTGCCACCGCGCCCGCTCGGCGCGACCTCCGCGTCCTTCGATGCCGCAGCCCGTCACCACCTGAGGAAGGCAACGCCCCATGAACGGATCGGCCCTGCACAAGACCGCCGCGGACTGCGCGGAGGAACTCCCCGGAGCCCGGCTGGAGCACCCCTTCGGCCCCGACTGGGAGGTCTACAAGGTGCGCGGCAAGGTGTTCATGCTCATGACCGAAGTCCCGGGGCGGCCCGTCGTGATCCTCAAGGCGGACCCCGGAGAGGCCCACGCCCTGCGGGAGCAGTACAGCCAGATCACCCCCGGCTATCACATGAACAAGAGGCACTGGATCACCCTGGAGGGCGGAAAGGGCGTCGACAAGGAGCTCGTCACGGAGCTCGTCACCGACTCCTACCGGCTCGTCGTCGCCCACCTGCCCAAGGCCGAGCGGCCCGTCGACCCGCACACCTACGGCACCGGCACGAGGGGGCCCGGTGAGCGCGGCCGGTGACCGCCTCCTGATCGTCACCGCTACCTCGACAAGCGCCACTGGATCTCACTGGGGCCGGGACCCGGCATCACGGAGCGGCTGATCATCGACGCGGTCGAGGATTCCTGCGATCACAGCCCCCACAGCCCCTTGCCCACAGCCGTGACCCCGCCCATCAGGGCCAGCGACAACACCAGCAGTCGGGCCCGCCCCTCCGGTATCCGGGAGGTGAGCCCCCTGCCGATCAGTCCGCCCGCCCCCATCGCCGCGATCACCAGGACCCACTGCGTCCCGGTCAGCCGCGGCACCCCGTTCGACGCCACCGAGAACGCGTTCACGATCACGCCGTAGCACATGGCGTTCGGGACGAACTCGCGTACCGTCCAGCCCGCGTTGAGGGCGTAGAGGGAGAACGGCGGTCCGCCGACCCCCGCCGCGGAGTTCATGAACCCGCCCGCCGCGCCCGCGAACACCGCACCCCGCGTGCCGCGCAGAGTGGCCACCCGCGCGCCCCGCATGACGAGGAGCACCGCCACAGTCACCAGGCCGCCCATGGCCAACAGCAGCCAGGGCTGGGGGAGTTGACGGGTCATCCAGGTGCCGGCCGGGACCGTGCAGGCCGCTGCCAGGCACAGGGGCACCATCGCCCGCGGCCGCACCAGTCGCCACCCGCCGGCCAGGCCCACGAGACAGATCGCTCCGGCCGCGCAGTTGGCCAGGACGACTCCCTGCGCAGGGCCGAGCAGCAGGATCAGCGCGGGTACGGCGACCAGGGCGAAACCCATACCCGTGAGCCACTGCACGGAGGAACCGAGCAGCACGATCGCCGTCAGAAGCGCATCTGCCATCACGGTCAGGGTGTACCCCACTACACCCCCGGTCCGGGAGAGCACCCCCTCGTGACGGCCCCCACGAAACGGGATCGTTGATCTCGCAAGCGAAGCCAGGTCACCCACCCCGCACCGAAGGAAGACCGCCATGAAGTCCCTGCTCTCCTCCACCCCCGTCCTGTGGTTCCTCTTCCTGTTCAACCTCGTCGTCGCCGCGGCCGCGCCGTTCGTCGTGGACGGGCGCAGGGTGTGATGACCGCCGTGGGGATGGGTGTGGTCTCCGTGGGGGCCGGGGTCGGACTGCTGCGCGGACAGCGACCGGGCCGTCGCACGGCGTGAATTGGGCATCCGCTGTCTCTGCCCTGTATCTCGGCTGCACGGGCCCTAACCAGCGCAAAGAGAGGCTGGAGTCAGTTCACAGCCCAGCCTCTCACCGCACTGGAGACAGCGATGACCCGTCGTTCCATAACCAAGCGCGCAGCCATCGTCGCCGCCACCGCCGTGGTCGCGCTCGGCACCGTCGGTACCGTCGTCGCCACCGCGGGTCCCGAGCAGGCGAAGAAGCCCTCCCAGAAGCAGATCGCAACCCTCTTCGACACCTGGAACGCGACCCTGCAGACCGGCGACGCCGACAAGGTCGCGAAGCTGTACGCGAAGGACGCGGTGCTTCTGCCCACCGTCTCCAACAAGGTCCGCACCGACCACGCGGAGATCGTCGACTACTTCGAGCACTTCCTGCAGAACAAGCCGGTCGGCAAGAAGGTCCAGACGGTCGTCAACGTCCTCGACAGCGACTCCGCCATCGACACCGGCGTCTACGAGTTCACGCTCACCGACCCGAAGAGCGGCGACAAGCGTGTCGTCGAGGCCCGCTACTCGTACACGTACGAGAAGGAGAACGGCGTGTGGAAGATCGTCAACCACCACTCCTCGGCGATGCCCGAAGGCTGATCTGCACCTTCAGCCCGCCTCCCGGCGCGTCCGCCAGTGTCACGGTCCCGCCGTCGTCGGTCACCAACTGCTTGACGACGGCGAGGCCGAGACCCGAGCCGGAGCGCCCGGTCAGGCCCTGACCGCGCCAGAAGCGGTCGAAGGCACGGGACTTCTCGGCGTCCGACATACCGGGTCCCTCGTCCCGCACCGACAGCACCACCGAATCCGCCCGGGACTCGACCTCGACGGTGATCCTCCCGCCGTCCGGCGAGACCTCCAGGGCGTTCGAGAGCACGTTGTCCAGCACCTGGTCCAGGTGACCGGGGCTGGCCAGCACAGACGGCCGGTCGTCGACAACACTCCCCCTGAGCGCGATGGTGACCCCGCGCTCGTCGGCGGCCGGCCTCCACACCGTCAGCCGTTCGTCCACGATGTCCCGCAACGGCAGGGGCTCCGCCGCCGTCACCTTCGCCTCGGCCCGCGCCAGCACCAGCAGGCCGTTGACCAGGCGGCTCATCCGGACCACCTCCGCCGTCGCCTGCTCGACGTCCTCCCGTACGAACTCGTCGTCCACGCCGTCCGCGATGTTGTCCAGCGACAGCCGCAACGCGGTCAGAGGCGTCCGCAACTGGTGGGACGCGTCCGCCACGAAGATCCGCTGCGAGGCGACCAGCGTGTCCAGCCGTTCCGCGCCCTGGTTCAGGGTGCGCGCGAGGGTCTGCGTCTCCGGCGGTCCGGTCACCGGGGAGCGCGCGGTAAGGTCGCCGTCGCTGAACTTGCTGGCCATGGAGTTGAGTTCGCGCAGGGGTGCGGTGATCCGGCGGGCGGCATACGCGCCGATCGCGGCGGCCGCGCCCAGGACCAGCACGGCGAGTCCGGCCCGGAAGCCCCAGATCTGCCAGAGCCGCGTGGTCATGTCCGACGTCGAGTAGACGATCCGCACGGCCGCGTCACCGTCGGCGGGGACGGTGACCGTCAGGTGCTTGCCCCAGACGAAGTGCGAACCCCAGTCGGTCGTCGGCTCGTTCTCCGCCACGGCCCGGGTCAGTGCCGCGTCCTTGGCGGGCGTCTTCAGGTGCGGGTCGCAGCTGGCGGTCGGGGTCGCCTGCACGTTGCCGTACGCCTTGGCCACCCTGGCCAGCGCCTCACACGACGCCCTGTCCCCGTTGCCCAGCAGCAGGGCCATGGTGTTCGCCTCGCGCTTGACGGAGGACTCCGTGTCGTCGCGCAGCTGGTCGGTGAGCGTGAACGCGACCGGCACCGTGAACAGCAGGATGGCCACCGCCACCAGCAGGATGTAGCTCCGGATGAGCTGCCGGTTCATGAAGCCCCGTCGTCCTTGGCGATCTCCAGCCGGAAGCCCACACCTCGGACCGCCTCGATGACGACCGCCCCGGCGAGCTTGCGCCGCAGTGCCGCCACATGCACGTCCAGCGTCTTGGTCGGCCCGAACCAGTTCGCGTCCCAGACCGCCTCCATGATCTGCTCGCGCGACATCAGCGCCCCGGGCTCCTCGGTGAGGAAGGCCAGCAGGTCGTACTCCTTGGGCGCGAGGGGCACCTCCTCGCCGTCGAGCCGGACCCGGGCCGCCTTGCGGTCGACGGTGAGGCGCGAGCCGTAGGTGTCGGGGCCCGCGACCGCTTCGGTACGGGGCTGCGCGCGCCGCATCACGGCTCGTATCCGCGCGATGACCTCCCGGACCCCGAACGGCTTGGACACGTAGTCGTCGGCGCCGAGCTCCAGGCCGACCACCCGGTCCGTCTCGTCGCTGCGGGCGCTGATCACGATGATCGGCACGTCCCCGCGCTCGCGCAGCGCCCTGCACACGTCGAGGCCGTCGGTGTCGGGCAGACCGAGATCGAGGAGTACGACGTCGTAGGGGCCCTCGTGGCTCAGCGCGGCCCCGCCGGTGGAGACCCACTCGACCTCGAAGCCGTACCGGATCAGGCCTCGTCTCAGGGACTGGGCGACCGGCTCATCGTCTTCCACCAGAAGTACGCGCACAGCCGCACCCTAATCCTTGAAACTTAATTCACAGCTGCCACACGGGCCCCACGCGCCCGTGTGACGCGGTGCACTTTTCCGGAGGGACCGAATTGGGCATGCGCTGACCTGGGTGTCCGAACCCCGCGATGTCTCACCATGCGATATCGCGGAGGTGAAAATCGGGCGCTCGTTAAACTGAGCCGACACACACGGACTGAGCGAGGAGCGCACGTGGGCCTTGTCGTGCAGAAGTACGGAGGCTCCTCCGTAGCCGATGCCGAGGGCATCAAGCGCGTCGCCAAGCGAATCGTCGAAGCGAAGAAGAACGGCCACCAGGTGGTCGTCGTCGTTTCCGCGATGGGCGACACGACGGACGAGCTGATCGATCTCGCCGAGCAGGTATCGCCGATGCCTGCCGGGCGTGAGTTCGACATGCTGCTGACCGCCGGGGAGCGGATCTCCATGGCGCTGCTGGCCATGGCGATCAAAAACCTGGGCCACGAGGCCCAGTCCTTCACCGGCAGCCAGGCCGGCGTCATCACCGACTCGGTCCACAACAAAGCCCGGATCATCGACGTCACGCCCGGCCGTATCCGGGAGTCGCTGGACAAGGGCAACATCGCCATCGTCGCCGGCTTCCAGGGCGTCAGCCAGGACAAGAAGGACATCACCACGCTGGGGCGCGGTGGTTCCGACACGACCGCCGTCGCGCTGGCCGCCGCGCTCGACGCCGAGGTGTGCGAGATCTACACCGACGTCGACGGCGTGTTCACCGCCGACCCGCGTGTGGTGAAGAAGGCGAAGAAGATCGACTGGATCTCCTTCGAGGACATGCTGGAGCTCGCCGCCTCCGGTTCGAAGGTGCTGCTCCACCGCTGTGTGGAGTACGCGCGCCGCTACAACATCCCGATCCACGTCCGGTCCAGCTTCAGCGGGCTGCAGGGCACCTGGGTCAGCAGTGAGCCGATCGAGCAAGGGGACAAGCAGGTGGAGCAGGCCATCATCTCCGGTGTCGCGCACGACACCTCCGAGGCCAAGGTCACGGTCGTCGGCGTGCCGGACAAGCCGGGTGAGGCCGCGGTGATCTTCCGCACGATCGCGGACGCCGAGATCAACATCGACATGATCGTGCAGAACGTCTCCGCCGCCTCCACCGGGCTGACGGACATCTCCTTCACGCTCCCCAAGTCCGAGGGCCGCAAGGCCATCGACGCACTGGAGAAGAACAAGTCCGGCATCGGCTTCGACTCGCTGCGCTACGACGACCAGATCGGCAAGATCTCCCTCGTGGGCGCGGGCATGAAGACCAACCCGGGTGTCACGGCCGACTTCTTCCAGGCCCTCTCCGACGCCGGCGTGAACATCGAGCTGATCTCGACCTCCGAGATCCGCATCTCGGTCGTCACCCGCGCCGACGACGTCAACGAGGCCGTTCGCGCCGTCCACAGCGCCTTCGGACTCGACTCCGACAGCGACGAGGCCGTGGTCTACGGGGGCACCGGCCGATGACCGTACGTCCGACGCTCGCGGTCGTAGGAGCGACCGGAGCCGTCGGCACGGTCATGCTCCAGATCCTGTCCCAGCACGCGGACATCTGGGGCGAGATCCGACTGATCGCCTCTCCGCGCTCGGCCGGCCGCAAGCTGGCCGTGCGCGGGGAGCAGGTCGAGGTGGTGGCCCTGGCGGAGGAGGCCTTCGACGGGGTCGACGTCGCCATGTTCGACGTACCCGACGAGGTGGCCGCGCAGTGGGCGCCGGTCGCCGCCGCGCGGGGCGCTGTCGTCGTGGACAACTCCGGTGCCTTCCGGATGGACTCCGACGTGCCCCTCGTGGTGCCCGAGGTCAATCCGCACGCGGCCCGGATGCGGCCGCGCGGGATCATCGCCAACCCCAACTGCACGACCCTCTCCATGATCGTGGCCCTGGGCGCGCTGCACGCCGAGTTCGGGCTGCGGGAGCTGGTGGTGTCGAGCTACCAGGCCGTGAGCGGGGCCGGGCGGGCCGGCGTCGACACGCTGCGCCAGCAGCTGTCCCTGGTCGCGGGCACCGAGCTCGGGACGCATCCCGGTGACGTACGGCGGGCCGTCGGCGACAACACCGGGCCGTTCCCGGAGCCGGTCGCGCTGAACGTCGTACCGTGGGCCGGTTCGCTGCGCGAGGACGGCTGGTCCTCGGAGGAGATGAAGGTGCGGGACGAGTCCCGCAAGATCCTGGGTCTTCCCACGCTGCCGGTCGCCGTGACCTGTGTACGGGTCCCGGTGGTCACCGTGCACTCCCTCACCGTCCACGCCCGCTTCGAGGGCGAGGTCACCGTCCGCAAGGCACGCGAGATCCTCGCCACCGCTCCCGGGGTCGTCCTCTTCGACGACCCGGCGGCCGGGGAGTTCCCCACCCCCGCCGATGTCGTCGGCACCGACCCCACCTGGGTCGGGCGGGTCCGGCGCGCGCTCGACGACCCCACGGCGCTCGAACTCTTCGTGTGCGGGGACAACCTGCGCAAGGGCGCGGCGCTCAACACCGCGCAGATCGCGGAGCTGGTCGCGGCCGAGCTCTCCGCGTAGGTGTGCTTACCGAAAATTTTCCCGGCCATTGCCCGATTCGTTTGTACGATCTACGGAGCAGGTGTGATCGGGACGATGGTCCGGACCACTTGAACCTTGCGCTTCGGCGTCCGAAAATTTCACTCCCCGTCCTCCGCAACCGCGCGGTGGGCGGGGAGCGTCTTTGCGGACGCCCATTCAGGGGGCGCGGGTCGCATTTACGGAGCGTGGGGACGTTCCGGGCATTCGGGACACAGGGGAAGAGCGGGTAGGGCATGAGCGCGTTTGACGCACGGTCAGTTGTGCTGCCTGAGAGAAGACGGACGTTCGCGTACAACCCTTATGGGGGTGAGGCAGTCCAACTTGCGTGGCTCAGGTACTCGACTTCCCTGCCGCGCCGAGCGGCGCGGCTGTCCTCCGGCCCCGCAGGCCCGGGGTGCCCGGTGGCATGCCGGTGATCGCGCCGATGCCCGCAGCGCGGCCCGCCCGCATACCCAGTCAGCGTGACGGCGCCGAGGAAGCCGCGGCGGCCGGGACCACCGTCGACCACCTCACCGAGACCTACCGGGCGCACTACCGCTCGCTCCTCGGGCTCGCCGCCCTCCTGCTCGACGACACCGCCTCCTGCGAGGACGTCGTCCAGGAGGCTTTCATCCGCGTCCACTCCGCGCGCAAACGCGTCCGCGACCCGGAGAAGACCCTCGCCTACCTGCGCCAGACGGTCGTCAACCTCTCCCGCTCGGCCCTGCGCCGGCGCATCCTCGGACTCAAGCTGCTGTCCAAGCCGATGCCCGACATGGCGAGCGCCGAGGAGGGGGCCTACGACCAGCTGGAGCGCGACTCGCTCATCAAGGCGATGAAGGGCCTCCAGCGCCGCCAGCGCGAGGTCCTGGTCCTGCGCTACTTCGCGGACATGACCGAGGCCCAGGTCGCCGATACGCTCGGCATCTCGCTCGGTTCCGTGAAGGCGTACGGCTCCCGGGGGATCGCCGCGCTGCGGGTCGCCATGGAGGAGCCGGTATGAGCGGGTCCGAAGACTCCGGGGAACGGCGCCATGAACCGTACGAGTGGCATGAGCCGACATGGGTCGGCAAGCAAGAGCCGAAGCAATCGCACGCTGGGAACGGAACTGTGAACCACGGCCCCGACGATCAGAGCTCCACGGGGGAGTTCGACTCGGACGAGCTGGCACTGCGACGGATGCTGCAGCAGGCGGTCCAGGACGTGGAGCCTCGCGACGGCACCCTGGACCATCTGCGCAAGGCGGTCCCCGCCCGGCGGGCGCGCAAGCGACAGGCCGCCGTGGGCATGGCGGCCGCGGCCCTCTTCATCGGCACCGCGATCCCCGCGGTGGTGCATGTGTCCACCACCAACACCAGCGCCAACACCTCCAACGCCGGGCACGCCTCCCAGACGCAGGGCGGCGCCGGTCAGGGCAAGGAGGCGGAGGGCGGCGAGTCCACCTCCGGCGGCTCCGGGGGCAAGGTCGAGGACAAGGGCAAGGGCGAGTCGAAGGAGGAGGACAAGGGCAAGACCGCCGGTGCCACCAGCGGCTCCAGCAGCGGCGCCGACCCGTCCGCCTCGACCGCCGCGAGCGCCCCGGTCTGTACGGCCGCACAGCTGGGCACGCCCACGGCCACCGCCGACGCGGCCGACTCCACGGGGACGGTCTACGGCACCTTCCGCATCACCAACGGCTCCACCGCCGGCTGTACGGTCACCGGTCCCGGTACCGTGACCCCGACCGCGCAGGGCGCCGCCGACAGCAGCAAGATCGGCACCGTCCGGCATGTCTCCGGCGATGTGGCGGCCGGCCTGCCCGACCCGTCCACGGAGGTCGCCCAGCTGCTGCTGCAGCCGGGGTCCTCCTACGACGTGAAGTTCGCCTGGGTGCCGTCCGAAACCTGCCCCACCTCGGACCCCTCGACCGACCCCACCCCTGATCCCTCGACCTCCCCGGACGCCTCCACCGGCGAGGGCTCCTCCACCGGCGGCGACACCGGCATCTCCACCCAGCTGGTCACGGAGGACGGCTCCACCGACGGAAGCGTCCTGGTGACGTACAGCGCGGAGGGCGGCACCCCGTCGGTGTCGACGACGGTGTCCAACGCCTGCGCGGGGACGGTGTACTGGACGGGCCTGCTGACCTCGTCATGACGGCGGCCGGGGCCGCGGCGTGCCGGTGTCCCGCTCGCGCTGGCCTCAGGCGGTCGCCTTCTCCTGGGGCTGCTCCCGCTCCCGCTGCTCGTCGTCCGGGAGGATCCCCAGCTCCGCGTCCCGGATGAACTCCACCTCGCGGCGCATCAGACGGAACCACATGAAGACCACGAAGCCGGCGAAGACGAACCACTCGCCGGTGTAGCCGAGGTTCTGGAACGCCTTGAGGTCAAGACCGCTGTCGGCGGGCGCGGTCGCCGGTACGGCCTTCATCCCGGAGTCACCGGTGTTGAGGGTGATCCACGCGTCGTACACGCCGTACGGCACGAGGTTGATCAGTGAGGCCGCGCTGATCGCCGCGGTCTGCCCGGCCGGAAGCCCGCCCTGCGCACTGACGCCGTTGTCCCCCGGAGTCTCGGAGGCCTGGAGCGCGCCGGTGACGGTGACCTCGCCCTTCGGCGGGGCCGGGGCCTTCGCCGGGTCGGCGGAGCCCGGCAGCCAGCCCCGGACCACGGGCAGCGCCTTGCCGCCGTCGGTGCGCAGCAGCGTCAGGACGTAGTAGCCCTCGCGGTCGTCGAGTTGCCGGTCGGGGACCAGCAGTTGTTCGGCGTACCGGCCGGTCGCGGTGACCTGTTTGCCCGAGGTCGCCTTGTCCACCGGCAGCAGCTGGGTCAGCGGCCGCGCGGCCTCCCGCTCGTCGCTGACGACCGCCTGCTTGGCGTCCCGGCTCTCCGTCATACGGTCCTCGAACCGGCTCAGCTGCCACGACCCCATGAAGATGCAGAACGGGATGGCGAGCAGCACGAAGACGTTGATGCCAAACCAGCGGGGTGTGAGCAGAAACCGGTACACACTCCCACGGTACGGGGCCGCTCCCGGGCACAGGGGCGCGGGGTTGGGAACTGCTGCGTCGACTGCGTGACCTCTACGGCGGGTGCTCGTTGCGTGCGGTGCCCGCCCGGGGACGAGAAGCTGCTCAGGCGGCCGAGCTCGGGATTCCCGTCGGCGCCGTTGATCCGGCCTGCACCTCCCGGTGGGGTGCCCAACACCGGCAGCGGGGGAACGGTCAGTACCGCTCGGTGAGGTGGTCCCGGCCCGCCGGGGGCTCGTACGGCTCCGGCCAGAAGTCGGTGACGGTGGATATACGGCCGCTTTCGTCCCCGGTGAAGAACGTGATGGCGTACATCTCCTCGAGACCCACCGTGAAGTGGGCCCAGGTGACGACCTGTTCCGGCTCGGCGACGATCCGCTCGATCCGCAGGTGCCAGTCGCCCGGGTACTCCCGGTTGAACTCGACGTACCGGTCCCGGCCGCGGATGCGCTCGCGGGTCTGCGGGAGCGTGTAGACGACGTCCTCGGCGAGGGTGTCCGCGAACGCACTCCAGTCGCGGGCCTCGGCCGCGGCCCAGAAACTCTCGACGGTCTTGCGCAGATCGGTCATGGGGACGAGTCTGCACCCCGCCACTGACAATCGGCCCGGGCCTGGCCTTCCGCCCTGGTGGGAAGGGGTTCGGGTAAGCGGCCGGTAGAAGTTTTCCACAGGCTGGGGACCTCGTCTGCGGATTGTCTGTGAAGGCAGGCAGTATGGGGTCATGACTGAGAGCAACGGGTCCGCCGCGGCCGAGCGGAACGACGAGATGCCGGACTGGGAGAAGCGCTTCCGGGCGCCCCGGGTGTCCCTGCCCGACTGGGCGGAGGATGCGCCCGACCGCTCCCTGTTCGTCTCCAACGCCACGGGGACGTACGAGCTGTACGCCTGGGACCGGGCGACGGGCAAGCAGCGCCAGGTGACGGACCGGCCCAACGGCACCACGGACGGCGTGCTCTCCCCGGACGGCGCCTGGATCTGGTGGTTCGACGACAAGGACGGCGACGAGTTCGGTGTCTGGCGCCGCCAGCCCTTCGAGGGCGGCGCGGACGAGCCCGCCGCACCGGGCCTGGACGCCTCCTACCCGGCGGGCGTGGCCCTGGGCCGGGACGGCCGTACGGCGGTCGTGGGCCGTTCGACCGACGACGAGGGCACCTCCATCCACCTCGTGCGCACCGGCGAGGAGCCGGTGGAGATCTACCGGCACCGCGAGTCGGCCGGGGTCGGCGACCTCTCCCACGACGGCTCGCTGATCGCGGTCGAGCACACCGAGCACGGCGACGCGATGCACTCGGCGCTGAGGGTCGTACGCCCCGACGGCACCGCGGTCGCCGAGCTCGACGACACCCGGGGCGGTACCGAGGAACTGGGCCTGGAGGTCCTGGGCTTCGCGCCCGTCGACGGCGACACCCGGCTGCTCATCGGCCACCAGCGGCGCGGTCGCTGGGAGCCGCTGGTGTGGGACGTGGCCACCGGCGAGGAGACCGACCTCGCCCTGGACCTGCCCGGTGACGTGGGCGCCGAGTGGTACCCGGACGGCACCGGACTGCTGATCGCGCACAGCTTCGAGGCACGCAGCGAGCTCTTCCGGTACGACCTGGAGAGCGGCAAGCTGGAGAAGGTCCTCACCCCGCCCGGCTCGGTCTCCGGGGCGACGGCCCGCCCCGACGGCAGCGTGGAGTACCTGTGGTCGTCGGCCGCCGAGCCGTCCGTGGTGCGCTCGACGACGGGTGAGGTCGTGCTCGATCCGCCGGGCATGAAGTCCCCCGGTTCGGTGCCGGTGGAGGACGTGTGGGTGGAGGGCCCGGGCGGCCGGATCCACGCCCTGGTCCAGAAGCCGGCGGGGGCGACGGGGCCGTTGCCGACGGTCTTCGACATCCACGGCGGTCCGACCTGGCACGACAGCGACGCGTTCGCGGCGGGTCCCGCGGCCTGGGTGGACCACGGGTACGCGGTCGTCCGGGTCAACTACCGCGGTTCGACGGGGTACGGGCGGGCCTGGACCGACGCGCTGAAGCACCGGGTCGGGCTGATCGAGCTGGAGGACATCGCGGCGGTACGGGAGTGGGCGGTGAGCTCGGGTCTCGCCGATCCCGCGCGTCTCGTTCTCACCGGCGGTTCCTGGGGCGGGTACCTCACCCTCCTCGGTCTGGGCACCCAGCCGGACGCGTGGACCCTGGGGATCGCGGCGGTGCCGGTCGCGGACTACGTCACGGCGTTCCACGACGAGATGGAGGCGCTGAAGGCGATGGACCGCACGCTGCTGGGCGGCACGCCGGAGGAGGTGCCGGAGCGGTTCGAGGCGTCGTCACCGCTGACGTACGTCGACCAGGTCAAGGCACCGGTGTACATCTCGGCTGGGGTGAACGACCCACGGTGCCCGATCCGGCAGGTCGACAACTACGTGAAGCGGCTGGAGGGGCGGGGGGCGGTGCACGAGGTGTACCGGTACGACGCGGGTCACGGGTCGTTGGTGGTGGACGAGCGGATCAAGCAGGTGAAGCTGGAACTGGACTTCGCGGCGAGGTATTTGGGGTAGGCGGGAGCGTTGTCGGCTGCGGGTTCGTTGTGGCGGGTCGCGCAGTTCCCCGCGCCCCTGAAGGAGCGATCAGGCCATGTCTTTTAGGGGCGCGCGGAACTGCGCGACCCGCCCGCAGCCGCACAACGACCCGACCCGACCCTCAGGCACGGCTACATCCCCACCCGCCCCCGCCGCCCCAGCAACTCCGCCAACCCCCGCCGAGTAGCCGCCAACACCACCCGATCCGACCCCTGCAACACATACGTGTCGGGCAGATCCCACGCCAGTCCCGGCGCGTCCCCGGACTCCTCCCGCGCAAGGACCCGCCAGGACCCTGCTCGGAAGGCTTCGCCCACCGTCTTCCCCTCCAGTTGGGGATGCCCGCCCACATCCACCGCCGCGAACAGCAGCACCCGCCGCTCGACCGGGAACGCCCCCAGGATCTGCCGCCCCATCATCGCTCCGGCGAACGCGGGGGCGGCCAGGTGGGAGACGCTTCGGCTGCGTGTGGACGCACGGGGATGTGCCGCCCGCAGGGTGCGGTACACCGCCGTCGCGAAGTCGTCGTCGTACAGCCGCAGCACCACCCGCAGATCGGGCCGCACGGCCCGCGCGTACAGCACGCTCTCGAGGTTCGTCGTGTCCGCGCTGGTCACCGCCATCAGCGCGTGCGCGCGGTGGATCTTGGCGGCCTCCAGGACCCCCTCCTGGGTGACGTCGCCGAGCACCACCGGCACCCGCAGCCGCCGGGCCGTGGCGAGTCCGCGGGCCTCGGGGTCGGACTCGACGCACACCACGGGGATGTTCAGCTCCCGAAGCCGGGTCAGCACCCGGGTGCCGATCTTGCCGAGTCCGAGCAGCACGACATGTCCGCCCAGGCCCCGGGGCGGCTTGCGCAGGGAGGACGCGGTGCGGAAAGTGCCGAGCGCCTCGAGGACCGCGGCGAGAAGTACCGGAAGGAGGAGCAGCCCGGCCAGTCCGGAGAGGAGTTGGAGGATCTGGCGGCCGACGGACTCGCCGATGGCGGGGTCGTCGATGGCGAACAGGTCCAACAGGGTCAGATAGAAGGCGCGGAGCGGATGAATCCCGGTCACCAGCCACAACGCGACGGCGAGCGCGACCACACACCCCACCATCCCGGCCAGCGACCACCGCAGCCGGCGGGAGAACAGCGAGGTGAACCACGGCATCACACCCCGTCCGTCGGGCAACGACGGCCCGGCGTACGACACCTGCTCAAGGACCACGGTCCCGCGGTCGCCGCCGTCCCGTACCGCCGCCGCGTCCGGCAGCAGTGTGGGTCCCTGGTCCCCGCGGTCCCCGCGGTCCCCGCCGGGACCGGCGGCTTCGGTCGGCGAGAGCAGGGCCAGTGTGGCCAGCCCGGGAGGCGCGCTCACCCCGGTCCGCGCCGGGGGCCGTTCGACCGCACGCAGCAGCAGACCGCCGGTCTGAAGCACCTTGCTGGTGCCGGTGAGGGCGGTGGCGGCCAGTGCGGGCGCGGCGGTGTCGGCGTCGGAGAGCACGGTTGTGGAGGCGTCGAAGCCGGTGCCGTCGGCCGGGTCGCCGGAGGCCAGTGCGGCGGCCTGGTCGAGGAGTTCCTCGATGTGCTGGCCGAGCCGCCGGTTGTAGAGCCGCAGGACCAGTCGCAGCCGGGGGTTGAGGCGGCGGGCGGTGAGGGCGGCGCGGATGTTGGTCTCGTCGTCGTCGTACACGAGCGCGAGCGCGTGGGCCCGTTCCACGCCCGCCTCGGTGAACGCGGCCTCGTTGGGCTCGGAGGCCTCCATCAGCCGTATCCCGCCCGGGGGTTCGCTGACGGTGGTGGCGGTGCCGTTGCCGGTCAGGCCGACGGCCGCGGTCACCATCCGGTCGAGCAGCGCGGACGCGGCCCGGGCCCGTCCGACGACCGGTGTCCGCACCGAGCGTTCGGAGGCCGGGACGACCAGCGTGACCTGCTCGCCGTAGACATGTCTGAGCTCGGCCGCCAGCCGGTGTGCGAGCCCGTCGTCCCCGCACACCACCATGTGCGCGGCCGTGTCGCCCGGCAGTCCGGGACTCTGGTTCGGAACGCTCCCCACGAGGGAGAAGACTGCCTCACCGGGACGAGTGGTGCCACGGCCGGGGTCCGGGGTGGTGTCATGTGGTGGCCAGCCTTCCCCAAGAAATCCCCAAACCCCCGCGCACACTGAACAAACGGACCTGCGCCGCCGTACGCATCAGCGGGGAAACCAGCACCTCACCACCGGAGGGATCCCGGCCGTGGCCGTCACCAAAGCACCTCCGCCCACGCGGGACACCGGCGAGGACCGGCGCCCGGCGCCACCGGTCCAGGCCGACCGGCGCCTCAACTCCCCCCTCGTGCTGACCCTGTTGATGCTCCTGGTGGTGCTGGCGCAGGGCCCGATCCGGGCGGCGCTGGGCGCGCCGGTCATGCAGAGCTGGATGACGGTGTTCGTCGCCGTGCTCGTCCAGGCGCTGCCCTTCCTGGTGCTCGGGGTGCTGCTGTCGGCGGCGATCGCGGTGTTCGTGCCGCCGTCGTTCTTCGCCCGCGCGCTGCCGAGGAACCCCACCCTCGCGGTGCCGGTGGCCGGGGTGGCGGGCGTGGTGCTGCCGGGCTGCGAGTGCGCGTCCGTGCCGGTGGCCGGGGCGCTGGTGCGCAGGGGCGTCACGCCGGCCGCGGCCCTCGCCTTCCTGCTCTCCGCCCCGGCGATCAACCCGATCGTGCTGACCGCGACCGCCGTGGCCTTCCCGCGCAACCCGGAGATGGTCGTGGCCCGTCTCGTCGCGAGCCTGCTGGTGGCGTGCGCGATGGGCTGGCTGTGGCTGCGCCTCGGCCGTACCGACCTGCTGAAGCCGCCGGCCCGGCACGCGTACGAGGGTCAGGGCAAGGGCGCCGCCTTCTGGGGCTCGGTGCGGCACGACGTGATGCACGCGGGCGGCTTCCTGGTCGTCGGCGCGATGGCGGCGGCGACCCTGAAGGCCGTGGTCCCGCAGACCTGGCTGCGGACGGCGGCGGAGAACCCGGTGATCGCCGTGCTCGCGCTCGCCGCGCTGGCCGTGGTGCTGTCGATCTGCTCGGAGGCGGACGCGTTCGTGGCGGCCTCGCTCACCCAGTTCTCGCTGACCGCGCGGCTGACCTTCCTGGTCGTCGGCCCGATGATCGATCTGAAGCTGTTCGCGATGCAGACCGGCACCTTCGGCCGAGCCTTCGCCCTGCGCTTCGCCCCCGCCACCCTCGCCCTGGCGATCGTGCTGTCGGTCCTGACCGGGCTGGTGATGCTGTGAACCGGCAGGCACAGTCGGCGGTCCTGTTCCTCCTCGGTTCGGCCCTGCTGCACGCGGGCTCGACCGACCTCTACCTGCGCTACGTCAAGGCGGGCCTGCGCCCACTGGTGCTTGCGGCCGGGGTCGTCCTGGTCGTCACGGCGCTGGCGACGGCCTGGTACGAGTGGCGGTCCAGGAAGCACCAGCAGGAGCACAACCACCCCGAACCCCGCGTCTCCTGGCTCCTGGTCCTCCCGCTCTTCGCCCTGATCCTGGTCGCCCCGCCCGCCCTCGGCTCCTACAGCGCCATGCGCACGGGTACGGCCCTGCAGCAGGCGTACGGCTATACGAAGCTCCCGGAGAGCGGACCCCTGCGGCTCGGCCTCGCCGACTACGCGGGCCGCGCGGTCTACGAGCACGGCCGGGGCCTCGCCGGACGGCAGATCACCATCACCGGGTTCGTCGCCCTGGACCACTCCGGGGCGCCCTACCTGGTCCGCATGGCCCTCAACTGCTGTGCGGCGGACGCCCAGCCGGTCAAGGTCGCCCTGACCGGCGAGATCCCGCCGGTCCTCAAGCCGGACGGCTGGCTCCAGGTCACCGGCACGTACACGCCCAAGCGGACCAAGGACGCCGTGAACGGCGGCCCGATCCCGTACTTGGAGATCACGGAGTCCAAGCCGGTCCCGACCCCGCACGACCCTTACGACGAAACCTGGAACAACTGAGGTTCTTTTCCGGGCGCCGGTGGGGCATCGGCGTGCCGACCCCACCGGGCTCCGCCTTGTCGATGTCCTGTCCCCCGGAATCACACGTGGCCGAGGGCTGAGATGATCACTTGATGCGCCGTGAACTCCCTGGCCGGGGCGGGCGGACGGGTCCTGAGTGACTGGTGGCGTGGGCAGGGCGTGAGCGAAGATGGGTCACGGGTAATGTCCTGAAGGGCAAGGATTTCGTCGACGGGGACGACGATGCTTCGCCTGCAACTGGAGAGGAGCAGTCCACCCACGGTACGGAAATGGCCGGAATCATCGCAGGGCACGGACATGGCGCAGGTGCCGCCGATGGAGTGATGGGTTTGGCGCCGGAAGCCAAGATCCTTCCGATCCGTGACAACACCTCGAGTGATTTCAGTTTTGCGGACGAGATCCGATACGCAGTGGATCAGGGTGCGTCCGTCATCAATATTTCGGCATATGTCAGCGAGGATAGCGCTGCGGATCGCGAAGCAGTCGCGTATGCCCTGAAGCACAATGCGTTGATCGTGGCTGGCGCCGGAAATCAGAATAAAGCCCCGGAAATTCTCTATCCCGCAAAGTATCCAGGTGTTCTGGCTGTTGGCGGGGTGACGCAGGATGGAGAATTCTGGAAAGGGTCGAACTCTGGCCCTGAAGTTTTGTTGACGGCCCCGGCCACCCGCATCGTAAGTACTGGATGGCCTGGCGATAAGCTTCGCATCTCCGACGGAACCTCAAACTCCACTGCAAACGTGTCTGCAGCTGCCGCCTTGCTCCGATCAAAGTTCCCCGACCTCGCCGCAGGCCAGATCGCCAACCGCCTCACAAAGACGGCCGTGCTGCCAGACTCCGCCAAGGGACTTTCCCTCCCCGATGAGAAGTACGGCTACGGAGAAATCCGCCCGCTCGCCGCGCTGACGGAAGACATCGCCGCAGGCTCGAAGTACGGGCCCCTCAAGGCTCCGACGTCGGCGTCTGCGACAGCGAGCCCCTCCGCCGCTCCGAGCGCCGGTAGCAAGTCCGACGCCGACTACGCCGCAGAGGCCGAACAGGCAGACCAGAAGCAGATGCTCTTTCTCGCTATCGCCGGCGTCGTGGCCTTGGCTGTGCTCGCCCTCGTCGTGTTCCTGATCGTCAAGCGTTCCCGGCGCGACAAGAACAACAACGGCGGCCCCGGCGGCCCGGTCGGCTACCCGCAGTACAGCCAGCAGCCCGTCCCGCCGCAGCAGTACCCGTACCAGCAGCAGCCCGTATCGCCGCAGCAAAATCCGTACCAGCAGCCGCCCACCCCGCCCCACGGCCAGTGGCCGCCCCAGCAGTAGCCAGCCGGATGCAGCCCAGGCCCCCAGCGGGCGTGATGCGACCAGGCATCACGCCCGCTCGGTGGTCCCGGCGGATTGCCCGGTCGGACCTTGATGTCGACCCGCCCGTCGCACAGCGTCGCGGGCGGCCCGTCAGCTCATGCGGCGTGTTCTTCGAACGCCACGCTGTTGCGGCCGTCGGCCACCACATGCAACTCCACGGTGACGTCGAGGGCCGCCGCCAGCCTGACGAGGAGATCCGCGGTGATGGGCAGCATTCCGCCCAGTTCAACGGCTTCTACGTCGTCGGAGCTCATTCCCAGGCGCTCACCGAGCGTCGCCTGCGTCAGCCCCAGAGTCACCCGACGGTCGTACACCAGCTGTCCGAGTGCGAGCGCCAGCCGGATCTGCTCACGCTCAGCGACCACATCGGGAGGCTCGACGTAGCCCTCGTTGGTCTTGCGTTCCCGCGACAGCTTCCAGCGGGTGTGGTTCACAGCTCCTCCCGGAACTCGCGAGTGAACTCGTCATGCGCGGGACCATGCTCAGCCTCGCACAGCTCTTTCGCCAGTTTGGCGCGCTTGACCTCCGTCTCTTCCTGCATTCTGGTCTTCCGGAAGACCGTGAGCAGGACGATCCGTCGGCCTGGCGCGAGCCAGTAGGTCACCCGCATGGCATTACCACGCAGAATGAATCGCAGCTCACGCACGCCTTCTCCCAGGTTACGAGCATGGGGTTCGCCCAGAGTCGTCGGAGACCGGGCAAGAAGTTCGGCCTTCTCTTCCACGAGGCGATAGTGCTGTGGGGGCAGGCTCTCCAGCCAGGCCCTCACTTCTGGCTCGAGTTCGATCACGTACGGTTCGATCACTCCGCGAACGTAGGACGTCCCGAGAAGTGGCCGTCCATGTTTGCGAGCGCCTTCACTCATACGTGCGCGTCCAGGTAGGCACAGCCGCCGGCTCGCGACAGCACCGCCGACATCCGGGTGCCGCCGCCCGGTTCGCGGGACTCGCCGAAGCCCCATTCGCCGTCGCAGGCCCTCACCACGCAGGCCAGGACGCGCACGCCGCCGAGCCGACCCCTTCCGGGCGGGGTGTCGTCCCTGGAGGGCTTCCGTCACTTGCCGTCGCAACTTCCCCCCTCTAGCCTGAATCTGACGATCCATCAGATACCGGCTAGGGGGCAGGCAATGGCCGTCACCACCGAGAGCGGAACCGGACCGGGCACCCGGGACATCCCCAAAGTCATCAGCGTGGACGATCACGTGATCGAGCCCGCGCACCTCTTCGAGACCTGGCTTCCCGCCAAGTACCGGGACCGGGGGCCGAAGCCGCTCACCGCCGGCATCGGGGACCTCGCGTACGTCGGGGGGAAGTACCGCTTCACCACCGATCCGGAAGGGCAGCTCACGGACTGGTGGGAGTACGAGGGCGACCTGTTCCCGTACAAGCGGATCATCGCGGCCGTCGGTTTCTCACGGGACGAGATGACCCTTGACGGGATCACCCGTGAGCAGATGCGGCGCGGCTGCTGGGACCCGAAGGCCCGGGTGGAGGACATGGAGATGAACCATGTCGAGGCCTCCCTGTGCTTTCCCACCTTCCCCCGCTTCTGCGGGCAGACCTTCGCCGAGGCCAAGGACAAGGAGGTCGGGCTCGCCTGTGTGCGCGCCTACAACGACTGGATGGTCGAGGAGTGGTGCGGGGACAGCGGGGGCCGGCTGATCCCGCTGTGCCTGATCCCGCTGTGGGACGTCGAGCTGGCGGTTCAGGAGATCCGGCGCAACGCCGAGCGGGGCGTACGGGCCGTCACCTTCAGCGAGATCCCGACCCATCTGGGGCTGCCGTCGATCCACTCCGGCTACTGGGACCCGTTCTTCGCCGCGTGCGAGGAGACCGGGACGGTCGTCAACATGCACATCGGCAGCAGCTCGCAGATGCCGGCCGCGTCCCCCGACGCCCCGCCCGCCGTGCAGGCCTCCCTGTCCTTCAACAACGCCATGGCCTCGATGATGGACTTCCTGTTCTCCGGGGTCCTGGTGAAGTTCCCGCGGCTCAAACTGGCGTACAGCGAGGGCCAGATGGGCTGGATCCCGTACGCCCTCGAACGCGCCGACGACGTCTGGGAGGAGCACCGGGCCTGGGGCGGGGTCAAGGACCTGATCCCGGAGCCGCCGTCGACGTACTACTACCGGCAGATCTTCTGCTGCTTCTTCCGGGACAAGCACGGCATCGAGGCCATTGAGACCGTCGGCGTCGACAACGCCACCTTCGAGACCGACTATCCGCACGTCGACTCGACCTGGCCGCACACCAAGAAGGTCGCCGAGGAGCACGTGGCCGGCCTGTCTGAGGACGTGACCTACAAGCTGCTGCGGGGGAACGCGATCCGGATGCTGGACCTCGACTTCGACCGGTAGCCCGACAGCCCTGTCAGCGGCTCCGGCCGAGGGCGTCCGGCGCTCGCGCTTCAGTCACGGCCGGCAGCAGGCCGGTGTCCTTGGCGGCGGGCAGGGCCATCCAGCCGCCGAGGGCGAACAGCGCGCCGGGTGCCAGGAGGCCCTCGTCCGGGCCGCGGGGGAGCCCCAAGGCGCGGGAAGGCGCCCGGCCGAGCGCGGGACCGGCCCCCAGCACGGTCAGGCCCCGGGCGACCGCACCCGGGGTGAGCAGGTCGTCGGCGTCCAGGACCTTCACGTACGGCCCCGTCGGGTGCGCGAGCGCGATGGTTCGGGTGACGCCCGGCCCGTGGGTGCACCTCGCGGGAGCCGTGCACGAAAAGACCCGACCGCTGGCGACGG
The DNA here is from genome assembly GCF_040651535.1 of Streptomyces sp. NPDC048420. NCBI lineage: Bacteria > Bacillati > Actinomycetota > Actinomycetes > Kitasatosporales > Streptomycetaceae > Streptomyces > Streptomyces sp. NPDC048420. Next base: position 171,873 of record NZ_JBEZKG010000017.1, read on the forward strand.
GGGATGCACCAGCGGTCGGGCTATGGCCAACACTAACAAGGCCGCAGGAACAGCGGGAGCGGACGGCTCGGCTGTGGTGAGGAGTTGTGATCGGGATCACGTGATGCGCTTCAGTCGCACGGCGGATCGTACGAGAGCCGCGGCAGGTACTCCTCCCAGGCCTGGCGGGTCAGCACGTTCGCAGTCGTGGCGCAGACACGCCTGATCGCGTCGTCGACGTCCAGGTCCCACAGCCGGACGGTGTCCGCGCCGCTGGAGACCCCGAGCATGCGGCTGTCGGGGCTGAAGGAGAGGAAGCTGCCGGTCTTGGCGCTGGGGCTCATCGACTGCCCGATGGGGCCGGCCGCGGCCGGGTCGGCCACGTCCCAGAGCCGGACCGTGTTGTCGTTGCCGCCGCTGGCCAGCGTGGAACCGTCACGGCTGTACGTCAGCGACACGACCGCCTCGGTGTGCCCGGTGAGCGCGGTGCCCGTCCGCTCGGCGTGCGCGGGGTCGGCCACGTTCCACAGCCGGACCGTGTCGTCGTTGCCGCCGCTGGCCAGGGTGTGCCCGTCCGGGCTGAAGACCACCACGTTGACGGGGCCGGTGTGGCCGGTGAGCGGCTTGCCGAGCGGGGTCGGACGGGCCGGGTCCGTCACCCTCCACAGCCGGATCGTGCCGTCCGCGCTGCCACTGGCCAGGGTCCGGCCGTCCGGGCTGAAGGCAAGGCCGTCGATGTACCCCTTGTGGCCGGCGATCGGCCCGTGGGAGACCGGGTGGGCCGGGTCGGTGACGTCCCACAGCTGGAGTCTGCGGCCGTCGTAGGCGGTGGCCAGGGTGCGTCCGTCCGGGCTGAACGCCAGTGCGGCCGGACCCATGAACCGGGAGCGCAGGACGAGCGCCGGACCGTAGGGGACGGGGTGGGCCGGATCGGTGACGTTCCACAGCTGGACCCGGCCGGTGGTGAGCACCGCGAGGGTGCGGCCGTCGGGGGAGAACAGCACCTGGGAGTCGGGGTCGCGCACCACGGGTGTGAACGGCTCGCCCAGGGCCACGGGCCCGGCCGGGTCCGTCACGTTCCACATCCGGATCCGCCCGTCCCGCCCGGCCGTGGCGAGCACCTCGCCGTCCCGCCGGAACGCCCCGCTCCTGCCCACCAGGTCCCCCGCCGGGATCGACCACAGACGCACCTTGCTGTCGCCACTGCCGGTGACGAGGGTCCGGCCGTCGGGGCTGAAGCCCAGCGCGTACATCTCACCGCTGCTGCCGGCGAGGGGCTCGCCGATCTGCGAGGGGTACGCCGGGTCGGTCACGTTCCACAGGCTCGCCGTGCTGTCCGCGCTGGCGGCGGCGAGCATGGTCCCGGCGGAGTTGAAGGCCACGGACCAGATGGGTCCGGTGTGACCGGTGAGGGCCGAGCCGATCGCGCTCGGCCGCCCGGGGTCGGCCACGTCCCACAGCCGGACGGTGTCGTCGGCGCTGCCACTGGCCAGGGTCCGGCCGTCCGGGCTGAAGGCGACGGAGTGCACCAGGGCGGTGTGGCCGCTCAGCGGTGTCCCGTACGGCTTCGGACGACGCGGGTCGGTGACGTTCCACAGCAAGATCGTGTCGTCGTCACCACCGGCGGCCAGCGTGTGTCCGTCGGGGCTCCACGCCACGGACCGCACGGCGGCCCCGGCACCGGTGAGCTCGGTCGGAGGCTGTTCCCGGTCACGCATGTTCCACAGCCGTACGGTCCTGTCCTCACCGGCGGAGGCCAGCGTGCGCCCGTCCGGGCTGAAGGCGATCAGGTAGATCGTGCCGCGATGCCCGGTCAGGGGAGCGCCGAGGGGCTTCGGGTGACGCGGGTCCCGGATGTCCCACAGCCGGATCCCGCCGTCGTCCCCGGCACTGGCCAGGGTCCTGCCGTCGGGGCTGAAGACCGCGCTGCTCACCCAGCTCGTGCCGCCGGTGAGCGGTTGGCCCAGCGCCTTGGGGTGACTGCGGTCGCCGACGTCCCACAGGCGGACGGTCCGGTCGTAGCCGGCGGTGGCGAGGAGCCTGCCGTCCGGGCTGAACGAGGTGAGGTAGACGGCACCGGTATGGCCGGTGAGGGGGGTGGCCAGGGGTGCGTTGACGATGGAGATCAGCCGGGTGTTGGTGCCCTCGTCGTCGGGCCTGAGGCCGTGCGCCACCAGGTCGATCCGGGCGGACAGCGAGGGGTCCGTGGACTGGACGCGGTCGGCCTCCGCGACGACCTGCTCGAACACGGCGTCGTTGCGCTGCTGCCAGGCGACCACCGCCGAACCGACGGCCACCATCGCGAGGACGACCAGGGTGGCCACCGCGCCCCGGGCGATCAGGACGGTACGCCGGCGCAGCCGGACCGAGGCGGCCAGGAACTCCACCGCGCTGCGGGTCAGATAGGTGTCCCCGGCGGACTTCGCCCAGGTGCGTGCCTGTTCGAGTCGCGAGCCCCGGTACAGCAGCGAGGAGTCGCGGTTGGCGCCCTCCCAGGACCGGCCGTCCTCCTCGATGCGCTGGCGCAGCAGATGGTCGCCGCGGTCCTCGTCGATCCACTCGCGCAGCCGCGGCCACGCGGTGAGGAGCGCCTCGTGGGTGATCTCCACGGTCTCCGCGTCCAGGGTCACAAGCCGGGCCCGCACCAGCGCCTCCAGGGACTCCTGCGTCTTGCCGGGGTCCGCCGCCTCGGCGGCCAGCTGACGCCGGGTGCCGCGCCTGCGGGTGGCCTGGGTGTCCTCGCCGAGGCGCACCAGGCGGAGCAGCAGCAGCCGGGCCGCCGTACGCGCCGCCGGGTCCAGACCCGACCAGGCCCGCTCGGCGGTCGCCGCCACCGCGCCCTGGATACCGCCGGCCGCGCGATAGCCGGCCAGCGTCAGCCGGCCCGCCTTGCGGCGCTGCCAGGTCGCGAGCAGGGCGTGCGAGAGCAGCGGCAGCACGCCCGCGTCATGGGCCCCGCGCGGGCCGTCGGCGCTCACCTCGCGCACGATCAGCTCCGCGAGCCCCGGGTCCAGCTCCAGTCCCACGGCCCGGGCCGGACCGGTCACGGCCTCGCGCAGCTCCGCGCTGGTCAGCGGCCCGAGCACCATGTGCCGGTGCTGGAGCGCGTCGGCCAGCTCGGGGTGGCCGAGGCAGCGCTCGTAGAAGTCGGCGCGGACGCCGAGAATGACGAGGGCGGGGGCGCTCTCGTCCGGTCCGGCGGGCGTACAGGCGGCGTGCAGCAGCCGTACGAAGGTGTGCCGGGCCGTCTCGTCCGAGCAGAGCGTGAACGCCTCCTCGAATTGGTCCACGATCACCACCGGCCGGGCGGCGGCCTCGCGCTGAGCCCACGAGGCGACCGCTGCCCGCACGGCGGACGCGAACTCCGGAGGAGGATGGTCGGTTTCGTCGGTTTGGTCGGTTTCAGTGCCGGAAACCACGGTCTCCAGCTCGGGTATGCGACCCGTCAGTTCCGCGAGCGGATCGGCGCCCGGCACGAGCTGGAGGATCGTACGGCCGCCGGTCTCGCCGTCACCGTCCAGTGCGCCCCCCTCCAGCGCGGTCACCAGACCCGCGTTGAGCAGCGAGGACTTGCCCGCGCCCGAGGCGCCCACGAGCATCACCAGACCGCCGGTGCCGGAGTCGGCCGTCGAGCGCAGCAGCTTGACGAGCGCCTCCGTGCTCCGCTCCCGGCCGAAGAACCAGCGGGCGTCCTCCTGCCGGTAGGAGGCCAGACCGCGGTACGGGCAGACCCCGGCGGGGGTCTCCGGCTGGGGCCCCTCGTCCTCTTCCGGTGCCACCGCGCGCTCCCACAGCCGCTGCCACTGGCCGAGGTCGTACAGTCCGGCCGAGACGGGGGTGGGACTGATCCGCCGGGCCTCGGGAATGAGGATGTGCAGGACGGCCGCGAGCGCGGTGAACTGAGCGGGTACGTTCCGGGCCCGCCGCCAGTCGCTGATCCGCTGCGCGGACACCCGGACGGGCCGCCCCCGCTCGTCGACACGCTGGAGTCGGCCGACGCCCTCGGACACGCGCTTCAGGGGCGGGTTTCCCGCCTCCTTGTACAACAGCGCGAGACGCTCCGCGAAGGCCGTGCGTGCCCCTGAGTCGGAACTCAAGGTTCCACCCCTTACTTCCCTCGCGGTGAATCCGGACCGGAAAACTCACTTTATATGGCTGACCTGCGGTAACGCACTTCCTCCAGCACCGGAACCTCCTCTGTCGGCCCCTCGGCTGGCAGGATCACGACCCTGCGGCGCAGTCATCGGACGACGCCCTGACAGCCCACCGGCCCGGCGCCCCACGCTCCCACCAGCGCGCCGTACCCCGGTCGCATTCCGCCCACGGCCACCCGCTTCCTCCGGTACCGGTCCCCACGAGGGGAGGGACCGGTACCGGACGAAGCGGGACGATCACCGTCCCGCCCCTACACTGGGCCGGACATACGCGGCGGAGGACGGAGAGGGCTGTGGCGAAGGTCGTCGGCGCTTTGCAGGACCCGTCGGCGGAGGTGCTCGCCGAGGCGGCCGCCGCGTTCGGACTGCTCGCCTCCTCCGCCCGGCTGCACATCATGTGGGCGCTGTCCCAGGGCGAGAGCGATGTCACCCACCTCGCCGACCGGGTCGGCGGGGCGCTGCCCGCGGTCAGCCAGCACCTGGCGAAACTGAAGCTCGCCGGGCTGGTCCGGGCCCGCCGCGAGGGTCGCAGGCAGGTCTACTACGTCGACGACCCCGACATCGTGACGGTGGTCCGGGTCATGGTCGGCCAACTGACGGCCCGCGAGAGCTCCGCCTTCTCCACCTCCACACCGACGGCCCGACTGCGCGAGGCCGGTGTCTGAGGAACCGGAGGCGGGCACCCCAGAGACCATCCCGGCCACCCTTTCCGCCCCCGACCCCTCCGCTTCCGCCCCCAACCGCTCCGCCGGCACCCCCACCCCGACCCTCCTAGAGGTCTTCCGCCGGCTCGACAGCGGCCCGCGCGGGCTGACCGAGGCGCAGGCCGAGGAGCGGCTGGAGCGGTTCGGGGAGAACGTCGTCCCGGACGACCGCGACCCCTCCTGGCCGCGGCTGTTCGCCCGCAGCCTGCGTGATCCGTTCACCGCGGTGCTGCTCTGTCTGGGCCTGGTGTCGGCGGCGGTCCTCGCCTGGGGCACCGCCTCGGTGATCCTCCTCCTGGTCGTCGTGAGCTGCCTCCTGCGCGCCTCCGGCGAACACCGCGCCGACCGCTCCACGGCAGGACTGCGCCGCCTGGTGGCCACCACGGTCACGGTCCAGCGCCGGACCCACGAGGACGAGGCACCCGCCACCCGGGAGATCCCCGTCGAGGAACTCGTCCCCGGCGACGTCGTACGACTGGGCCCGGGCGACCTGGTCCCCGCGGACGTACGGCTGCTGCGCTCGACCGGCCTGACGGTCCACCAGGGCGCGCTCACCGGGGAGTCGGCGCCGGTGGAGAAGTCCGTGTCCGACGACAGGGACGCCGGCACGGGTGTCCTCCAGAACCCCCGGCTCTGCTTCCTGGGCAGCAGCGTCGCCTCCGGCAGCGCCACCGCCGTGGTCACCGGGACCGGCGGCCACACCCGTGTCGCCGCAGCTCACCGCCGTACCGGCAAACCCCCGGCGACCACCTTCGAACGCTCCGTCCAGGGCGTCTCCTGGATCCTGATCCGCTTCGCCCTGCTGACCCCGCCCCTGGTGCTCATGGCCAACGCCGCCCTGCGCGGCCGTGGCCTGGAGACCCTCCCCTTCGCCGTCGCGGTGGCGGTCGGTCTGACCCCGGAGATGCTGCCGGTCCTCGTCACCGCCTGCCTGGCCCGCGGCGCCGCCCTCCTCGCCCGCACCCACGGCGTCATCGTCAGAAGGCTCCCCGCCCTGCACGACCTCGGCGCCATGGACGTCCTGTGCGTGGACAAGACCGGCACCCTCACCCAGGACCGCCCGGTCGTCCACCGCGCACTGGACGCCGAGGGCCACGACGACCCCGAGGTACTGCGCCTCGCGGCGGCGGCCGCCTGGTGGTCGCTGCAACTCGCCGAGCTCCCGGCCCCCGACGCCCTGGACGAGGCACTGCTCGCCGCGGCGGACGAGGACGCCTTGACGTCGTACGACGGCATCACGGCCCTCCCCTTCGACCCGGCCCGCCGCCTGGCCACCGTCGCGGTCCGCACCCCCGGCCGGCTCGGCACGCACACCCTGATCACCAAGGGCGCCGTGGACGCCGTACTACGACGCTGCGTCCTGCCCGACGACGAACGCTCCCGCGTCCGCGACCTGGCCGACGCGCAGGCGGCGGACGGTCTGCGGGTACTGGCCCTCGCCACGGCCGAACGCCCCGCCGGGAGCCGTGGGGCGGAGCGCGATCTCAGGTTCCGCGGCCTGGTCACCCTCCGGGACGACCTCGCCCCCACCGCCGCGGACGCACTGGCCGCACTCGCCGCCGGGGGAGTCACCGTCAAGGTCCTCACCGGCGACCACCCCGGCACCGCGGTCCGCGCCTGCCGCGAGCTGGGCCTGGTGCCGGAGCCCGCCGGCGTGGTCACCGCGGACCGCCTCGACACCCTCACCGGCCCCGAGCTCACCGAACTGGCCCGCCGTACGACCGTCTTCGCCCACTGCACCCCCGAGCACAAGACCCGCATCACCCGGGCCCTCCAGACCGGCGGCCACACCGTCGGCTTCCTCGGCGACGGCGTCAACGACCTGCCCGCCCTGCGCACCGCCGACGTCGGCATCGCCCCGCGCGACGCGGCCGGCGTGACCCGCGCGAACGCCGACGTCGTCCTCGCCGGGAAGGACCTCACCGCGATCGGCCACGCGGTCGCCGCGGGCCGTCACGCGGGCGGCAACATCGCCACGTATCTGCGCATCACGCTCTCCTCCAACCTCGGCAACGTGATCGCGATGCTCTCCGCGGGCCTCCTCCTGCCCTTCCTGCCGATGCTCCCGGCCCAGGTCCTGGTGCAGAACCTGTGCTTCGACGCGGCCCAACTGGCCTTCGCGTACGACCGTCCCCACCCGTCGGCCCTGCGCCGGCCGCGCGTCCTGGACCCCCGGGAGCTCCTCCGCTTCCTCGTCGGATTCGGCGCGCTGAACGCCGTGGCCGACCTGGCGACGTTCGGCGTCCTGGCGTTCGCGCTACGGGGTCCCGGGGACGACGAGGCGCTGTTCCACTCGGGCTGGTTCACGGAGAACCTGCTGACGCAGGCGCTGGTGATGATCCTGCTGTCGGTCGGCCCCGCCGGACGCGGCGGGCGGCCGGGCCCGGTGACGTGGTCCGCCGCCGGCCTCACCGCGACCGCCCTGCTCCTGCCCGCGACCCCGCCGGGCGCGGCCCTGGGCCTGACCGCCCTGCCCGCCGTGTACTACGCACTGCTGGCTGCCGTACTGGCCCTGTACGCGGTGGCCCTGACGGCGGCGAGGAAACGCTACGAGCGCCGGGGCGGGGCGGGGACAGTTGCGCAACCTGAGAACTGACGGGGCAGGGGGTCAGGGGATCAGGGGGTTGAGTGGGTAGGGGGGTGACGGGGTCAGGGGCAGGCGATGTCGAACCCGTACCGAAGTGGTTCCTCCGTCACCCCGTGATCGAGCCGATAGACATAGACCCCCTCGACCCGCACGCCCGCCGCCGCCCCGTCCGCCTGGCAGGGATACGTGACCTGCACCACCCGAGGCCGGTCGGTGACCTTGACCCGCATCCCGTCGGCCGGCCCACCATCGAGAACGGCGACTTCCCACCCGGTCACGTCCGCCGTCTCCACTGTCTGCGCTGCTTCCACTGCTTCCACCGCTTCCACGCGGACAGTTTAAAGCTTGCGCAATCTTGTGACCGGCGTCTCGACGCATTGGCCGGGCGGGCCGATCAGCGCAGCCCGGCGAAGAGATCCTTCTCGGGTACGGCCGCGCCGGTGGCGTCCTGGACACGTACGAAGGTCTCCACACCCATCAGCTCGCCGAACCTCTCCTTGCCCATCTTGAGAAAGAAGATGTTCTCGCCCTGACTGGCGTGCGCGGCCAGCGCGTCGAACTTCTGCCCGCTGAACGCGGTGGTGTCCACCCACGTGGTGATCTCGTCGTCGGGGAGGCCGATCTCGGCCAGCGCGGCGGCCTCGGCAGGATCCGGCTCCGGCATGTCCTCACCGAACTCGCGCATGATCTCGCCGAACCGCCCCATCATCGAGCGGGGCATCGTGGTCCAGTACACCTTCGGTGTCAGCGCGGTCATCTCCAGCGCCGCCATCGTGATGCGGTGGGCCTGGATGTGGTCGGGGTGGCCGTAGAAGCCGTTCTCGTCATAGGTGACGACCACATCGGGTCGGTAGTGCCGCATGAGTTCGGCGAGCCGGGCCGCGCCCTCCTGCACGGGGGTCTGCCAGAAGGATCCGGGGGCGTCGTTGCTCGGCCAGCCCATCATCCCGGAGTCGGCGTAGTCCAGCATCTCCAGATCGCTGATCTTCAGCACCTCACAGCTCGCCTCGAGCTCCTGCCGACGCATCAGCGCGACCGCCGCCGGATCGTGCCCGGGATCGCCCGGCTTGACACCCCCCGGCCCGTCACCGCAACCGCCGTCGGTACAGGTCACGAGCACCGTGCGAATGCCTTCCGCCGCATACCGCGCGAGGACCCCTCCGGTTCCGGTGGCCTCGTCGTCGGGGTGGGCGTGCACTGCCATGAGGGTCAGGGGCCGGTCAGTCATGAAGAAGTCCTCCTGCGGAAATAGGTCGTGATCCGAGGGTGCGGTGGGCGTATCGCGCTCCGGTCGGCACCGGTCCCTCGCTCGATGCAACCGCACCGACCGGACCGACTGTTCCCGACGCGGCGGCCCGGCCTCCAGGACGGGACCGCCGACTGTATGTCCGACCGCGTTGCCGGCCAGCGCCGAGGTGTGCCGTACCGGCCGGGGTGACACGTCTGGGGGACGAGGCAGCGGCTCAACTTCAGCGTCTGGACCGCGATCGGACTGCTGTCGTACAGGCCCCGCCGGGTGACCGGCAGGCTGTCGTACGGGCTGCTGCAGGCCGCGTGGGCTCCCCGCACGGCTCGTCAGGGCGCGGGGATTCCGTACTCCGCACGGTCGGCGGCGATCAGCTCGTCGAGTAGGGCCGCAGTCGCGGCGGCGATGGTGTGGAGGGTGCTGTCGGGTGGCATCTGCTGATGCTCGAAGGCTCGTCGGGTGGTCTGGGCGAGAAGCTCCGCACGCTGGTCGGGGCTGAATGCCGGGTTCTCGGCGCGGAGGAAGCCCTCGAAGGTGGCCTGGTATGCGTGAGCGAGTTCGTCGAGAGACATGTCGTCGCGCAACAGGCCGTGCCCGGTGAGCAGTTCGAAGTAGCGGTGCGTCATGGTGGCGTGCCGGTCGTCGCGGGCGGTGTCTGTTGAACCGGCGAGTCTGCCGAGGAGATCCGGGTCGTTCCGGAGGAGACCGCGCATCAGGGGGATGCGGCCCTGCGACCGGCCATTTCGCCTGGGCCGCGGGTTCGTCATCGTGGGGCTGCCGCTCGGAGCATCGGCAATCGTGCCGCCGCACGCGACACGGCGGGCAGCAGACCGGTGCCTGCCCGGGGCGCATCGGGGTGCGCTTTTCCTCGGCGTGGCGGAGGGAGAGGGCGGCGATCCGGTCCTCGAACGGCTCTCCGCCGGGCAAGCCGCGGCCTCTTGCCAGGCGCGCCAGCAGTGCGTCTGCCGCCGGTGACGGCCTGCCGCGGTGATGCGACGAACTGCTCCTGGATGACAACCCTTTATGTCATGTAACGCTCGCGGAACGCGGGCGACAGCGGCTGTTCGTCAGGGAGCCGTGCTGCTTGAGGCGCTCGCCGAGTTCCGGAACGGCCCCTCGGCGGCGGCTTCGACCGGCTCGGGCGGCGGCGCCGGCAGGATGTGGTCCTCCCACCAGGACAGGGCCATCACGGTGGCGAGCAGGACGAAGGGAGTTGAAGCGGGAAGGATCAGCGCGTACATGTGTACCGCCTGGTGTGGGATGCGTGCGACACGGCGGGCAGCAGATCGGTGCCTGCCCAGGGCACATCGGGGTGCGACCGGGATCGCGTGACGAGGGGCGCGTACGGGAACGGCCTCGCTCGCGACGTGGCAGGTTCCGGCACCGATGCGCAGGGTGCGCCCTCTGGGAAGCGTGCCGGCGGTGCGACGCTGCCGGGGGCAGGGGCGGCACAGGCCCCTTCGATCGGCACCGACGATGTGCTGCCTGCCGAGTCGGAGGAAGCGGTTTTCAAGCACTACGGACTGCCCTACAAGCCTGGTGCGGCCGGCGAACGGCAACTGGCGCGCCGCTGACGACCTGTGGACGGGATGACTGCCCTGTGAGGTACGGACCATTAACCAGGTGACCCCGCCTCGTGAGGAACAGCGGCGTTGAACTGCGCACCAGGAAGGCGCAGTTGGGCCGGGTGCTGGCGAGCCGTGCGGCGATCGACCAGGCACGCGGCATGGTGATGGCCTTGGCCCCGTGTTCCAGCGACAGGGCCTGGGACTTGCTGGTGGACGTGTCGTCGCAGCACTGCAACACCAAGCTCCGGGACGTGGCCGCCGCCCTGGTCGCCACGATGACGGACGAGGCGCTCCCGGAACCGATACAGCGGGAGCTGCGCCGAGCACTGAGGCGCCTCCACGAGGCGGACCCGAGATGACGGCGCACGCGGCCGGCGGACTGCACCGGGAGCGGAGAACTCAACTCTCCGTTGCCTTCGCCCAGTACGGCCGTAGGACGCCTGTGTTGTGTAGCCCGCCCCGTGGATCTCGAACACCGGTCGTGCGGTTCCTCGTCCGTTCCTGACGCCCTGCTTGAAGCGGGCTGCCCGGGAACTCGTCCGATGTGCTTCAGACCGGAGGCACGCCCGTGGGAGCAGCTGTCGCCGCTCCCCAGTGCGCTGCGGTCCGACGGCTCCCACGGTGAGCGACGCCACCGATGAGGAGTCGCGTGCCCATGCCGTACGCACGCACCCAGAGGCCACGAGGCGCACACCCCTATGACGACGCCCCGGACACCGATGCCGCGTTCCGCCGTATCGCAGCCCTGCCGGACGGCCATGAGAGGACCGCGCTGCGGCAGGAGGTGGTGTGCGCCTGGGCGCCGATGGCCGTACGGCTCGCCCAGCGCTTCCGTCATCGAGGCGAGTCCTTCGAAGACCTCGAGCAGGTCGCCCAACTCGGTCTGATCAAGGCGGTGACTCGTTTCGACCCGAGCCTTGGCAACGCCTTCCCGAGCTTTGCCGTACCGACGATCCTGGGCGAAGTGAAACGGCACTTCCGTGACCACCTCTGGGGTGTGCACGTACCGCGACGCGTACAGGAGTTGAGTATCCAGGTCCGCTCCGCCGGCCGTGAGTGCGCTTCGCTCTACGGCCGCGAACCCTCCGTCCACGACATCGCCGTGCACACCGGCCTCACCGAGGCGGAGGTGCGGCTGGGCCAGGAGGTGCTGCGGAGCTTCACCTCCCTGTCCTTGGACGCCGTAGTCGGCCGCTCCGAGCGCAGTCACCCCCTGACCCCACACGCTCGGTGGCACGGAGCCAGGCTTCGACATGCTCGTCAACCGTGAAGCGCTCCGCCCGCTGCTGAGGGCCCTGCCAGAACGCGAACGGCAGATCCTCTACATGCGGTTCTTCTGCGAGATGACGCAGGACCGCATCGCCCTGCAGCTCGGTCTCTCGCAGATGCACGTCTCCCGGCTGATCATCCGCACCTGTGCGCTCCTGCGCGACCAGGTGATGGCCCACGATCGCAGGAGGGCAGTGTGACGACGCTCGGGGGCACGGGCGGCGCCGGAGCGGGCCCCGGCAAGGGCGTGGGTCAGGACCCCAGACCGGCGAGGGGTTCCGAGCCGTCGATGAGGGCGCGGGCCACATCGGCCAGGCGTCGGTTGTGGGAGCGGGCGTAACCGCGCAGCGCGGTGAACGCCTGCTCCATGTCGATGCCCTGGCGTTCGGCGAGTTTCCCCTTGGCCTGTTCGATCAGTACCCGGCTGTTCAGCGCCGTCTGGAGTTGTTCGTTGAGCACCGTGCTGCGCTGAGCGGTGCGTTGTTGCAGCAGGCTGATGGTGGCGACGTCGGCCAGGGCCTGGGCGACGGGTGCGGCGGCCGGGTCGAAAGGTCCGGGTGCGGTGCGGAAGAGGTTCAGGGCGCCGACGACCTCGTCCCGCAGACGCATCGGCAGGGCCTGGACCGCCCCGAACCCGCTGCGCTGGGCCGCCACCGCGAAGCGCGGCCAGCGGGCGGTCACCGTACCGAGGTCGGAGACGATCACCGGTACGCCGGTGCGGAAGCACTCGAGACAGGGGCCCTCGTCGTTCTGCAGCTGGAAGAGCTCCAGCAGGCGCACCTGTTCGTCGGAGGCGGCCATGACGCGGAGTTTGCCGTCCCGGTCGGCGAGCAGTACCCCGGCGGCGCTTACGTCGAGCATGCCGACGCAGCGGTCGGTCAGCAGGCGCAGGAAATCGATGAGGTCGAAGTCGGCGACCAGGTTGTCGGCCAGCTCGACGAAGGTCGTGGCCAGAAGCTGTTGATCCATCGTGGGCACCCTCGATTGAGACTAGTCCCTGCCCGAGGGGACGGGAAGTAGGGCACATTCCTTGGCCGGGACCGATGCGTCAGGGTTCCTCCTCGGCCTGATCCGGCTCCGCGTCCCGGGAGAAACGAAGCCGTCGGGCCACCACGTCGGCGGCCACGTCGGCGAGCCGGCGTCCCTGCGCATAGGCGTAGCCGCGGAGCCGGACGAAGGCTTCTTCGATGCCGACTCCGAGCTGAACCGTGAGCATCCCGCTGGCCTGGTCGATCTCCGCTCGGTATGCGCCCAGGTTCTCCAAGCTGCGGTCCGGCGTCGGAAGCTCGCCGGTCGGCGTGCCCGTCTCGTCGATCCTCGTGTCGAGCAGGAGCAGCGTCGCGAGATCGGCGAACGCCCAGGCGTCGGCCAGTTCCTCCGTGTCCAGTACGGTCGGGATGTTGGCGTACAGGTCCAGAACCCCCGGGCTGATCGCCCCCTTCTGCAGGGGGAGCGAGAACACCGCGCGGGCTCCGGCTTCCAGGGCCGCGTCGGCGAACACGGCCCAGTGATCCTGAAGTCCGGTGGCGAGCAGATCGGGTGTCAGGACGGCCGAGCCGCGTACAAAGGCGTCCACGCAGGGCCCCTCGCCCAGCGTGAGCTGGAGTTCCTCCAGTTGCTCGCTGATGTCGTCGGTGCTGCACAACGGATGGCTCGCCGCGGCCTTGGACATCGCCGACAGCCCGGCCCCGCCGACCGGCAGCGCGGCCACGGCCGCGGTGCACACGTCCACCACACTCACCCGGGCACCTCGTCGGACCGCCTGCTCGGCCACCAGCATCCGAATGCGGGCCGACCGCCTGTCAGGCCCCACCCGGGCCACCGCCTCCAGGCATCGTGACAAGGCCCTCCAGCCTCGCCGTGGTGCGTTCCCCGAGGGTAAGCACCAGCGCGCGGAACGTGGTGGCGCCCAGTGGCCTGCGAAGCTCTCCGATGTCCAGCCACCCCCAGGAGCGGAGGACAGCGAGGGTTGGGTGATCGGCCCGGTCCACCAGGGTGGCGCCGAGCGTTGCCTGATGGTCGGTCAGTAGCCGCTCCTGCACACGACGGGCGAGTTCCCGGTCCTGCGGGTGCGGCCGGATCAGGATGTCGGCGAACGCGAAGACGTTGCCGGACACGGTGAGTTGCTCGATGCCGCGCGGCAATGCCCCGTCGAAGCCGAGCCACCACGAGCCGTCGCCGCGAACCGGGAATCCGAAGGCGCATCCCATCAGGCTGTCCGTCTCGGCGATCACCATGGCGAATCCCGGTCGGCGCATGTCCGCGGTGAGACGGTTCAGTAAGTTCTGGCGGCTGGGACTGCGGTACGCATCACCCGGCGCCGTTGTACGGGACTCGGCATACAGGTCAGCCAGATCATCACGCAGGTCCTCCACCAGCCAGCGGTTCAGCCGACGCAACCGCGCCGGAACCATGGCGGAGGGCTCGCCGTCCTCAGGCTGCCGTGACTGTCCCCGCTCGGTTTCGGCCGTCATCGCGCATCGCCCCGGAGAACAGGCGCAAGTGGGACGGACCGGTGCGGTGGGGCTGGACGGGGCGCGGCCGGGGTGTCGCCGAGAGGAGGTGGCAGGTGGCCGAGCGGAGGGCCGAGGAGCAGGAATCCGCAGCCGGCGAGGTCGAGAATCCGAGCCAGCGTCTTCGGCGGGTAGTGCAGTCGCAGGGTCCCGCCGACCACGGTGGTCTGCTGCGCGGCGTGGAGGAATGCGTTGAGTCCGCTGCAGTCGCAGAAGGTGACGGCGGTGAGGTCGACGTCGATGGCGCGGATACCGTCCCGCAGGCACCGTTCCAGGGATGCGCGCACCAACGGCGCGGATTCGAGGTCGATCTCACCGGCCAGGGTGATCAGCGCTCGTGTCCTTCGGTCATGGCGGTGGACGGTGAGCTGTGAGAGGGGCATGACGCCTCGGTTCGGAAGATCATCCGGCAGCGGGCACGGTGGGCGGGGTTCCGGCTCCTGGGCGCGCTCCGGCAGGGGCGTACTTTCGGCGGAGGCAGAGCAACGTCCGGTCCGACAGCCTGCGCGGCAGGACAGAGGACCTACCCAGTTCCCTCCAGGGATGCGCCGGGTGGCAGACGAGGAGTCCGTACCAGGCAGCCATCCGTGTTCAGTAACAGCGTGCCGCCGGGGTCTGGGACGTCTAGCCGGCAGCTTAGTCCTCGCGTCGTGTGACGGACCGTCCGAAGCAGCCCGATCTCAAGATATGGACGGTGCGACCGTCGGGGACGGGGCGGTGGAGAAAGTTCCGTGTGTGGCCGTGGTCAGGGGCGCACCGGCGGACGGCCAGGGGCGAGTGCGTACCGGGGTTGGGCAGGCAGCGGGTCTCTGTGGCGTCGGCCCTGTCTTCGGTGGTGCGGTGGTCGGCTCATTCCAGGAGGGCGAGGTGTTCGGCGGCGCCCCCGCGCCATTCGATCAGGAACAGGGTCGCGTCGTCGGTGGTGCGGCCGCCCCGTTGCTGTTTGAGGGCGTGGGAGAGTGAGCGCACCACCGCTCGTACTCCCTTCTCGGTGTGTTCGATGCGGTTGACCCAGTGGATGAGTTGTTCTTCGCCGAATTGTTCTTCGCCGGCTTCGTGTTCCTCGATCAGGCCGTCGGTGAAGCACAGCACTCGGTCGCCGCGTTGGAGCATCTGCCCGCTGATCCGAGGTTCTTCACCGCCGAAGCCGACGGGCAGGGTGGTAGGGCCTGCCAGTTGCCGGACGACCTGGTGGTCGCGGATCAGCAGCGGTGCGGGGTGGCCCGCGTTGACCCACTGCAGGTGGCCCGTCGCGATGTTCAGACGCATCATCTGGGCGGTGACGAAGTGGTCGGGCCCGAACTGCTCGGCGATGGCCCGGTCCATGAACGCGTAGATCTCGGACAGGCCGATGTCGGCACGTCTGGCGTGCCGGTAGGCCCCGACGGCGACGGTCGCCATCGTGGCGGCGTCCAGGCCGTGGCCCATCGCATCGACCATGGCCACGTGCAGGATGTCCTCGTTGAGGGCGTAGTCGAAGCTGTCGCCCGCGACGTCGTAGGCGGGCTCCAGGATTCCGGCCACCGCGACCTGCGGGACGGACATCGCCAGCGGCGGCAGCAGGGACCACTGGATCTCCGCGGCCACGCTCATCGGTTCACGGCGCCGGGCGCGGAAGAACTGATCGGTGTAGCTGTGCTTGGTGACCAGCATGTCGGCGACCAGGCCGGCGAGTCTGCGCAGCAGTCGCCGGTCGTCGTCATCGACGGTGTCCATGGTGAGGGCCATCACGCCCACCTGGTCGCTGCCGTCCAGCAACGGCAGGTACATCCGGACGCCGTCGGTCCTCGGCACCTCGACCGTGGTCGCGTGCAGAAAGGCCGTGCCGGCGGGAGAGTCATCGATCGGCTCGGGCTCGCCGACCATCAGCCGCCGGCCCGGCAACGGCACCAACACCAGCTGGCCGTAGTCCTGCAGCAGGATCGAGACGTCGCGGCCACCGACCCTGGCCACCTCTTCCGCGATGAGCGGGGCGATCAGCTGCGGCGGCATCTCGTGCGCCCGGTCCAGCAGCACCCCCAGCAGCCGCTCACCGAACCCTTCCGACCTGTCCAGCACGCCCTCGTCGGGTCGGCGCTCACCTCCCGCCATAACCGCACTCCCGCACCGGCGTCGTCAAAGCTTCGGCTGCCGTGTCCATGCTCACCTCGTACCGCGAGTCCAGCGCCCCGCACCGACACACGGGCTCCTGACACGACCGTGATCAACCCGCACAGAGTGACGTGGCCGATCACCCCGAACAGCCCATTACGCCAGAGAACGGCATGTCACACATGATCAGAAGAGATGGCTCTCCGTGCCGCTGTGCACCTCATCTCTCCCGGAGCCGTCACAGGAGCAGAAGATCGGAGCCGGTGTCCGCGAGGAGCCGCGCGGTCTGGGGGGACGGGTGGTGCAGCCGCAGGGACGCGTGGGTCCCGGCGGCGTGCCGCGACGCGTCGAGGAAGACGCGCAGACCGCTGCTGTCGCAGCGGCCGACGGTAGTCAGATCCACGTCGATGGTGGTGATGCCGTCATACAGGCATCGCTCCAGCGCGGCGTGTACCTGGGGTGCGGTGGCCGGGTCGATCTCACCGGCCAGGGTGATCAGTGCTCGCCTGCCCCGGTCGTGCCGGTAGATGTTCAGCTGCGGAAGAGTCATGACGCCTCGGTTCGGATGCCTCGGTTCATGGGGCCCGGCCGCTCCTCATGCGGTCCATGGCCCGAGTGCACACGCGTGGGTACGAGTGAAGTCGATGGTCCGTCCGCGAGGCCGCTGACGGAAGCTGGCTGGTCACCTGTGATGAGTGGTACGGCTACGGCGGCGGCGCGGCGGGAAGCGGCCCCGGCCCCCGTCGCGGTGGTCCCGTCGTTCGCCGGCGGTCGGCGACTCGGACCGGTCCGGCCCCACCGGGGGCTGCGGCGTGCCCAGGCCGCGGCGGCCGGGCAGGGGGGAGCTGTACTGGTGCACGGCGATTCTGTCGGCGTGCTGGATGTTGAGCCGGTGGATCACGTATGCCGCCGCTGCGATGAGGACCACGAAGGCGGCGGCCGTCAGGAAGGTGTTCATGGCGGCCACGTCACATACCGATGATCAGTCGGCTGGCCCGGTCGGGCGGACCGGTCTGGTGGGGAACGGCAGCTGACACCGCGGAGGCGCCGCCCTCGTACTCCCATGCCTCGTCCGCGGCGATGAGTGCGCTCGCGGTCAGCGGCGGGCCGTCGTAGTCGGACGCGGCAGCCATCAGCCGGGCCGCCGACTCCGCCCCGGTCTCGGGTGGGATGATCAGCAGGTCCCAGCGGCCGGTGCCGTAGGAGAGCAGCAGCAGCTTGTGCGGGTCGATCTCCGGGGTGAACCAGCCGACCTTGACGATGTGACCGTCCACGGGAACCTTGCGCGGGATGACCGGCCAGTGTTCCGGGTTGACGGCGATGCGGGTGATGCGGCCCCACAAGGGGTCCAACACGGCGGTGAGCGCCGGAAGTTCGCTCAGCAGATCCCGGGAGCGGGGCCACCAGGCTCCGTCCAGGAGGCCACGGGAGGCGCCGTCGGTCTTCAGTGCCAGACGCGCGGCCGGGGCTGTGACGGGCTCGGGATGCGACAGGGGTGGAAGCAAGGTCGCCGACATGATGCGGACCCGTCTCCGGGCCGCCTCTGCGGCGGCCCGGGTTTCATCTCTCGCCGAGAACGACCCGGCGTGGAAGCCGGTGTGCGAAATGCCCTCGGTACTGTCGACACTACTCCGCGCTCGGCCGCGACGCGGAGTGCCGGCCGCCTAGATGTGGAGCAGTCTCTGGGTGATCTCCCGGTACTGCCTCAGCGCGAGCCGGAGTTCCTCGGACTGCGTCCCGGGATCCCGGTCCTGCCAGCCGGCGCGCAGGAGACGCCGCCGTTCCGCGAGGGCGTTCACGAGCTGGGCGGTCGCTTCGTCATAGGCGCTCTCGGCCTCTTCCAGGGCCTTGAGCGGGGTGTCGGCGAAGGTGTTGAGGGCGTGCCGGAGGCGCTGGACGATCTTGTCCTGCTCGGCCGACGGGAGCAGCGGCTCAGGGCCTGGGGTACGGCGCTCGGCGGGGACCCGGGTCTTGCCCACGGGCTGCTGGGCGCGTGTCTGGTCGTACATCACCGGGGACCGCTTCTGTTCCGCCTGAAGGCGACCCTGGCCTTCTCCGCGGCCTGCTTCAGGCTTCCGGAGATCCGGTCGGTCCTGCCTCGGCGCTGCAGTCGCCTGTCGTGGGTGACTCGGCCGAGTTCTTCCGCGATCCTGCCCTTCATCGTCTGCGCCTTGTTCCTCATGCTCCGTGAAACGGTCATGGCGGCCTCGCTGCTGTCCGATAGATGGGTTCCCGCGGGGTCTGGGCGAGGCGGGAAGGCGGAAATGCTTCGCCGTGTGTTCCGGAGTTGCACGGCCCGGCACCGTGCTGCCAGTCAACGTCCGGCAACGGTTCGTGTCAACGCGGTGGCCACGCGATCCGGCCCGCTTCGTCCCGGAGCGTGCGGGAGTACGGTGGAGGTAGCGGGGACTCTTCGTATGCCGGTGTCCGAACCGGCTCCGCCCTCGCGACTCCCATCTCATGGGCAGCCCGTGACCCCGGCCGCGCCATCCGCATCCAGGCCGAGGAGCACGTATGCCACTCAGTCCGACCACGTCCACGACGGTCACACCGTCGGACCCCGCCCCGCCGCCCCAGGGCTACGACGGGACGTCCCCGTTCCCGCCCGAGGGCCCGGCGCCCGCGCGCGGCGGCGGTGAACGCCTGTACGTCACGGTGACCGCGGTGATCGTTGTCCTGCCGTTCATGGCGATCGGTCTCGCCGGCTGGCTGCTGTGGGGGAGTCTCATCCATCCCGCCGACATCGTGATCGCCCTGGTCCTCTACACGATCACAGGTCTTGGCGTCACCGTCGGCTTCCACCGCGGTCTCACCCACGGCGGCTACCGGGCCGTCCGTCCTGTGCGGATCGCGCTCGCGGTGGCCGGTTCGATGAGCTTCCAGGGCGATGTCATCGGCTGGGTCGCCACCCACCGCCGCCACCACGCCTTCACCGACCGGCCGGGGGACCCGCACTCCCCCTACCGCTACGGCACACATCTACGCGGCCAGTTGCGCGGGTTGCTGCACGCGCACGTCGGTTGGCTGTTCGGCAACGACCGTACTCCGCCCGAGCGTTACGCCCCCGACCTCCTCGCCGACCGCGACATCCGCGCCGTCGCCCGCGCCTTCCCGGTGCTGTGCGTCCTCACCCTCGCCCTGCCCTTCGCGGCGGGCTGGCTCATCGGCGGTACCTGGGTGCACGGCGTGACCGCCCTGCTGTGGGCGGGACTTGTCCGCATCGCCCTGCTGCACCACGTCACCTGGAGCGTGAACTCCCTCTGCCACCTGATCGGTGAGCGCCCCTTCCGCACCCGGCGCCACGACCGGGCCACCAACCTGTGGCCTCTCGCCCTGCTCTCGTTCGGCGAGAGCTGGCACAACCTCCACCACGCCGACCCCACCAGCGCCCGGCACGGCGTCGACCGCGGCCAGCTCGACCCGTCGGCTGCCGTGATCCGTCTCCTCGAACGCCTCGGCTGGGTGTCCGACGTGCGCTGGCCGACGGCGGAGCGGGTCGCGGCCCGCCGTGCCTGACGTCAACCGCTCAATCACTTACGGCAGTTGGCAGGAGCCTTCATGATCACCGCACTGCGGTCCCCGCTTCCCTCCCACCCCGTCCTCCGGCTGCGTCTCGCCGCCCGCAGCGGCATGCCCCGACCCATCGACGGAGCGTGGTGGCCCCGTTCGTACGACCTGCTCGCCGAACTCCCCCGGCTGCTCGCCGGGTTGCCGCGTGCGTGGGGTCACATCACCAGCGTCACCGTCAACGGGGCGACGTGGTCCGCGGTGCCCGGCCGGATGCTCGTCGTCAACCAGGTCGTACGCCTGCGCAGGACCGTGGCGGCATCCGCCCCGCACACGATCGTCCTGCTCGCCCCCGGCCGGGGGCGCTGGGACCTGCTGGTCGTGCCTCCGGATACGACCGAGGAGACAGCGGAACCGCTCATGGCGGCCGCGGCAGGTGGTCACGTGTGATCCGGCCCACCACGGACTGCTCGGCGAATCATCAGGCACCGACGGCCGGGGCGGCGACGGCGACCGTCACACCCCCACCGCCAGCCGGCCGGGCCGGCCGCTGGTGGCCTCGTACGAGGAGGAGGTCTCGCCGGCCTGTTCCGCCGTCAGGAGGGCGGTCGCGGTCGTCGGCGGGCCGGTGTTCGCGCTCGCGGCGGCCATCAGCCGGGCGGCGGAGGGGACGCTGGTCTCCGGGGGTATCACCAGGAGGGCCCAGCGGCCTGCCGTATAGGACAGCAGCAGGATCTTGTGCGGATCCTGCTCCGACGTGAACCAACCGACCTCCACCACATGGCCGTTGACGAGGATCTTGCGCGGGAGGATCGGCCAGTGGCGCGGGTTGACGGCGATATGGGTGATCCGTCCCCACAGCGGATCCAGCACGTCCGCCAGAGCGGAGAGTTCGTGTGTCAGGTCACGTGACCGAGGCCACCAGGCACCGTCCAGTTCGACGTGGCCTGGTGAAGGACTCACGGCCTTCAGGGCGATTCGTGCGGTCGGTGCCCTGAAGGGAACGGCCCGTAGTGGGGGATGAGAGGTGGTCGCGGACATCGCGCGAACCCGTCTCCGGACCTCTGCGCGAGGGCAGCTGCCCGGTGTCGATTGCTCACCGGGAACGAAACCGGCATCGGAGCCGGTGTGCGAAATGCTCCCGATGAATTCACGCTACTCCCCGAAGAGGCCGAACGGACCGCTCCTGGACGTCGGCTCACGTTGCCGTGCTCGCGGGTGTGGAAGAGGTCGCCGAGTTCTCGGTCACCGCCGGCGAACCGTCCAGCGACGACCGGTGGCACCCAGTGCTGCCAGCAGCAAGAACGCGCCGAAGCCGACGACATCACCCCGATGAGCAGCAGAAGAAACAGCACCGCGTCATGTGCAGGTGGTGCGCAACGGCCCCGGCGTATACACACCGGGGCCGCCCTTCCGGGTCGTTGCACGTGAGAGTGCGCAGACCCACTCACCAGGATAGGCCCGGGGCGCCGTTTCACGCATATGGGAGGACATGGCCGTCATGTGCCCGGCCGGAGCCCTGAGGGCGGCCTGGGCCGTGTCAGTCACTGTCCTTCTCCTCGGTCTCCATGAGCTGGATCCCCTTGTGGAGCAGTGTGACCATCGCGGGTGTGTTTCCTCGCGCCCAGTCGACCTGGATCAGTCCCTCGGCCGCCAGATACGTGCAGGCGGCGGCCAGGTCCTCCTCGGGCATGGCAAGGCCCTCCCGCAGCTGCGCCCCGGTGAGGCCGAGGAGGCGATTGCCTTCGATGGCCTCGTACAGGCGCTTCATGATCGCCTGGCGGTAATGCTGCCGCTCGTGCAGTGTCGCCATGGTCGCCTGCCTCTCGTGCCGACACCGACGGAAACCCGTACGTCTGGGGAGGACGGGCTGGTCAACAGCCAGGAGCGCACCGGCGCCGCCATGCGCGTGGTGTCCACGGTGAGGTGGAGACGTGTTCCGCCGTCAGCGCCTGCGGGGTAGCTGCGTGCTTCGGTGGCGGTGAGACAACGGCGGAGAGTCTCCGCGGCAGGGCGAGCCGCCTCCGGGTCCGCGGCGACGATACGAACTCCGCGTGCCCGGCCGACGGCAGTTCCGGTGCCTTCATGGTGACCCCTTGCTCATACAGACTCTGCGTCATCAGCGGCTCCCGTCTCGATGCTCACGGCGTGTGGCGTCGCCAGGAGGACTCTTCGGCGCGGTCCCACGTGGGCTCTTACGGTTCCGCCGACCGATTCCCGGAAGGGCATCGCTGTAGCGGAACGCCCCGATCCTCTCGTCATGCTGCGCGTTGAGCCGGTGGATCAGGAACATTCCCACGATGATCACGATGGTGATCACGGCGACGGTGACGGCTGCCTCCACGTCCTCACCTCCTCGGGGCGGAACTCAGGATCCCGGTCGCGGCTCCGCCGTCGGTCTCCCACTCCTCTTCCCGGCTCCGAGTCTCCGCCGCGTCGTGGCTCATGGCCTCGTCGGCCATCAGACCGCTGGCCGTGCGGACACCTCCCGGAACGGTTGCTGCTGCCATCAGCCGGGCGGCGGCGGCCGGCTCCGTCTCCGGAGGGATCACCAGCAGGTCCAGGCGGCCCACCGTGTAGGAGAAGAGGATCACTTTGTTCGGGTCCTGCTCGTCGGTGAACCAGCCGACATGCACTGTGTGCCCCGTGACGGGGACCCTACGCGGGATGACGGGCCAGTGGGCCGGGTTCACGGTGACCTGGGTGATCCGGCCCCAGCACACGTCCAGCGCGTCCGTCAGAGCGGGGATCTCCCGGAGGAGATCACGGGAGCGGGGCCACCAGGCACCGTCCAGGAGACCTGGAACCGAGCCGGTCGGGGTCAGGGACAGCCGGGCCGACGCCGAAGGCAGCCGCTCTTTGATGATCGTAGGTTCGATGGTCGCGGTCATGACACGGACCTGTCCCCGAGCCTCCCCCCGGAGGCCGGTGTTGTTGCTCGCCGGGAACAACACCGACGTGGCGGCCGGTGTGCGAAGTACTCCCGGTGCCGTCACTCTACGCCGCTCCGAGGTCCGGGACGTGCTCGTGAGCGAGCGCAGCCGGTGCGGCGGCATACGACTTACGGTGAGAGGACGACTGAGAGGGCGAGATCCCGCGTTCGGCGGCGACACCGAATCCCGCAGACCGGCGCACACGCCATGACCGAATCCGACATGCTCGCGCCCCTGGGCTTCGGTGCCGGCCTCGGCCAGCGCCTGCCGAGCCGGGTCCTGCTGAAGCCCTTCTTGCGGCTGATCGGCGTAGGTCGTACGTCCGCCACGACATCAATACGGCTGTCGAGGAGAGAGGCGACGAACGAGTCGATGTCCCGGCCTTCGTATCCAGCGGACCAGAGGCCGGGAGCGATCTTGGTCTCCCGGAAGAGCTCATCGAGAGAGATCTCAAGTGCCTCGGCGACCGCTCCGACGGTCAGGAAACCTGGCTGGATCGCTCGCTCTCCAGACGGGCCAGCGTTCCTACAGCGATGCCGGCTTCCTTGGCGAGCCGCTCCCGCGACCACCCGGCTACACCACCGCAGGGGACATGACCGATTCGTCTGGGGGCGAGGTGGGACAGGGCCGTTCCGGCTTGCGACGGAGCGGGTGCTGGAGGGGGCGCGGGTCGGGTCACACCTTCTTGACGACGATGGTGTCCGGGACCAGCTTCTCCAGGTCGTCGACGTCCGAGGTGAAGACGGTGACCTGTCCCTTCTGCTGTTGCGCAATGACGGCGAGCACGGCGTCGATCGCGTACTTGTGGCCGTGCAACTTGGCGTCGGCCAGGAGTCGGCGTGCCTGGCGAGCCTCGTCCTTGCCGATGTCGGCGACCTGGAGTCGGGACAGTACCCAGTCCCAGCGTTGTTCGGTGGTTCTGCCGTCGTACGCCTCGACCAGGGTCATTGGCGACGTCACCACTTCGGCCTCTCCGCGTGCCGCGAGGTCGAGCCAGGCGATCATCTTCCGATCGCCGCGTACCGCGAGGGACAGGGCTTCACAGTCCAGTACAAAGACACGGAGCGGTCGCGGTCGGTGCTCACCCGCGCGCTTCTTCACGCAGCCTCTCCGGCGTTGTGCTGTCCGGAGGCGCGGCGCCGCTCGTGTTCGGCGTCGAGTTCCTCGAGCTCGTCGAGCGCAGCCGCATGCTCGTCGTCAGTGACGGGTCCGTGTTCTTCCTGCAGCCAGTCGGCCAGTTCCCGGAGTCGGTCCCGGTCGCGCTTGAAGCGCAGTGCCTCGGCGACGTATGCCGACAGGCCCCGCTCTGCCGCGTCCGCGCGGATCTCGTCCAGGAGATCCTCGGGGATCGTCACGGTTACCTTCTTCGTCGCCATACAAGAGACCATACTCTCGGTATCGTACTTCTTACCAGTGGGGCGCGTGATCGATGCTCAGCGATCAGGCGGCTGTGGCGGGGCGTGGACTGCCGTGGAAGACCTGGCTGGTATGCCAGGAGCGGTGGATCGCCGCGACGGGGTGGGCGCCTGGTTGAGGTCCGATGAGTGGTCGGTCGGCGAGCGCGATGACGTGTTCGCGGGCGGCGGGGCTGTGGCCGACGAAGCGCTGGGAGACCAGGATTCGGTGGCCCTCGCCGACACCGAGGACACCCATGTCGAAGAGCTTGTGGTGCAGCGAGCACAGGCACAGTCCGTTGTCGACGTCGTCCGGTCCGTCGAACGCCCACCAGCGCACGTGCGCGGCCTCCAGCCCGACCGGCACCGTGCCGATTCTGCCGTCGTAGCCGCAGGAGGCGCACTGATACTCGTAGGCTGTCAGGACCTGTTCCCGCATCCGCGGATCCCGCCGCCTCCGCACGGCGGCCGAGAGCTGTCCTGTCTCCGCCGGCTCCAGCTCCAGGCCGACGGCTTCGCACAGGTCGCCGTCGAGTGAAGGCGGGAAGTGCAGGTCGAGCTGCCAGCGCGGGTGGAGTTTGCGCTGGTCAGAGGCAAGGTCTCGATTGCTCTCGGTTGGCGTGGCGGGGGATTCGTTAGCGGGTTGGCTCCCAAGCGGCTCCCAGGGCAGCCGGACTCTCTGGCCTATGCCTGTGAGGGGATGAGCCTGCGGCGAGGTTGCGCGGGGCGCCGATTCCAGTCGGCCAAGGGCAGTAGGACGGAATGAAGGCGATCTCGGGGCGGTGGCGTGTTTCCCAGCCTCACCAAGGCAGCTGCCAGCCGGTTCATCTGGTCGGCACTGAGAAAGCCCACTTCATTGTGCAGGTAGCGCTGCAGAGTCGTGACAGTGATGCCCGTATGGCGTGCGAGCAGGGGAACGAACTGCGCACCGTAGTAACGGTTCAGCGCTTGCAAGTCGACCTTGAGAAGGTGCCGGTCGACGTGTACGGCCCTTTGCCTCGGCCACGCGGGCCTCGGCAGCTCCGGCCAGTCGCGCGCACTGCCGTCGCCCTCTTCCTGCTGGCCGGGAGCCACAGTGTCGGAGGCACCCGGGATTCTTCCGGACATCAGAGTACGCAAACGCACTTGTTCGCGCGCAGCATCAAGGCGGCGACGAGGGCTCGTACAGGTGCGTTCCAAAAGATCCAGCCACTCGACCCTCTCCGTGAAGCTTGTCACCCGGCACGCGTCGAGAAAGGCCAGCAGCCCACGCACCGTCACCGGCTGATGTCCACCAGCCATCGCGGCAAGTGTGGAGTGTGCGTAGCCGCACTCTCGGGCCATCGCGCGGAACGACACCGACCGGTAAGCGCGCAGCCCCGACAGCCAGAAGGGCAGTGCTCGAGGACCTGTGGCCTGCGAAGGAGGGGTCAGTTTGCCGGTCTTATCCCATCGCAGCCATGTTCCCCGCCACGCGGGACGGATGCGGTCCTCGTGGGCCATGCGCTTGGTGCTTGGGCCTGCCGATGCCGGACGTCCCCCACGCAGGGCGGACTCGCGTCGGACGAGCCACGGAGTCGTGTCCGTCTCGCCACAGGCTTCGACGAACGCCTTGAGTGTCTTTTCGCTGGGCACGCTGACTCCGCCTTGCGCCATTGACAGTGTGCCGGTCGACAGTCCCGACAACTGTGATAGGCGGCTGAGGCTCAGGCCGGCGCGCTTCCGCACCGCTCGCAGTTCGACAGCGAGCGCCACACACGGAAAACTTGGCTCATCGGGCAGTTCTTTGTTGGGACGTGCCAAGGCTGGTCATCCTCCCTTCGTTGGAGATGGGGCGCCGGGCGTACCCGGCGCCCACCGTGGTCAGGACAGGCGCAGGCGAAGGTCGGCTGCGACGATTCCGCTGGCGGCCACCGTCGCGACAGCGACGTGAGGTGTGCAGCCGACCATGACCAGCAAGTTCACTCCCGCAAGCACCAAAGCCAGAATGGCTGCGGAGGCTGGCGGCTTGCGTATACATAGGGCGGTAGCCACTGAACCCTGACGGACATAGCGCCCGAAGGCAGGCTCCCCGTGAGAGAGAGCTCGGGAACGGATGATGGCCATGAGATCTCGATTCCTAAAACGGAGCTAGGCCCTCGCGTCAGCGACGACCAGCTCCACGACCCGGACAAAGTTGAGCCAACAGGGGCCAGTTGACGCTGGACGCCCTGCCACGAACATCTTTACCGGCGAGGGCAACAGGGGGTAGCCCTTCAGACGAAAGATGAAGAATCGGCACCCTGGTTCTTCGAGAAATGGAGCGTGAAGCCCAAATTGAAGAACTCGGTCTTCGTATAAATCGGCTGGTCAGGTGCCTTTCTCTGCCCCTCTGTGTCCACGGAGCCGTTGCGTAGTTAGCCCGCCGCAGACCATCGTTTCCCTAGCGTCGGTGGAGTGTGAACAACACGCGGCGCACCAGGGCTTCTTGTGCCTCGACCCGGACCAGGACCCCTCGGCGGGGTGTTGTTGACGCAGCATCGCCGCAACCGGGTGGCGGAGATGTCTCCGCCACCCGGTACACCAGACACGCCGCAGGGGACGGCGAGTCTGTGGCCTCACAAGGTGCATCCGAGCCTCACAGGCGCGCGGTCGATGGCCATCCCGCGTCACTGCCGGGCGCCCCTTGGGCGGCATGGCTCAGTGCTGCGGATGCCCATGTCGGCACGAGGCTCCGTGGGCCGCTGCTTCGGCATGGGAGTGCGAGATGCTTCTCCGCGGCAAGCTCGGTGACAGCGTTCGGGCTCATCGAAGTCGTAGCGAGTTCTTCGTATTTCGGTGGCCGGGGGCACTGAAGCCCTTCTTGCGGGGTGGCGTCCCGCCAGGTGGTGTAGCGGATCAAGGCGCCGGAATCCGCAGGTCATCGCCGCATCGGTGCGGTTCGGGGCCGCGCATGGCGCTGACGGCAGGTCAGCCGCTGCGCGACCCCGGAGCCATGTCCCATGGCGTGGCCGACGCGCGGTTACCGGAACTCGTCGAGCAAGGTCGCTTACACCACGAAGAGGGACACGACCTCTTGCGGCTGATCGGCGTGAGTCGTACATCCGCCGCGACAGCGATGCGGCTGTCGAGGAGAGAGGCGACGAACGAGTCGATGTCCCGGCCTTCGTATCCAGCGAACCAGGGGCTGGGAGGGACCTTGGATTCGCGGAAGCGCTCATCGAGGGAGATCTTAAGTGCCTCGGCGACCGCTCCGACGGTGAAGAAACCCGGCTGGATCGCTCCCTCGCTCTCAAGCCGGGTCAGCGTTCCCCGCAGGCCCGCACGCGAGGGGCGAGCGCGCGGGCGTGGTCGTGGGGACGCGCTGAGTGATGGCATGCCATGTGTCGTGATCCTCAGGGGCGGTTGAGGTGGGCTGGCATGGCGTTCCCGGCCGACCGCGAGGCTGGATTCGCGAACGCGCAGGTCCGAGTGCCCTCAGCCGTCGCACTTGAGACGGCCTCACCAGTCACCCCCTGGGAGAGCCCGACCAAGATCTTCTCCCAGATTTCTCCCAAACGATCTCCAGAAACCCGTCAGGGGCCTGATCCACTTGGTGGATCAGGCCCCTGACCTGGTACTTCACTGTCGGGGTGGCGGGATTTGAACCCACGACCTCTTCGTCCCGAATGAGGTTCGGTTGGTGATCTTGCCTGCCTGGATTGTGTTCGCACAGGTCAGGGTGGTGGTCCCGGTTGGTCTCGGGTGGTGTGGAGGGGGCTTCGGGAGCGGGTCGGCTCCCAGATGGCTCCCAAGCCCGGCACGGAGGCGTCGACGTTCCTATGCCTAGCGTGACAGGTCGTCCACCAGGAGTTCGAGGGTCGCCTCTTCACGGAGCGCGACGCCGAGGGCGGTCATGGCAGGGAGCGTGCCAGGCTCACCCTGAATGGGCCCTTCGGTTTCTGTACCGAGTGGCCTCCAGGAGAATGGGGTACGTTCAGGCCGATATCGATGGGGGCGGAAGGAGGCACGCGGTGTCGTACGAGCCCAAACTCGCCGCGGCTCTTTCCGGTGCCACGCTGCGCCAGCTGTCCCACTGGCGCCGAGCCTCCGGGCCCAAGGGCGCCGTGCTCGTGCCCGAGATCTCCAGCGAGAGGCCGATCCTCTACTCGTTCCGCGACGTTGTCGCACTCCGCATCTGTGTGCAGCTGCGCGAAGAGGCTTCGCTGCAGAAGATCCGCCGTGCGTTGAACACGCTCCGGGAAGACCTCGGCGAGTGGGAGCACCTCTCCTCGTACAAACTCGTCGCGGGCCCGGACACCATCTATCTGGCCGAGCCTGACCACGCCGTAGACCTGATCAAGGGGGGCAACGTGGTCATCCACCAGATGGTGGATGTGCTCGCTCCCTTCTACAAGGACGGCCGCAGCATTCCCGCTCTGCTCGCCCCCCGTGAGCACGTCGCGGTCGACGAGTCGGTCAGAGGCGGCGAACCGGTCATCCAAGGCACCAGGATCCCCGCGTCAGATGTCGCAGCCCTCGTGAGGGACGGCGTCCCACCGGACCAGATCGGTGAGTTCTACCCAGGGGTGACGGCCGAGGCCGCCCGCGACGCGGCCGACTTCAGCGAGTACGTCGACAGCTACGGCAGCAGCGAGCCCAGGCAGGTCGTCGCTTGAAACTGCTGCTCGACGAGAACGTGCCCCGCCCCATGACCGAGATCGTCCGGATCCTGCTGAAGGCACACGACGTCGTCCACGTCCATGACCTCAAGGGCTGGAAGGGCACGAAGGACATCGAGCTGTACGCCAGGGCCCAGGCCGAGGACTTCGACGTCGTCATCACCAACGACACCAAGCAACTCAGCCGACCACTCGAAGTGGCGGCCATCGCATAGTCGGGCCTGCATCGCATCGAGTACCGCCAGAACAACAAGCACGGTGGCCTGGTCGGCCTGGGCACGGCGATCGCCACCGTCTGCGCTGCCCTTCCCCACGCCCTGTCCGAACTCGAAACAGCCGACGGCCAACGTCTCGTCGCCCTGACATCGATCGACCCGACCCGGCAGAACCGGCTCCGGATCACGGACCCGGCCGTCGCCCCGCCGAAGCACTGGCCGGGGCGTGATTCGGCCGCTGAGTCCTGACACCGCGGTACACGAGGGCTCCCGGCCGGCAGCCCATGGGAAGCGATGCCGAGAAATGACGCGGCGCCGCCAACTGCGCTTCGTCTCATCAAGACTCGCTGCCGAGCTCAACCTGGAGCTCGGCGATGCGCCGTTGGGTTGCCGCCGCGCTCTTCTGCTGACGGGTCATCTTCGCCTCGGCGGCTGCCAGTTCCCGGGCGATCCGCTCTCGATCAGCTGCCGAGCGCTCACGGATGGTCCCGTCGTCGCGGTACGCGGGCCCTACCCGCTCAGTGCTCACTACTCCGCGACGCTCTCCGCATTCCGGGCAGTCGACGACGCGGGTGGAAACGTGGCTGTGCTCGCGATGCTGAATGTGGGGCACCACATGGTCGCAACGGAGAGTGAGGTCCCAAGTATCGAGGTCTTTCTTGCTCTCCTCCCGTGAGGGCCAGGACGAGAACAGCCTGGCGAGCTTCTCCATCTGCTTCGGCCCCATCGGCGGTGGCGGGCAACAAAAACAGCAGTGCGTCACCCGAGAACCGCTGACGGACCACCGAGCATCCCGGCAGTCGGCGTGCCGCTCGCGGAACCTCTGGTTGGCTTCCTCGTACTCGCGCTTCTCCGACTCGGACAGCTTCATGAGGGGATACCAGTCCCCCAGTCCGTCGTACATGGGGTCTCCGCAGCCCCGACAGGGCTCACCGGCCATGTAGTCCGCCCAGCTGAGGCACGTACCTTCTCGCTTCCACCGCTCATCCCGCTCGCGGCGACGACGGTCATCCGTTTCGGCTTCGAGGGCCGAGCGCAGAGCACGCTTGGCCGCTCGTTGGCGCTTCTGCTCCTCCGTGAGCTTGGCCATGGGCTCCACCCTTCGCTGCACCGTGTTCTCGTGCACGACCGTGGAATCCATGCTGGCGTGGTCGCCCCGTCTGCCGGCTGCCCGTGTGCCCGATGACGACTTGTGACCGGACTTGGACCGCAAGCGGTTTTCAAGCGACTGATGTCGTCTGGTGTGGGCAGTCAGTGATTGCTGATTTGATACGCCGTCAGTGAGCCCCTCTGCAGAGGGGATGAACAACAGGACATGCGACGCAAGGGCCAATCTTGCCAGCCCGTGACCTGCCCTGAATGGGGACTTGCGTGGTGTATGTGACTCAGCGCTACGGCTCGTCACGCCTCTAGGTGTGGGCGTCACGGGAAGTGATATCCCTGGCTGTTTCAGCACCTGGTTGGTGCGCGGCGCCCTGGCCGAGTCCCGCCCTACCTGGGGATCGTCCGGTCTGATGCCATGGACGAAGTGCTGGTTCGGACACCATCGTTGGGGGCGATGTGGGGACATCCACGCGGTGGAAGGGACCGAACGGCGATCAGTGGGGCTCCGCAGGGAGGCGGCTGGCGCGCTGGCGGGATGACTCGCGGAACGCGGATCAGCGGCTGGAGGAGATCGCGGCGGACCACCTGAGCGCCCTGCACGAGACGCTCCGTGCCGATCGATCGGCTTTCGGGTTGTACGACACGGCTTGCGCGGCCGGTGAACGGCTCGCCGGAGCCCTGGGGTCGCTGGCCGTAGAGGGCGCGGAGTCGGAGGACGCGCTTGTCGCGCGTCTCGTCTCGGAGGTCGGTGGGGACGGTGGCACACTCGCCGACGCCGCGGCGCGCAGGGGGATGGCCGCGGCGGTCCGCGATGTTCGGAGCAGACATCCCGAGCTGGACGACGCCATGGGCGGAGGTGCCGTCGGCGGCGGCTTCACCTGGGACATCCTGTGCGACCTCTACCAGGTGTTCTTCGCCGACATGGTGGGGGAGTTCCTCAGGTCCGTTGTCGCCGAGCACGTCAAGCTGGCGGTCCCGGTGCTCATCGCGACCGATCCGGAAGGAAGGATTGCCGGCTGGGTCGCGGACAAGGTGGTGGACCTGGTGCCGAGTCCCTGTGAGGAGTCCGCCGAAGCGACGGGCCTTGCACAGGCTGTGGATACCGCGCAGTCAGTGGTGGGCGCTGTGCAGGATCCGTCGGCCGTACTGCCCAAGATTGCCGAGCTGCTGGTACCGCGGGCGGTCGGAAAGGTGCTTGGCCTGATCACTGAGGAGATCATCGGAGAAGAGGGAGCTGCAGCGTGACCGATTCCGACGACTTCCTGTGGTGGCGCGGCACCCGGGGCGACCGACCTCGTGGCGACCGTTGGACGGAGATCGGCGAGGAAGCCTTCCAGGAAAAGGAGCGCCGCATCACCGGTCGGCACCATCTGCCCGGTTCCGTCCCCGACTGGGCCGAGGATCTGTTCCGCGTCGCCAGGGCTGCCTTCATCGCCGACAAGTACGTACGCCGGACCGGAGTACGGGACAGGTGGACCCGCCGCATCAGTCTCGCCGTGCCCGTCACGGAACACGAGCGGTGGGCAAGCGCAGCGGTCCGTACCCACCTCACTGCGCTTCTCCAAGTCCTCACCGGGGACCTCTGGAACGTGGACTTCCGTCCCCTCACCGGTCACTACGTCGAGGAGGCGATGGTCTCTCCCGACGACCCGCGTGCCTCGGAAGTCGCGTTGTTCTCCGGCGGACTGGATTCCCTCAGCTGGGCCGCTACCCGTTCGCGCGCCGACGACTCCCGACCGCTGCTGCTCGTGATGTTCCGCGAGATCGGCCTGCTGCGTCTCCAGCAGCGGGTATACAAGGCTGTCGAGCAATTGGACGGAGCACGGCCGGTGCTGCTGTTACCGATGAGCCAGACACCGGCGGGCGACGGCTCGGGGTCGCGGCTGGAGACCTCCTCCCGTACACGTGGTCTGCTGTACGCGGCGGGCGCGATCCGCGCGGCCACCGCGCACGGGGTGGGTACCGTCCACATCCCCGAGAACGGCCAACTCGCCCTCAATCCGCCGCTGACACCAGCACGTTCGGCCGCTTGCTCCACGCGCTCCGTACACCCGCGGACGCTGGCCAGTCTCAACGCCTTGGTGACTGCCGTGAGTGACACGGAGAATGCGGTGCAGGTGATCAACCCCTTGGCGCAGCTTACGAAAGGCGAGGTGTGCAAGGCCGGACGTGATGCGGGGCTCACGCCGTCCGACCTGGAGTCCACCCTGAGCTGCGGCAAGCCGCCAACCCGCCGAAGCGGCGGCCCTCCCATCGCCAACTGCGGCGTCTGCTTTCCGTGCCTCGTGCGCCGCTCCGGGCTACTCCACGCCAACGGCATCGACGGTACCCAGTACGAGGCATTGCCGTGGGCGGACGGCCTACCGCTTGACCGGGGTGCCGACTGGCGGGCGCTGCAGCGGTGGCTGCTCGGCAGGTACACCTTTACGGATCTCCTCACCGATACTCCGCTGCCGTCGGACATGGATCCGGTGGTGGCCTTCGAATTGATCAGGCGCGGGCGGGAAGAGTTGGCCCGGCTGCTTCAGATTGCGGATGCGACGGAGGCAGCTGACGCGGCGTAGGCGGCGCAGGCGAGATCCGGCTCGCACCAGGCCGCTTTGGTGGTCATGGGACGGCATCGTCGAGGTGTCCTGGACGCAGTACCTGCGCAGAGCGTCCACTGATCTGGGTCAAGGCTTTTCGCCTACCCATTCGGATCGTGAGTCGAAGGCCCGGATACGCCTCCTCGCCGACTCGTTGTCTTGACTCCCAAACGACGTGCACTTGCCTGAAGTGCTTGTATCTTGGGCGCGCGCCTAAAGAAATCCCAAATGGCGTGCACCCAGCAGCGCGCGGCCTACGTCTTCTACTGTCCTTCCTGAAGCCAGGGATCACCGGCTCACTCGTCCACTGGGAGATCCCCCGACCTCAGGAAGGAACCACGTGCAACTGAGGCTGATGTACGTGATCATCGCGGTCCTCACTGCGCTTGTCGCCGCTCTGGCCGGCAGCGTCGTGACCGTCGTCGAGGGAGGGCGTCCCACGGCGGCCTTCAAGACCGGAGCACTGACCTTTGGCGGCTCCCTGACGCTCCTCATCGTGGTCATGGGCGCCCTGGGTGTGGTGGGCTCGTGAGTGACATGAGTGCCCTTGGAGGACACGTGCAGACCGAGGGTGACTCCTCGCTGGATGAGGTGCTTGCGAAGGTGCGCCGACACCGCACGCACCTCTCGCGGCTGATGAACGCCCATGACGCGACTCGCCTAGTCCTCGGGCTCCTGTACCTGAGCCGGACCGCGCACGCCGCTCACGGCACCGGCGTACCGACATGGTCGTGGTTGCTGGGTCAGTCGGCAGGGCGCGGTTCGGGAATCCGCGCTGCCGTGAGCAAGTGTCTGAGCCACTGGCTTCCCGCAGCCGACGAACAGGGCGCCGACGCGGGCACGGGGAGCCTGATGCCCGTTCCGCCCTCCGGTTCCGAAGGATCACTGCACGCTCTCATCCAGACCATCGGCTCCACCCAGCGAGTCGGGTCCCTGCTTGAACAGTGCCTCAGTGACCTCTCGGCGAACCAGACCCAGGCTGACGGCAGTCACTACTTCACGCCGGGTGACATGGCGCGTCTCATGGTCGGTGCGGCTGTCCCCCGCGACGGGCACAGAGTGCTGGACCCGGTCTGCGGTTCAGGGGGACTGCTCGTCGAGAGTTACTGCTATGTCCGCGAACGCGTCGAGCTGCACCCGACTATGTCCTTGCAGGGGAAGGAACAGCACGCCCACACCTCACAGGTGGCCCGCATGAACTTCGCGGTACGGGGGATCACGGCTCACGTCTTCCCGCCCGGGGACAGCCTCGCGGAGCCCGAACTCGAGCCCCACGACATCGTCCTGGCTAACCTTCCCTTCAACCAGCGCGACTGGGCACCGGAGGACAAGACGGAGCAGAGTACCCGCCTGTCGGCTCCCACGCTCCCTGTCGATCCCCGGTGGACGGAGGAACCGCCGTCCCGAGGGTCCGCCAACTCCGCCTGGATCCAGCACATCGCACACGCGCTGGCTCCGGCCGGACGTGCCGTCTTCCTGATGGCCGACAGCGTGGCCAACAGCAGACAACCCGTCACCCGAAGGCTCCGCGAACGCCTCCTGCGTGACGATCTCGTCGAGTGCGTAATCGCTCTGCCACCACGCGTGTTCGGTCACACCAAAGCCCCCGCCTGTCTGTGGGTGCTCAACAAGGACAAGAGCGCGCGCCCCGGCTGGGGTGTCCGGGACCGTCGCGAGCAGGTGCTTTTCATCAACGCGCGGCGAGCCTTCGAACCGGTACCGAATTCGAGAGCACGGAGGCTGGGCGACAAGAACACGGCAGCGATCCTGGCCACCCTGGCGGCTTGGCGTGGCCTCTTCGAGGACGGTGCCACGGCCGCGCCGTACAACGACGCAGCTGGCTGGTCCCGAAGCTGCTCCACCAAGGAGATCGCCGACCGCGAGTCCAGCCTGATGCCGACTTCGTACGCTGTGGAGCCTCCCAGCCCCGAGCGGGACACACGGAGCCGGGTCGAGCAGCTCAAGCTCGAACTGGCCGATCAGTTCGACCAGATGCGCGACCTGGAACTCCGACTGCTGGACATCTTGGAGGAGATCTGATGGAAGCCAATGCCGACCAGGTCGCCTCGGGTAGAGCGGCTTGGCAGACGACCTCCATCAAAGTCGAGCGGATCCGCAGGCGCATCTACACCACTTCCGGTTTCCTCGACGACGCGGCTGCTGATCAGGCTGCGGGAGTCGTCAGCTCGACGTTCGTCCAGGACGGCAGGATCCTCTCGCCCAGGGCCAACGAGTGTCGGCCGGGCGCGTCCCCGCCCAACCGGGCAACCCTCAGGGAGGGCGACCTGGCTGTCGTACTCGTCCGACGGGTGGGCGATTCCGCACTTGTCACCGCCGAGCACGCGGGAAGTACAGCGACCAGGTCGATCGGCATCATTCGCGCTGACCCGCACATAGTGCGGTGGCTGCGTATCTGGCTACAGACACCCACGGCGAAGGCCCGCATCGACGAGGACGTGACGGCACATGTCGAGCCCACCATCAGCCTCGACACCCTCCACCGCATGCCGTTTCCGCTGCCCCCGCCAGACGTCATCAGCGCATACCACCGGGCCTTTGGCCTCATCGAGGAGATGACCGCCCTCTACAAAGAGACCGCGCGCAAGGCGGTGGAACTGGCCGACGCGCTCCATGACGACTGGGCCTCGACGATGCCACCGTGGGAGACACGACCGCTTGCGAAGGTCGCCAAACCGAAGACGGGCAAAGGGTCCGAACGCTCGCTTCCGCCGTTGCCCACAGAACCCATCACCGATGTAACCGATGTAATCGCCCCTAAAGATCTGTACGACCTCCCCGTGCCCCACGTCCAGAGGTTCCGTCTGAACAGTCCGGGGAACGACGGCGAGGCACATCCTCCCGGCACCTTGATGCTGAGCACCCGTTCCGACGGCGCACACATCGCTGTTCCGCGCCGACCAGCAACACCTCTCAGAGGCGTCGTGGCCGTACGACCGATTGAGGACGAGGACGGTTGGTGGCTGCTCCACGAACTCAGGAGCAGGAGCAGCGACATCGCACGGCTGGCGCAGGGCCAGAACGGCCGGGAAATTTCCGCCGGCGCCCTCAAGCGCCTGGAGGTCACCTGGCCGGACCAGTTCACGCGCACCGAATTCCACACTATGGCCGATCCCCTGCACGCCGTGACGCGACTCCTGGTCGCCAAGATCGCGACGCTGCACACTCTGCGGGACGCGCTCCTGCACGACATCTCAGCGAAGGCCGGTGTCCTCCGGGAACCGACAGCCGAGCGGGAAGAGTAGGGCACTCCTGCTCCCGCCCACAGGCACTCGCGTGAGAACGCCGATGGACCTGAGGAGATCCGCGAGGCCGCCGCCCGCGCCCTGCGGGAGGGGAAGGGCAACCAGTTCCCGCCCGGCCCGGGCGTTCCCGGAAGTGCGCGCCGCGATCTCCGACGACCAACGGCGCTTCTACGACCTCTCCATCGACCCCGACACCGAGGTCCTGGTTACCGCCGGCGCGACCGAGGCCATCGTCGCCACCATGCCAGCGCTGCTGGAGCCGGACGAGGAGGTCATCGCCTTTGCATACCGGGATGGTCGACGCTCACTCAGTCTTCTTGTCGCCTTGCTCGTCGTTCCCGCGCAGACGACGCGCTCGCTCGGCGATACCGCTGGAGAGCTTGTTTTTCACCGAGTTGGCCCGGTCGAGGGTCTCGTTGCCAAGGCTTCGGGCAGCACCAACACCATTTACTCCTTTTTCCAACGCTCTGTCCCTCACCTCCAGGGCAGCTTCCGTCCATCTCCTCGCCTCAGATGAGTCGCCACCGGACTCGATTCCGAGCCGCACGTGAAAGTCATGGACGCCGGTCGCGACCTGGTTGCTCAACTGGACCACAGCCGGGGATGTGGTCGGGTGCAGCAACACCTTCGCGTTGGCCACGCCAGCAGCGGAGTCCATCCTGGCCAGCAGGGTTTCGGTGCTCCGCGAGATGTGCTCCAGACGGCCCTGCCGGGCGGCCTTCAGGCCGAGGCGATGCCCGTTGAGCTCATCGGGGGACGCGTCCAGCACCCTGTCGAGTTCGAGTACGGCGATCGCGTCCTGCAACTGGAAACAGCGAGCCAGAACGGCGAGCCATTCTCGAACGATGCCCTCAGCCTCCTTGACCATCGTGGCGAGATCGCCGATCTTGGTCTGACGCTCCATGTTCTCCGCGAGCGCGTCGAGTTGACGCAGCGCGTACGCCTGCGTCTCCGCGATCGTCGCCGGCGCGGCGTGCACCTTCGACCAAGTGACCTCGTCGACCCTGCCCCGCTTCTCTCGGATGGTCATGGCCTCCTCGATCACGAAGCCCACTCCGATCATGCGGGCCAACACAGCGTCCTTCTGGGCACGCAGTACGTCGTCGACCTTCTTGTCGATCGCGGCGAGATAGTCAGTGATCTCGTCCATGGTCTGTTGCATCGCAACCTGCGCCATGAACTTTCCGGCGTTGGCAAGAGTCGCCGGGTTGGACAGGAGCGATCGGGGCGCGTGCGCGAACTCGAGGAATCCCTTGATCTGACCCTTCTGCCCCTTCAGCACACCCGTGCTGAGCCCCGTCTTCGCGCTCTCCCTCAGGCCATACTTCTTGAGAAGCAGCGCCGATTTCGGGGTCAGCTTCACCCAGTGAGCGGAGTTGGCGGCGATCTCCGATCCTGCCTCGGCGACTGCAGCACCCGTGGCGAAGACGGACTTGTACCATCGCGGTCCGAGGCTCTTGGACGGCAGTCCCTCCGAAGCGAGGAAGTTTTCGACATCCTTCGCGCTCCCCATGACTGTCAGCCCGTCCCCGTCGCTGATCAGCTGAATCTCGTTGTCCATGGTCCGCTCCTGAAGTGGCTTCTCGCCGTCGAAGGTGGTCGGAGTTCGCAGAGTGATCGCCGGTCCGCGGGCGGGGTCTTCCAAAGGCGGGAGACCTCGGCCCCGACCCGGTCGGGATGTGGGTGCACTGCTCTTGCACCAACGCGGCCGCGCGGGCTCAGCTGTCCGGCATACCGGTGGTGGCCCACTCGTCGGCGAAGTGCTCCATCTGCTTCAGGACCAGGTTCACCGCCTCCGCACGACGGTCCGGCGGGTAGCCGTGGCGGGCCAGCAGGCGCTTGATGGCGCTGCGGAGACCGGCGCGGACCGGTTCACGGGCGATCCAGTCGGGCTTGAGTTTCTTCTGGACCTCCGCGACGAGGTCGCGGGCTATGCTCGCCAGGATCTCATCGCCCATGAGTTCCTGCGCCGAGTCGTGCTCGGCCACTGCGTCGTAGAAGGCGAGCTCGCGCCAGTTCAGCGGCGGATCGAACTTCTCGCCGCGCCGAGCGTCTTCGACCACCTCCTTGGCCATCTCGACCAGCTTG
This sequence comes from Streptomyces sp. NPDC048420, assembly GCF_040651535.1. Classification (NCBI taxonomy): domain Bacteria; kingdom Bacillati; phylum Actinomycetota; class Actinomycetes; order Kitasatosporales; family Streptomycetaceae; genus Streptomyces; species Streptomyces sp. NPDC048420. The sequence goes on from NZ_JBEZKG010000017.1 coordinate 209,692, forward strand.
GCGATGAGTTCGGCGCTCGTGTACTGCTGCCGCGTGTACCGGACCATCAGGTCCTGCAGACGGTCGGAGAAGGCCGTGCGGCGGACGATGTTGTGACGCGTGACCTCGCGCATCTTCTGCTCGATGAGCCGACGCAGCGCCTCCGCCGCGAGGTGAGGGGTGTCGCTGCCCTGGAGTTTGGCGACGAGCGCGTCGTTGAGGTGCGTCAGGTCGGCCATCTCCAGGCCGGCCTCGGCGAACAGGTCCGATATCCCGCCGGTCTCGACCACGGACGAGGTCAGCTGGGCAAGGTACAGCTCGACGTCGCGGGCGACGGGCAGGCCGCGCGCCTCGCGGTCCGCGGCGTCGAGCTTGGCCATGTAGGCGCGGACCTCGACGAAGAACTGGATGTCCCGACGCCAGGTCGGGTGGTCCGGGAAACGCTCGCCGATGTTCGTGGCGCTGGCGGACAGCGCGTAGAAGCGCTCCAGGCGGTGGGAGTGGTCGCGGAAACGCCGGCCGACGGTCTGGCGGGGGTCGTCGAGCTTCTCCGGGTCGTTGCCGGGGGTACGCGGGTTCCGGAGGTACTCGGCGGCCCCGCCGGCGGCGTTGACGAACGCCTTCGCCGTCGGCTGTTCAAGACGCGCACGCCAGTTGAAGCCGCGCAGGATGTCGCTGAGGATGTCGTACTCGTTGCGCAGCTCGTCCAGTGCGCGGTCGAGGTCCTGGCCGAGGGTGCGGTCCTCCTGGTCGGCGTCCGTGTACTCGGCGATCGCCTTCTGCAGGTTCTCCGTCAGCGGCGCGTAGCCGACGAGCAGACCATCCTCCTTACCGCGGAAGCGGCGGTTGACCCGGGCGAGGGCCTGCATCAGGTTGGCGCCCTTGAGCGGACGGTCCAGATACATGGTGTGGACCGGCGGGGCGTCGAAGCCGGTCAGCAGCATGTTGTTGACGATGAGCAGCTCCAGCTCGTCGTCGGGGTCCTTGGCCCGGTTGATGACCGCCTTGCGCTGGCCGTCGGGCAGCGCGTGGTCGAGCAGGTGGTCCTCGTCCTTGCGGGAGTTCGAGGAGAAGACGATCTTCATCGCGCCCTTGGACGGCTCGTCGCTGTGCCACTCCGGCCGCAGCTCGCGCAGGGCGTCGTAGACCCGGACACAGATTTCGCGGGTCGCGCAGACGACCATCGCCTTGCCGGCCGCCCCGCCCTTCTCGGAGACGCCGACGAACGGTCGCATCCGCTCGCGCCGCTCCTCCCAGTGCGCCACCAGGTCCTCGGCGAGATCCCTGACACGGGCCGGCAAGCCGTACATGGCATTCATCGTGGCGACGGCCGTCTCGACCCGTCGGCGCTCGGTGTCGTCGAGGCCGTCGGTGATGCGGTCGGCCTCCTCGTCGATCTTCGTCGGGTCGACGTCCTTGCCGAGGACGAGCTTGATGACCCGGCCCTCGTGGAAGACCTTGACCGTCGCGCCGTCGTCGGCGGCCCTCTTGAGGTCGTAGATGTCGATGTAGCCGCCGAAGACCTGGCGGGTGTTCCGGTCGGCCTCGGAGATCGGCGTTCCGGTGAAGGCGAGAAGCGTGGCGTGCGGGAGGGCATCGCGCAGGTGGCGGGCGTAGCCGTCGAGGTTGTCGTAGTGGCTGCGGTGGGCCTCGTCGACGACGACCACGATGTTGCGCCGGTCGGAGAGCAGCGGGTGGTCGGACCCCGCTTCTTTCTCCTCCTTGGTCTTGCCGAACTTCTGCAGGGTGGTGAAGAGGATGCCGCCGGTCCGCTTGGCCGCGAGCTCCTCCCGCAGCTTGGCCCGGGTCGCGACCTGGAGAGGAGTACCCGGGAGGATCTCGCTCTCCAGGAAGGTGGAGTACAGCTGGTCGTCGAGGTCGTTGCGGTCGGTGATGACGACGACGGTCGGGTTCAGCAGGGCCGGGTCGCTCATCACCATCGCCGTGGTGAGCACCATCTCCTCGGACTTGCCCGAGCCCTGCGTGTGCCAGACAACACCGGCCTTCCCATCACCAGCTGCCGCTTCGCGCACCTTCTCCGCGGCCCGGGTCACCGCGAAGTACTGGTGCGGCTTCGCGATGCGCTTCATCTGCTTGGACGGCACGAAGTTGATGAAGGACCGGCAGAGGGAGAGGAATCGGGGCTGGGTGAACAGCCCGTGCAGCGCCAGGTTCTGGCCCGAATCAGCCACCCCATCGCCGTCCGCGGTGAACGGGTCGACGCGGGCCCCGGACTCATCCGTGTTCCACGGCGCGAAGTGCTCGTACGGGGTGAAAGGCGTGCCGTACTTCGCCGTGACGCCGTCGGAGAGCAGCACCACCGCGTTGTAGCGGAAGGCGGTCGGGAACTCCTTTACGTACCGGGAGACCTGGGAGTGCGCGTCCTGGAGCGTGGCGTTCTCGTCGCCGGCGCGCTTCAACTCCAGTACGGCGAGCGGGAGTCCGTTGACGTACAGGACGATGTCGAAGCGGCGCCGCTTCTCGCCGTCGACGACGGTGACCTGGTTCAGCGCGCGGTACGTGTTCCCGTCCGGGTTCGTCAGGTCGACGAGACGGACGGTCGGGTTGTGCTCGGCGCCGAACGCGTCGGTGTAGACGACGGAGCGGATGCCGGTGGTCAAGTATCCGTGGGCGGTGCGGTTCTCCTCGTACGTGTCCTGCGACTCCGGGGTCGCCGCAGCAGCGATGGCGTCGCGCACGGCGTCCGGGGGCAGCTCGGGGTTGAGCCGCTCGATCGCCTCACGGAGGTCGGGGTAGAGGATCAGGTCGTCCCACGACTTGCGGTGCCCGGATCCGGGCGCGAACTCGTTGCCGGAGGCAGGCCGCCAGGCCAGCTCGGCGAGTTCATCGAGGGCGAGCAACTCCCAGTCGGCTTCCAGGGGGCGGTGGTTCTGGCTTCTTCTGCTTGCGCTCTCACCGTCGTGCGTCATGTGTGATCCTCGACAATCTTCTCGGCGTCTTTGACGCGAAGGCGGCCGGACATGAGCTGGGGGAGGAGGGTGTCACGGAGGGCGGCGAGGGTGCGGGACTCAGCGGCCGACATCAACGCTCTGTCCACCAGAGGAGCAGCGACACGCGTAAATGACTCGATGATTTCGGGGGCTGGGATAACCAACGGCAAGTTCTTGAAGGCTGTCGAATTCATCCCAGGGATAGCCGCACCCGTGCCCCGTCGACGCATCTCCGTCATAAGTGGCTCGGAAGACAACCAATAGTAGCAGAATTCCTGACCGATGCTAGGCATCAAGCGCACACGATAGACATGCTCATTGATACACATCTTAGGGAACGGAAAACCATTACCGAACAGAGTGACGTGGGGCTTAAAGTCTCCCGGCTTGCCACCATCTTTGTAAACGAGGATGTCCCGATCCTGTACAATTCCCCTACGCATTGCAGTGAAGAATTCTTCGGGAATGAACTTGGTCTTACTGAAGTCAAATTTTCCGAGCCCGATGACGCTTTCAGCCCCAATGCTCGGCACTCCAGAGGTGTACTGCGCTACGCCACCTTTGGGACGTGTCCCTGTCTCGACAATTGAAGCGGAAGCACCGATAGTCGAGAGAGTCCACTCAGGCGGTGGGGGCGTGCCGTCGGAAACGTGCTTGAGGGCCAGAGCAAACTGCCTCCTGAAGTGTGCACTGGCCAGCTCGCTGGCGGTGTTCGCGATGCGCTCGTTGACGGCGATCTTGTCATCCAGCGCCCCAATTACGGAAATAATTCCTTCACGTTCTTGACGCGGCGGAAGGGGTACCGGGAGTACACGCACGTCTTTGAGATTGAGCGTGGCCTGCACTGTTGTGTTCAGGTGTTCCCGAATGTACTGCTGAGCAACCTCGGATTCAATAAAATACTGCAGCCATCGAGGAGAAATGTCCGAGATGGGCCGCAGTACTCCGATTGCCCTAGCTACGTTCCACCCGGCAAGCCGATCTGAAGCGACTGCCACCTGCCCCGTAGACCCAACCAGGGTCAAGAGGACCTCACCGCCTTGTAGACGGGTTCTCGAATATTTGACCTCAACGTCAGGAGATACGCGCAGGGGATCACTTGTATCGATTCTTCCATTGCGTACATCCTTGACACGTACGATCGGCACCCCGGTCGCCTCAGCCGATCCCGGCTGCACAATTCCGTACGAGACCCCACTCTTCAACAAGGATTCGAGTGGGACCCTGTTCCACTCAGACATCGACCCTCCCCAACTGCACTCGGACCGTCTTCTCCAGCTCCGCCGACCTGTCGAACAGCCCGTACAACTCCTCCGTCAGCGCAGCGATCCGCTCCGCTACCGCCTCTGCGCCTTCTTCCTCCGCCTCAACAGCTCCCACGTACCGCCCCGGCGTCAGCACGTACCCGTACTCCCGGACCATCGCGAGGTCGGCCGAGAAGCAGAACCCAGCCTCATCCGCGTATGTAAGCCCCGCCTCGCGGGCCGACGCCGTTCCCCGCCACGCGTGATAGACACCGGCGATCTTCGCGAGGTCGACCTCCGTCAGCACACGCTCCGTCCGGTCCACCATCTCGCCCATGTTCCGGGCGTCGATGAACAGGATCTCGCCGCGCCGGTCGTCCAGGCGCTTCGCGCCCTGCGGGGTCTTGTCCTTGGCCAGGAACCACAGGCAGGCCGGGATCTGCGTCGTGCGGAACAGCTGGGAGGGCATCGCGACCATGCAGGCCACCAGGTCGGCCTCCACCAGCGCCTGGCGGATCTCTCCCTCTCCGCTCTGCTGGGAGCTCATGGAGCCGTTGGCCAGGACGATGCCGGCGGTTCCCCGCTCGCCCAGCTTGGCGATCATGTGCTGGAGCCAGGCGTAGTTGGCGTTGCTCTTCGGCGGTACCCCGTACCGCCACCTCGGGTCGCTCTCGTCCCTCGCCCAGTCCTTGATGTTGAACGGAGGGTTGGCCATGACGAAGTCGGCCTTGAGGTCGGGGTGCTTGTCGTCGGCGAAGGTGTCGCCCCAGCGGGGGGCGAGGTTGCCGTCGATGCCGTGGATGGCGAGGTTCATCTTGCCCAGGCGCCAGGTGCGCTCGTTGAGTTCCTGGCCGAAGACGGAGATGTCGGCCTTGTGGGCGCGCCCGGCGTGGGCCTCGATGAACTTGGCCGCCTGGACGAACATGCCGCCCGAGCCGCACGCCGGGTCGTAGACCCGTCCCTCGTAAGGCTCCAGGATCTCCACGATCAGCCGGACGACGGACTGCGGGGTGTAGAACTCGCCGCCCCGCTTGCCCTCGGCCCGCGCGAAGTTGCCGAGGAAGTATTCATACACCTCGCCCAGCACGTCCTGCGCGGGCTTGTCGCCGCTGCCGCCGAAGCGGGCGTCGCTGATGAGGTCGACGAGTTCACCGAGACGCTTCTGGTCGACGTTGTCGCGGTTGAAGATCTTCGGCAGGACGCCCGTGAGCGAGGCGTTCTCGCGCATGACGGCGTCCATCGCGTCGTCGAGGAGTTTGCCGACGCCCTGGCTCTTGGCGTGGGTGGCGATCCACGTCCAACGGGCGGTCTCCGGAACCCAGAAGACGTGGGCACCGGTGTACTCGTCCCGGTCCTCCAGGAAGTCGTCCATCCGGTCCTCGGTGATGCCGTCATCGGCGAGTTCCGCGGCGAGCTCGGAGCGGCGCTCGTCGAAGGCGTCGGAGACGTACTTCAGGAAGATCAAACCAAGGACGAACTCCTTGTACTGCGCGGCGTCGATAGATCCGCGCAGCTTGTCAGCGGCCTTCCACAGGATCGCCTGGATCTCTTTGGCGGTGGAGGCGCTGAACAACTCCGCCTGTTCAGTGGGTTTCTTCGCAGCGGTAGCCATGAGGCAGACCGTCTCCTTCAGTCGTCGGTTCCGGGGAGGTTCTGGAGGGTGAGCGTGCCGTCGGCGATGCCGGCGGCGGTGAGGCGGACCAGGTCGTCGAGGGCGGCGGACTGCTCCCGCAGGAGGTGCGCGCGGGTCTCGATCTCCGCGAGCACGGCGTCGAAGCGCTCGGCCTCGTGCCTACTCAGGTCGGGGATGAGGAGGTCTTCGACGCCTCGCGAGGCCCGCACTGCGCCACTGGTGCGCGCGTACTCGGCGGCGGCCGCCCGCAGCAGAGCCGCGAGCACCCGCGGCAGCACCGGCGGGTCGGCGTCGGGGTGGACGCGGAGGATGCGGGCCGGGGCTGCCACCAGGGACAGGCCCGCCTCGTCGACGTAGGTGCCGAAGCGAGGGCTCGTGGTGACCACGATGTCGCCCGGCTCGGTGAACAGGGCGTGTTCGTAGCCGGTGAGGAGCACCCCGCGGTCGATACGGCGTCCGCCCGGGCGGGCGATGCCGAGGACCTCGTCGGGCGTGAGCACCGTGTAGTGGCCGTCCGCCGTGAGGTGTTCGTCGGCGAAACGGTGCCCGGGGCGTCGGCGCAGGCGCCGGTCGTCGAGGAGCCGGCGGACGGTGGTGCGCCGCACGGGCTGGTCGTCGGGGCGCAGCACGACCTGGGCGCTCAGTGCCGTGCGCAGGTCGGCGCGCTGCCGGGCTTGCTCGTGCAGCTCCGTCAGGCGCTGCTCCAGGGCGCTGATGCGGACCGGACGCTCGATGACACCCCGGGTGTAGCGGGCCATGGGCGGGCGGTGCTGGGTGGTGAAGGCAGCGCCCGGCCGGTCATCGAGGTCCTTCGCGGGGACGATCACCGCGTGGCGGGGTTCGTGGCGGCGGTCGCCGCGCCAGGGGGCGGCGCGCCAGATGGCGATGTCCTCGGCAAGCACGTCAAGGACCGTGTCGGTGAGCGGCTGCGCGGAGTAATCGGCGAGGAGGACCAGGCCCGTGCGGTGTTCCGCCGAGGTGCGGGCCAGCACCCAGAGGGCGGTGCGGTAGCCGGGACGGTAGGGGAACGCGCCGTCGGGCAGGCTCACCGCGGCCTTGAGTAAACCGTCCCGGAGGAAGGACCGGCGTAGACGGTCGGCCTCGCTGTGCCGGGGGAACGGGCGTACGAGCACGTCGGCGGGGCCGAGAACGACGGCTGTCGAGCCTTCGTCGAGGTAGTCGGTGAGTGCCTGCACCTGTTCCAGGACGACCTGTGGGCTGCGGTTCTCCCCCGACTCGTAGGGGAGGACGGAGACCAGCAGATGGGGATATCCCCAGTCGTCGACGGGCAGGTCCTCCCCTTCGGTAACGCCGAGGTCGAACTCGTTCACGCCTCGGACGAGCATCCGGCGGCGGACCAGGCGAGCCCGCACCGGGTCGGGGTCGGCGGCGAGGTAGGTGTGGCCGGAGTCCTCGGCGGCCCGGGCGTGCAGGGCGGCGAGCAGGTCGCCGGAGCGCGCGTGCGGGGTGGCGACGACGGAGCCTTCGTCGAGGGTGTCGACGCCGGACAGGGCAGCGAGGGCGCGTACCACGGCCGGGGTGGGCTCGTCGGCCGCCAGGTCGTGGGAGCCGAGGCGGCGGCGGGCCTCCAGGACCCAGTCGAAAGCCTCGGCGGGGGTGTAGGCGGCCTCGGTCAGCTCGTCGGCCAACGCGGCCAGCTCGGGACCGAGGCGGTCCGGCTGCGGGACGGCCTTCAACTCGGCCGACATGTACGTGTTCTCGGGATCGAGCTCGTCGGCCTGGGTGAGGACCGCGTCCCAGCTCTGGCCCGAGAGAGGAACGTCAAGTTGTTGGCGCAGGCAGATCAGCGCGGTCAGTGCCCCCACCAGGACGGAGGCGGAAAGGGCAGGCGTCCGCCAGGCGGCGAGGGTGTACAGGGCCAGTTCGGCCTGCAGGCGGCGGGGTTCGGCGTTGCCGCGACCCGTCGTCATCAGCCAATCGACGACCGCGCGGGCGTCGAACAGGGGCCGCCCTTCTTCGTGGGCTACGGGAGCGGGAAAGTCGGGGTGCCTGCGGCTCCAGGTGGTGGGGACGGGTCGACGCACCTGGGCGAGGGTGGCGATTTCCGCATATGTGATCCGCCAGGCCGACGGCTCGGGCACGATGGGCGACACGGTCCCTTCGCGTGTGCTGGTCACTCGCTCCACTCCCCCTTCCGTACCAGTCCTGTTCGGGCATCCTCACCGGCCGATCAGCGGGCCACGAGGCAGGCAGAACCCTACAGCGAAGGGGAAAAGGTCAAGAGAGGAAAGCTGATAACCCCGGTTATCAGCATCTCCAACAAATTTCCGGGCCTTCCGGTCCCACTCTGGTGCTCGTTCGGCGCACCGACACCCGGTGCTCGCCGCAGTCGCGATCCGGAGGTCTCCCCATGACTGACATGTCCTCGATGCCGCCCGCCCACCAGCCTTCGGAAGGCATGGGCCCCGGCCCCGGCTGGGCAACGGTGCCTCCGCAGGCGACGCCGCACACGTTCACCCAGCCGCCGGTGCCGGGCCTGCCGCCCGCCGGGCGCACGCCTTCGCGGCGCAAGGTCTGGCTCACCCACGGCGCGACGGCGCTCGTCGCGCTGATCTTCGGTGCCGCGATCGGTGGCGGCGGAGAGGCCGGCGCTACGGCGGGCTCCTCGGGTCCCGCCCCGGCCGTCACGGTCACCAAGGCCGCCGCGGGTGAACCGAAGCCGGCCGTGACTGTCACCGAGACGGTCAAGGCGACGGTCACCGCCAAGCCGAAGCCGGTGAAGAAGTCCGGCCCCCCGAGCAGCTTCTCGGGCGAAGGCCAGTACCTCGTGGGCGAGGACATCCAGGCCGGCACTTACCGGACCTCTGGCCCGGAGAAGGACAGCATCGTCCCCAACTGCTACTGGGCCCGACTGAAGAACGCCTCCGGCGAGTTCGACGCGATCATCGCCAACGACAACATCCAGGGGCAGGGCCGCGTCACCGTCAACAAGGGCGAGTACTTCAAGACCAGCGGCTGCCAGGACTGGCAGAAGGTCGGCTGACGTCGAGGAGTCTCCCTCCCCGGCCGCCTGAGAGGTGTCCCGTCACGGCGCTCTCACGCGGACGGAGGCCGCCCTTCGAACAGACGGCCTCGAGTACACCCTCGGCGGCTGACCGCTGACGGGGAACCGCCCACCGGCGTAAGTGCGACGCGCGCACGTCATCGGCGACCGACCGCCGCCCCTGTCGACTTCGTCATCTCCGACATCTCTGGGGGTCGAGTTCATCGGAACCGACGCAAGCGGATAGCCCGGCGCCCCCGCAGCACAGCTGTTGCGCCACTCCCCAGTCAAGTACCGGATCAAGGAGCACTCCCATGACCAGTTCGGAACAGAACGAGCCTGCCGCGTCCCCTTCCACGCCCCCCGCCCCACAGGCCCCTGCCGCCGAGTCCGTGCCGCTCGCAGACCTGGTGGAGACACGTCTGGCCACTGCACCCCTCGGCGAACCCGTGAAGGCGCTCCTGACCGAGGCACTCGGCAGCGCGCAGACCCCGGGGAACTCGCCCATCGGCCGGATCTTCCTCGACTCCGTCTCTGTGGAAGGATTCCGCGGCATCGGCCCCCGGACCTGGCTGAACCTCAGCCCCCGCCCGGGTGTCACGCTCGTCGTGGGCCGCAACGGCTCGGGAAAGTCCAGCATCGCCGAAGCCATCGAGACGGCATTCACCGGCACGAACATGCGCTGGCTCGGGCAGGATGCGACGCGCACCAGCAACTGGCGCAACCTGCACGATGGCGCCAAGACGGAGATCGAGGTCAAGCTGACGGTCGAGGGCGACTCCGGCCGGAGCACGCTCACTCGCGCCTGGACCGGCCACGACATCACCGACTGCGTGGGCACGTTCCGGCGTCCAGGACACGGCTCAGTCCCCCTCGACCAGGCGGCGTGGAAGCAGGCCCTGACGGACTACCGTCCCTTTCTGTCGTATGTCGACCTCGGCCGCATGATCAGCGGCAAGCCCTCCCAGATGTATGACTCCATCGCGACAATCCTCGGACTCGGGCATCTGAGCGCTGCGTACAACCACCTTGGGCTGCAGGAGAAGGCGCTGGGCGACGCGGTCAAGGCGGCGAAGAACGAGCTGCCGGAGATCACGGCCGCGCTATACGCACTCGAGGACGACGAGCGTGCGGTCCAGGCGCTCGTCGCCATTGAGACGAAGGGCCGGCCTGACTTCGAGGCGCTGGACGGACTCGTGGCGGGCCTGCCCTCCGACGATGACGGTCTCCTCGCCGAACTGCGTGCCGCGGTCGACATGCGGGGACCTGACCTGGAGCAGGTCGGAGCAGCGGTGGACCGGCTGCGCGAGGCACTCGCCGGAGTCGAGGACGTGCGTCTGAGCGGGGCCGAGGACGCGTTGCAGCGCGCCGGCCTGCTGGAGAAGGCTCTGGCCCACAGCAACCGTCATCCCGACGAAGGGTCCTGCCCGGTCTGCGGCACGGAACGGGTCCTCGACGCCGCGTGGGCCGCCGACGCCGGTGCCCAGATCGCCCTGCTCCGGCAGGAGGCGAAGACCGCCGAGGACGCGCGCAGCGAACTGCGGTCGGCGGCACGGGCGGCTCAGAACCTCATCGAGACGCCTCAGCGGATGCCGGTCGCCCTGACCGATCCCTGGAACGAATGGCTTGCCTGCCGTGCGATCAGCGATCCGGCACAGCTCGTGCAGCGCTTCCACGACACCGCCTTGACCCTGGCCGACGCCTGCGCCGCCGTGAAGGACAACGCCGTCCGGGAGCTGGAGAAGCGGGACGAACGGTGGCGTCAGCTCGTCACGCGCCTGGCGAGCTGGACGGAAATGGCCCGCACCGCGGCAGACGCCGAGCCTCGACTCGGCCTTGTCAGGAAGGCCCGCACCTGGGTCAAGACGCTCACCGCGGAGCTGCGGGAGAGACGTATGGAGGGCTTCACCGGCCACTCCCAGCGCATCTGGGAGAAGCTTCGCCAGGAGGGCGACATTGACCTCCAGTCGGTGAGCCTCCAGGGCAGCGAAAGGGCCAACGTCCGCAAGCTTGTCATGGACGTCACCGTCGACGGGGAGGAGGCTTCGGCGCTGAGCGTCATGAGCCAGGGAGAGCAGCACTCTCTCGCGCTGTCCTTGTTCCTGCCCCGTGCGGCCACCGCCGACAGCCCGTTCGGCTTCATCGTCATTGATGACCCCGTGCAGTCCATGGACCCGGCCAAGGTCAACGGGCTCGCCCAGGTCCTGCACGAGCTCGGCGAGCACCGGCAGGTGGTCGTGTTCACCCACGACACCCGGCTTCAGCGCGCTTTCACGACCCAGGAGCTGCCGGTCACGGTGTTCGAGGTCGAGCGGGGCAAGGCGTCCAAGGTGAACGTCAAGGCGGTGACCGATCCGGTCCGCCAGGCGATCGCGGATGCCAGGGCTCTCGCCAGTACCGAGAGTCTTCCGGAGGCGGCCCGCACCCACGTGCTCCCCGCACTGTGCCGGATCGCGCTGGAGAACGCCTTCGTCGAGGCGGCCTGGGTCCAGCACCTCCGCTCCGGGGGCTCCGAGCACGATCTGCAGTCCGCCATGGCCGACGCGGACAAGCTCATGAAGATGGCCGCGCTGGCCTTCTTCGGGGACATCGGCCGCACCGGCGATGTCTACCGGGAGCTCCGCACCCGTTGCGGCCCGCGTGCGGTGGACCTCCTCAAGCAGTGTCAGAGCGGTGCCCACGCCACGGGAACCCGCATCGCCGACGCGCACCGCTTCGTGACCGAGATCAGCGAGCTCACGCAGAAGGTGCGCAAGACGGAGGTGGCAAAGTGACCGGCGCCGCAAGTACTTCGATCGACGAGCTGCTGCTGACAGCCGACCAGTTGCTCTCCGACCCCAGCGTCGAAGCCTCGGCAGCCGGTCGGCACCGTGGAGCCTCCCTAGCGCTGCGGACCGCCCTGGAGATCGCGGTCGACCGCACGCTCGACGCCGCGATGCCGGGACTGGCCGGCATCACCACGCGGGCGAAGATGCTCTGCCTGCGCTGCTACACCGCCGCGACCACCGCCCGCAGGGCCAACGCCGTCTGGTCGCACCTCTGCCTCGGGTGCCACTACCACCAGTACGAGATCGGCCCTACCCGAGACCAGGTCCACTCATGGCGTGCGGAAGTCAGCGAACTGGTACGGGAATTGCCTCGTTGACCGAATATTCACAGTTGGCCCATGCGTCTGATAAGTCTTTTGCCGGGGGCCGGGCATATTCCCGGCGCGCGGCGTCTCTTGGGGCGCCGCAGGGGGAGGGGACGTACATGAGCACCACCATGCGCGACGAGATCATCGCCGAAGAGCAGAAGGCGGTGGACCGCGCCTACGACTGCTATGAGAAGCGACTGGCCGAACTGAGCGGCGGCTCGATCGCCGCGGCCTCCGCCAGCGGCAAGGACAGCGTCGCCAACCGGAAGGACGCCGAGGAGAAGGCCGCAGAATACGCCGGCCTCGGGGACGCGTCGCTGGTCGTCAGCCGCGTCAAGGTCCAGCTGGGCGAAGAGTCGGACACCTTCTACATCGGCCGCCGTGCCGTTTCCGACGTCGAGACCCGCGAGACCGTCGTAGTGCTGTGGACCGCCCCGGTGGCGGAGAAGTGGGCGAAGGCCCTGCCCGAGGCGCCAGGTGAAGTGCTCCTGCGGAGACAGTTGCGCTGCGCGAAGAACGTCGTCGAAGCGTACGTCGATGAAATCTCCGTCGTTTCTCCCACCACGCCGTCTGTCATCGATGGCACTGTGCCCGAAGTGGGGGTCCAGGACGATTCCAAGGTCGCGGCGTCCGAGACGCCAGCGGTCCCGCCGGCTCCTACCCCGTCCGATGTCGCCCAGCTCCATCGGCAGAGACAACAGCCGCCCGATGACTTCCTCCTGCGAGAGCTCCAGCGCTCCCGCAGTGGCAGCATGCGGGACATCGTCGAGACCATCCGCCGCGATCAGATGGATCTCGTCACCGGTTCTCCCGCCGACATCCTTGTCGTGCAGGGCGGCCCGGGCACCGGAAAGTCCGCGGTCGGCCTGCACCGCGTGACGTGGCTCGTCAACAACGACCACTTCAAGGCGCAGGACGTCCTGGTCATCGGCCCGCACGAGCGCTTCCTCGACTACGTCGGCCAGGTCCTCCCGACGCTCGGCACCCGGAACATCAACGCGGTTCAGATGAACCGCCTCTGGGACGGCGATGTCCTCGGCACCGACGCCCCACGCGCGCGACTGGTCAAGTCCGACGACCGCATGGCCGCCGTCCTGCGCCGACGCGTGGAACACGAGTGTCGCCCCGACGCGATCGACGAATTCACCAGTACGCCCACGTACAAGGACGCCAAGCCCGAACTCGCGGTCACTGCTGGCAGTACCACTCTGCGTATCCCGCGTTCCGAGGTTCTCGTCCTTCTCCAGGAGGCACGCGAGGGCGACGGCTCCTACCGGGAGCGCCGCAACCGCTTCCGCAGTCTGCTCGTGGACCGACTGCTGCAGGAACTCGTTGCTCTGGCCCCACGCCGCAGTCAAGGAGACACGATCCGCCGGGACCTGGAACGCAACCGCCAGGTCGAGCGGCTGATCGAACGCGTCTGGCAGTCGCCCGGTGACAGGGAAGCCCTCCGAAGCCTCTACGACTCCCCCGAACTCCTGCGCACCTGCGCCGACGGCGTCCTCGACCCGGAGGAGCAGGCAGCCCTTCGCCGTCCGAGGGCAGCCACGGCGGACGCCGACCTCTGGACCCTCGACGACCGCGTCTGCCTGGAGGAGCTGCGCTACCTCATCACCGGAGAGACTCCACAACGCTACGGGCACATCGTCATCGACGAGGCCCAGGACCTGACCCCCATGCAGGCACGCTCACTACGCCGACGCATCGCGGTCAACGGCTCCATGACCGTACTCGGCGATCTCGCCCAGGCCACGGGTCCGCATGCCTACGCCGACTGGGACCGCCTCGGCACTCTGCTGTCCGACCACGGCGACTGGCACGTCGCCGAACTGAACACCAGTTACCGCGTACCGGCGGAAATCATGGAGTTCGTCGCACCTCTGGCTCGCACGATCTCCCCCTCGCTCCCCTACCCGCGGGCGGTGCGCGAAGCGGGCGCCGACAGCGTCCGGACTCTGGCGGCCGAACCGTGGACGCTGCTCGACGAGACCGTCACTCAGACGATCCGGCTCGTAGGCACCAGCGACGGACACACCCTGCGTCGCGTGGCCGTCATCGTCCCCGACGACTCCGGCTGGCTCGACGAGATCAATCGTCATCTCGACCAGACCGCCGGCCTCACCGAAGAGCACCGTGCCACCGTGTCCGTTCTCGCCGCCGCCCACGCGAAGGGCATGGAGTACGACCACGTCCTCGTCGTCGAACCCGCCACCATCGCCGACCGCGGACCGGCTGGGCTGCGCCAGCTCTACGTCGCCCTCACCCGAAGTACCCAGAGCCTGACCGTCCTGCACGCCTCCCCGCTCCCGGATGCCCTCATGGACACCACCGATACTCCCGGGCCTGGAATGACCCCCACCGAGCCGTCGATGCCGGCCGCTGACGTCCCCGAGATCGGCACCGACATTCGTGTCCGCGTTCTCGACCGGGGTACAGGCGGCCGCTACAAGGTCAAAGCGCTCTCCCCGCCGGTCAAGGTCCCGCTGATCCTGACCGTTCGCCACGGATCGACTCCGCCCCGCCCCGGCGAGAAGCTGGACTGCTGGGTCTTCGCGCAGGAGAGGAACCACTGCCTGCTCACGACGGACCAGCGTGGACGCCAGCCCATCTCGGCGAAGATGGCCGAGCGCTACCTGGCGGCGCTCGGCGTGTTCGACGAACTGACCGCCGACGGCGTCGCCCTACCGGAGAACGCCCGTGAACGGCTCTCCGAGCTCAAGGGCATGGCCAACCGCGTACTCCGCCGCGACCAGGCGGACTGGGTGGACGTAAGACGAGTGCTTGGCTCACCCGACAGACAGCGTCTGAACCTCTTGCGTGACCTCGCCGCCGAAACTAATCGCGCTCTCAAGGACGACAGCCTGGACGTGAGTCGTCTCCGCGAGAACCTGGCGCGAACGGACTGGTCCCCCTCTCTGGCCCAGGCCCGGGAGACGCTTCAGCACCGCATGACCACCTTGACCGAGCCGACAGCCGAGACTGCACCCACACCCTCCGCACCGCAGCCCGAGCAGGAAGCAGCCGAGCCCATGGCATCCGCCGAGGACACCGCCGTAACGACACCGTCCGCGACGAATCTTCTGCACACGCTGGAGACCACCGCGGCCGCCGACCGCACGTGCAAGAAGCACGAAGCGGTGCGCCACGCCCTGATGTCGGCCTTGTTCGAGGCCGACGAACAGGCGACGTCATCCCAAGTCGTAGACGTCAGCCGCACGGCCGAAGATGGCGACTTCCTATACGAGATCCTCGGCGCCGGTCACTCCGCCTACACCGACCTCCGCTCGGGTGCCGCCCGCCTCCTGGAGATCAACCACACCCTGGCCGCCCCCGCAGACCGTCTCTACCTGGTCCTCACCGAGCCACCGGCCGAGGACTGGGCCGCCGAAACTCTGCTCGCCGTCTACGGTGTCCACCTCCTCTGGCGCACCCACAACAGCTGGGCCGGCCGGGACAGGGATGCCGCCCTGGGCTCGGCGCAGGCGTAGGCGCCGTTGGTCTAGATCGATCACTTTGGCAGCATGGAGGAACGATGCGCGGCGCGGAGTGCAGCGGGGAGGATCACTCGATCCTCCCTGTAGCCCGAGCACACAGCTGACCGCCGCGCATTAGGGTGCGGGATGTGCAGCCGCCTCTGGTTCTCTTCGACCTCGACAACACCCTCGTGGACCGGCGGGGAGCGCTCGCCGACTGGACCGCAGGGTTCACCGCCCAGCACGGACTGGGGGACGAAGATCAGGCGAACGTCCTAGACATGGTGGCCGAGCGGGCCTATCCGTCTACCTTTGACGTGATCCGCACTCGGTACCGGCTACCTATTTCGACTGCGGAGTTGTGGCGTGCGTACTGCACCGACATCGCGGCCTTGGTGTCTTGCCAGGCCGAGGTCCTCGACGGCTTGGACGAGCTGCGTGCGGCCGGCTGGCGAGTGGGGGTGGCGACCAACGGCGCGGTGGACATCCAGCGCGCCAAGCTGCGGGCTGCCGGTATCGCCGAGCGTGTGGACGGTGTCTTCGTCTCCGGGGAGGCCGATGCGCGCAAGCCGCAGACCCGGCACTTCGCCCTGGCTGCGGCCCGCTGCGGCACCGAGCTGGGCGACGGTGGCTGGATGGTCGGCGACAACCCCGTCAACGACATCGGCGGCGGACGCACCGCGGGGCTGAGCACTATCTGGATCGGCCACGACCGCTCCTGGCCGCCGAACGATCCCGGGCCGGATCACACGGTGCCGCATGCGCGCGCCGCCGTCGACCTGCTGCTTTTGCACTCCGCCGGCCACACGAGGACCACGACATGACGTACACCATCGGGCTGCTGCACCCCGGCAGCATGGGATCAGCCTTCGGCGCCCAGCTGCGCGCCCGCGGCCACATCGTGCTGTGGTGCCCCGTCGGACGCAGCGACACGACCCGTCGCCGGGCCGAACATGCGGGCCTCGAAGCCGAGGCACTGCCTGAGCTCGTTTCTCGCTCCGACGTGCTGCTCTCCCTGTGCCCTCCCGCCGCAGCGGAGGAGACCGCCGCCCAGGTTGCCGAGCTTTGTATGTCCGGCGGGGGCACGATCTACGTTGAAGCGAACGCCGTCTCGCCATCGCGCGTGCAGCGTATCGCCGACGGCCTGGCCCCGTTGGCATTCGTCGACGCCGCCGTGGTCGGATCGCCTCCGGTGGGCGGCAAGTACCCGACGCTCTATCTGTCCGGCCCAGGCAAGCAAGCCGACCGGATCGCCGAACTCTTCGCCGGCACCGATGTGCGGCCTCACGTCCTGGGCGACAGCATTGGGAAAGCCTCCGCACTCAAGCTCGCATACTCCAGCTACCAAAAGGTCTCCCGCGTGCTGGCAGCCGTCGCGTACGGGGCGGCGGACTCGTACGGTGTCGCGGACGAGCTACTGGAGATCGCGGCCAAGCGCACCCGCAGCTACCTCGTGGAGACCGACTACATCCCCAAGACCGCTGCCCGAGCCTGGCGTTGGGGCCCAGAGCTTGAGGATGCGGCGGCACTGCTCGCTGATGCCGGGTTGCCCGACGAACTCATGCGCGCCGCTGCCGTGACCCTCGCCCGGTGGGACGGCAACAGAGACGAGCGGCTGGATGTCGCCGAGGCTTTGGAAGCCCTGCGCGTCGAGGGGGGCCTGAACAACCCGAGTTGAGCGGGTGGCATCCGGCTGGGTTGCTGACGTCTTTGCCGTCAGGAGCGAGGTGACGTGGTGCGGACTATGGCGTCGATCCCCAGTGCGGCTTCACCTGGTGCCATCGCATCCGTGTCCACGCGCAGTTCCCACTGAGCCCGCGGGTGATCCGCAAGGTCGGCCCGAGTGGCATCCCAAGCGGCCAGCCGCGCCGCCGTGTCTGAGTCCCCCCGCTGCGGTGAGCGTCGGGCGGTGGTCTCCTTGGAGCACCACAACAGAACGCGCACCCAATGCGCCGGGAAAAGGGCGGTCACCTGCTCCATCCCCGCCATCTGGCCGAGGTGAACGACGGGAGTCCTGCCGCCCTCCATGGCCTCGTCGAGGCCGGGGCGGTCGACGACGTAGACGTTGCCGTATCGGTCGTTGCGGTAGATGACGTCGCCGAGTGCTTCCAGGGCGGCCAGCTGCTCCGGTGTGCCCATACGGTAGCCCTGGGTCTTTCCGGTTCCGATCTTCAGACGGGTGAACGGCACGTATCGCTCGTCGAGTTCGGTCAGTGCTGCCGTGATCGTGTCCTTGCCTGCCGCCGGCGGCCCGTACAGCAGGATGCCCTGCCTCACTGGAACACCGTGCCGAAGACCTGGCGCACCTGGTCCGTGAGCGATATCGCGGCGCCGAGCCGGTTGTCGACAACCAAGTGCGGTACGACGGGCCGCAGTTCGGGGTCGACTCCGGCGGCGTACGTGTCCCAGTTCTGGAGTTTCCAGCTGTCCCGGGCGGCGGACCGGAAGGTGATGTACTCGTGCATCGTGTCCAGGTCGCACTGAATCCAGACGACGGCCACGGTGACGCCGCGCGCCTCGCAGCGATTGATCAGGCGGCCCATCCACCGAGGGTCGGTGCTCTCGGTGATGAATGGCGCACTGAGGACCGTGCTGATTGCGCAGTCGACGTTCGCGTACGCGGTCTCCAGCAGGCACTGATACTCCAGCGGGCGAACCTTCTCCCGGTAGAGGTCGGTGTGCCGGTCGTTGGGGTCACTGCCCATCTCTATGAGAAGGCGCTCGACGAGTGGACGCGTGATCGGATCCTTGTCGAGGACGGGCCACCCAGTGAGCTGGGATATGAAGCGGGCGAACTCTGATTTCCCGCTGCCTGCGTAGCCGCCGACCATCAGCAGTGTCGGCTTGTTCGGGTCGCCGCCGGTGTGACGGCGTTTCCAGGCGTCGAGGATTCGCTGCTGTACGCCCTGCCCGTCGGCTTCCTCCGTACCCGGCGAGAGCTGGAGCAACGCGCGCTCCACGGCCAGCACGTGGGCCCCGTTGTGCGGCTCGTCCGACGCGGTGAACTTTAGCTTTCTGGCCTCGTCGGGCAGCGCATTGCGGAAGCCGAGTTCGGGCTCGGTCGCGCGATACAACAGGCAGTACGCGCGACGGTAGTGCGGCCCGGGATAGATCTCACCCTGCTCGTGCTGCCACAGCGTCTGGAAGTTGGCGGCCGGCACCGCGAGACCGGCGGCCCGCGCCACCTCGCGCAGCTGCTCGCCCGCGCCCTCCAACGTCAGGCCGTGGGCTTCGCGTTGCTGCCTCAATCTGTCCGGGCGCCAGCCCGGCCGACTCTTCCCCACCGCGCCTACCGCCTGCCCATCTCTGGTCATGATCCGGAGCCTAGGTCAGCCTCTCATGAGCGCGCGTATAAGCGGATGTTGAAAAGTCAGACCAACAAACCATGAGCCGATGATGAGCAGCTCCGGCAACGGCTCGTGATACTCCGAGCGCGTCCGGACCGCTGTCATGGTCACACCGACGCGGTCGTCGAATACCCGCCTCGGTCTCCAGTATCCGTACGAGATCGAAGAGGGCTCCGTGATGGCTGTCGAAGTTGCTGTCCTGCTGATCCTCGGCATCGTGATCGTCTTCTCATGCCGGGGCGGTGGGCTCAAAGCTGGTCACGCCGTGGTGTGTACGGTCTTCGGCCTCTACCTCGCTGGCACCCACAGCGTCGGGCCGTTCGTGCAGGACGTCACGGCGTCCCTCGCAAAGTTCCTGTCGGGGCTGAGGCTGTGAGCACGCTGCCTGTGTCCCTGAGGCAGTGGCGCAGGACGGGATCCTCGGGCTCGTAGCGGCCAAGCCGCCCTACCTCGTCGATCCGCACGTGAAGTCGTCGCAGCCTCGGCAGTTGGTGCAGCCACAGGAACCCCAAGTCGTCATCCCCTGAGGAGCAGCTCCGGAGGAGACGGGGCGGCAGGCAGAGAATACCCAGCCGTTGAGCTCGGGCCAGTTACGCATCGCGCAATTCAACCCCTACTGGTGTGCGCCCAAAAAGCGGCCACAGCATCCATCCAATTCGACCAGCAGGAAGGTGTTCCCGTGATACCCATACATCATCTCATCGTGATCGGTTTCGATGAGATCGTCGCCAACAAGTACCTGCCGTGCATTCGCGATGCCATCAAGTCTGGCCACATCGACTCCTATTCCATCATCGACCTGGAGTCGCAGCGGACGGAAATTGACAGGCGAATACAGGCGGCGAGTGTGAAGCCGCGTGGAGTCGTCTACCTGCCGGATTCCGGCGACCGCGTACGGGAGACACCGCAAGAGCTCATTGCGGCCGCCGTCCAACGCCTGCGAGTACCCGGCGTGCCGACGAAGGTGTACATCGCCACGGAGGTACGGGCTCACGAGGCATACCTCCGGTTCTGCGTGGAGAACCACATCAGTTCGCTGGTCGAGAAACCCGTACTGGCTCCGGTTGTCGACGGCCGGTTCAAGCCGTCGTACATCACGAAGACCATGGAGGAGCTCATCGGTGTTGCTGCCGACTCCCCCGCGGAGCACTCGGTGATGACGCTGAGCCGGTACCACCAGATCTACAACGAGAAGGTCGTTGCGTCGCTCAGGGAGCGGATGGAGCGGTGGGAAGCGCCCCTGACTTCCTTCCATCTCCGGGCCGCCGGCGGTGTGTGGAACCTCCAGCGGGAGTTCGAGAGCCGCGATGATCACCCGTACAAGTACGGCTACGGGATGATGATGCACGGCGCGTACCACTACGTGGATCTCGCGACCCAGATCCTGTCGCTCAACGCGGAAGTGTTCCCCGAGCGCCAACTCAAGCTGGAAGTCAGCTCCTTCGGCGCGTTTCCGATCGACCAATACCAGCGTATCTCGCAGCCGATCGCCAGCGGGTTCCAGGACGACGGTGCGCGGTGGTCGGCGGACTCGGATGCGGGCTTCCGCTTCGGTGAGACCGATGTGACCTCCGCGTTCCGCCTTGTGGATGCGGCGACGGGTAGGACCATCTCGCTCGGGACTTTGTCCTTTGAGCAGACCACCCCCTCCATCCGGAGCTGGGGCGAACTCCCGGACAGCCTCTACAACGTCAACGGCCGCACGTCGAGCGTCGATCTGGAGGCCCAGCTCTCGACGCTGTTCTCCACTCACGTCCACTGCTACGACATCCCCCGCGGCGTCAGCGCGGACGGGATCGACGCCTTCGCCCGCGTCACCACACGCGCTAACGCCGCGCTTCTCCCCGAGGAGCAGTACGTGTCGGAGGAGTCGTTCGACGGGCTGTTCCACAGCGACAGCAACCGCCAGCTGATGGAGCACTGGCTGCGCGGCTCCGAGCAGCGCAGCTCTCTCGCGAGCCATCTGCGGCCCATGCAGGTCACCGAGGCCCTCGCCTCGTCGGTGCTCACCCCGGGGCGCCTGGTTGCGGTGCCCTTCTAGGCACCGGCTGCTCCAAACCAACCAGCTCACAGAGGAGTTACCCATGAATCAGCCAGTTTCGAGGGCATCCGTGCATGCCTTCTACGCGGACGCGATCCGACGCGGCCGGAACACCGCGGAGAACCTCCAGGCCGCCACCTCGGAGCGGTTCAACACGCTCCTGGAATCCATCGGAGACGGGACCCCACGTACCGCGCTGGATCTGGGGTACGGGGCTGGCACCTACACCATCGCCTTAGCGCGCGCAGGATTCCGAGTCGTAGCCGTCGATCAGATCCCCAGCAACTCGCTTCTTCAGCGGATCGACGGCGGAAGTGATTGGGCACACCGGATCGAAGCACGGGAATGCCTCGCCGAACACTTCGCCTTCGATGAGGACTTCGGAGTCGTCGTCGCCAAGGACGTCCTGCATTACCTCACGAGACGCGACGTCGAGTCCCTCCTCGCCAGCGCGATCGCTCACGCGCGCGGGGCGAACTACCACTACCTCGAAGTCTTCACGGGGATCACCCGCAGGTCCGCGGACGGTCGACTGCTGCGTATCGAAGGGGAGGCCGACTACTCACCGGACGCCTTCCGACAGGTCATCGAGCGGATCTACGACGGCTGGGACCTCACGGTGCTGTGGTCCGAGCACGCCGAACAGGACAGCCGAACCGGACGCAACTGCTTCGAGGCGACCCGGGCCACCGTCATCGCCGCCAACCGGACAGCCTGATCATGGACAGGGAGAATGCCGTGAAGTCGAGCATGCCCGAGGGGATCAGCTTCGTCATCCCCTGCTTCAACTCGGGGGGCTACCTCCTGGAGGCCGTCGAGTCTTTGATCCAGCAGCCCCACACGTTCCCGTACGAAGTCGTGATCGTTGATGACGGCTCCGACGACCAGCCCACGCTTCGTGCTGTCGCGCAGTACGCTGAGCGCGCCGGGGTCCGTATCGTTCGCCAGGAGCACAGCGGGCACCATGCCGCCAGGAACGCCGGCATCGACGCCGCGTCCTTCGCGTACGTGATGCAGCTCGACGCCGACGACCGGCTCGCCACTGAACCCGAGCTGCTGAAGGCCGGCAGCTACCCGGACCGAGCCGTCAAGCTCCTCAAGACGCACCAGCACGTGGCCTTCGTCCACACCATGTCGCGGATGATCGGCGACTTCGACGGGCTCACCATCTCCTCCTACCCGTGCCGCGAAGAACTGGTCTTGCGCAAGCATCACGTGCCCACGTCGATCGTCTACCGCCGCGATGACGCCGTTCACGGCGGTCTCTACGACCCGGACGTACGGAAGTGGGGGGACTGGGCGTTCGCCGTGAACCTCCTCGCCGGACGATTCCGCAGAGGCGAGGCCAACCACATCGTGTGCATCGCCGGCCCGCTGCACGAATACCGGGTCCACTCGCGCACACGACGGGTCTCCAACGCCGAGATCTCCGAGTTCGACATGACCCTGCTGGTGGTGGCGAAGAACCTCGACCTGTTCCGGCACCACTTCAACCGCGATGACACGGCCGAGGACATCACGCGTCTCGTCCTCGCCTCGAAGCCTTCCCGGCTCGTCGACCTGATCCGGATGGCCGAGTTCGACCTCGAACAGGCCCTGAAGGTCGCCTGCCAGCGGCAGTTCTCGCTGTCGAGCCCCTTCGAGGGCTTGGGAATTCCGTAGCAGTGCCCAACGTATGAAGGAAGCCCCGGACGATCGTCCGGGGCTTCCTTCACTGCTCTGGCTACTACGCCGGCGGCAGGTTGCTGATCTGGTTCTGCAGCCGGACGATGTCCCCTTCGGCTTTCGCGAGACGGGTCCGAATCTTCTCGACCACGTTGTCCGGCGCCTTCGCCAAGAACGCCTCGTTGCCGAGCTTGGCCTCCGCCTGGGTCTTTTCCTTCTCGGCCGCGGCAAGATCCTTGGCCAGCCGCTTGCGCTCGGCCGCGACGTCGATCGTGCCGGACAGATCGAGCGCGACCGTGGCGCCGGCGACCGGGAGGGTCGCGGTGGCACTGAAGCCGTCGCCTTCCGGCTGGAGTCGCAGCAGCTGACGGATGGCGGCCTCGTGGGCAGCGAGCTGCGTACCCGACAGGTCCAGGCGAGCCGGGACCTTCTGACCGGGCTGCAGCCCCTGGTCCGAGCGGAAGCGCCGAACCTCGGTGATCACCTGCTGGAGGCTCTCGATCTCCGCCTCGGCCGCGGCATCGCGGAACCCGCTGTCCGTCGGCCAGTCGGCGATCACAACGGACTCACGTCCGGTGAGCGTGGTCCACAGCGTCTCCGTCACGAACGGAACGATGGGATGCAGCAGGCGCAGCGTCACGTCCAGGACCTCGCCCAGGACGCGTGCCGAGACCCTGGCCGCGTCGCCGCCGGCCATGAACGTCGTCTTGGACAGCTCGACGTACCAGTCGAAGACTTCGTCCCACGCGAAGTGGTACAGGGCATCAGCGAGCTTCGCGAATTGGTAGTCGTCGTAGTGCGCGTCCGCCTCGGCCACGACGGTGTTCAGCCGGGACAGGATCCAGCGGTCCGTGGCCGACAGCTGCTCGGCCGGGGGCAGCTCGCCCTCGACCGTAGCGCCCTTCATCAGCGCGAACCGCGTCGCGTTCCAGATCTTGTTGGCGAAGTTCCGGGACGCCTGGACCCAGTCCTCGCCGATCGGCACGTCGGTGCCGGGGTTGGCGCCGCGCGCGAGCGTGAAGCGCAGGGCGTCGGAGCCGTACTTGTCCATCCAGTCGAGCGGATTGACCGTGTTGCCGAACGACTTCGACATCTTCTTGCCGTGCTCGTCACGGACCATGCCGTGGAAGGCGATGGTGTGGAAGGGGATCTCGCCGTCCATCGCGTACAGGCCGAACATCATCATCCGGGCGACCCAGAAGAACATCAGGTCGTAGCCGGTGACCATGGCCGAGTTCGGATAGAACTTGGCCAGGTCCGCGGTCTTCTCGGGCCAGCCCAGGGTGGAGAAGGGCCACAGGCCGGACGAGAACCAGGTGTCCAGGACGTCGGTGTCCTGCTCCCAGCCCTCGCCGCTCGGCGGCTGCTCGTCGGGGCCGACGCACACGGTCTCGCCGTTCGGGCCGTGCCAGACCGGGATGCGGTGGCCCCACCACAACTGCCGTGAGATGCACCAGTCGTTGAGGTTGTCGACCCAGTCGAAGTACCGCTGCGACAGGTCGGCGGGGTGGATGTCCACCCGGCCGTCGCGGACCGCGTCACCGGCGGCCTTGGCGAGCGTCTCGACCTTCACCCACCACTGCAGGGACAGTCGGGGCTCAAGGGTCGTCTTGCAGCGAGAGCAGTGGCCCACCGAGTGGACGTACGGCCGCTTCTCGGCGACGATCCGGCCGTCGGCGCGCAGCGCGGCGACGATCGCGGAACGCGCCTCGAAGCGGTCAAGCCCCTCGAAGGGCCCGTGGACCGTGATGACTCCGCGCTCGTCCATGACGGTCAGCGACTCCAGGCCGTGGCGCTGGCCGATGGCGAAGTCGTTGGGGTCATGGGCGGGAGTGACCTTGACGGCACCGGTGCCGAACTCCGGGTCGACGTGGGTGTCGGCGACGACGGGAATCGTGCGGCCCGTCAGCGGCAGCGCGATGCGCCGGCCGACGAGGTGCTTGTAGCGCTCGTCATCCGGGTGAACGGCGACGGCGGTGTCACCGAGCATGGTCTCCGCACGCGTGGTGGCGACGACGACCGTGTCGTCCCCCTCGCCGTACTTGATGGAGACGAGCTCGCCGTCGTCGTCCTGGTAGTCGACCTCGATGTCCGAGATCGCCGTCAGGCAGCGCGGGCACCAGTTGATGATGCGCTCGGCGCGGTAGATCAGGCCGTCGTCGAACATCTTCTTGAAGACGGTCTGGACGGCACGGGACAGGCCCTCGTCCATGGTGAACCGGTCGCGGCTCCACGCGACGCCGCTGCCCAGGCGCCGCATCTGCCCGGCGATCTGACCGCCGGACTCGGCCTTCCACTGCCAGACCCGCTCGACGAACGCCTCACGGCCCAGGTCGTGGCGCGACTTGCCTTCCTTGGCGAGCTCCCGCTCGACGACGTTCTGGGTGGCGATACCGGCGTGATCCATGCCGGGCTGCCACAGCGTCTCGTAGCCCTGCATGCGCTTGCGGCGGGTGAGGGCGTCGATCAGCGTGTGCTCGAAGGCGTGGCCGAGGTGGAGGGAACCGGTGACGTTCGGCGGCGGGATGACGATGGTGTACGCGGGCTTGTCGCTCTTCGCGTCAGCCTCGAAGTAACCGCGCTCTACCCAGCGCTCGTACAGCGTCTCCTCTACTTCGGCCGGCGTGTACTGGGTCGGCAGTTCGGGGGCGCTGTTCGGCCCGCTGTCGGGGCGCTGAGTGTTGTCGGTCACGACGGCCATTCTATGGGCCCGGCGTCCCTACACTTGCCTGGCTTTTCGCCTCAAGATCGACAAGGTGCAGGGCATGCAAAAGGCCGCACGGATGCGATTCAAGTGTGACCAAGAACACTCCCGTACGGCCACTCTCAGCTTACCGCCTTCGGAGCCACCCTTCTGCAGGTGGTGGCGAATTACCTAGTTGGAGGGGCTCGTCGTTGGCTCGGCTGCGCCTGCGTACTGTGATCCGGAGCACCGCCGCGGATGGTCGTATAGGTCGCGGCCGTCGTGCGCCCCGCCTATACCGCTTGCCGGACCAGCTCGGTGCCCAGGAACCCGGACCCACCCATGATTCAGCAGCGTCATGAGGCGACACCCCAGACCGGTCAGGGCCCGGTGATGGCGAGAAAGTGGGCGGAGGCGTCGGTGAGGGCCGCGTGCGGTTCCGCGATGCGCGCCGCGGCGAGGGCCGCTTCGTATATGTCCGTGCCCATGAGGTTGGCGCTGGTGTACTTCTCGATGGCCTTGACCGCCACCCAGCCGGGTCCTTCGATTCCGTAGAGGATGGGATCGGTAAGACCGGCCTCCGCGACCTCCGCGCGCAGCTCGGAGGAGGTCTGGAAGTAGGCGACAGTGAAGCCGCGCTGTCCGGCGTAGCGGCCCTCGGGCAGGGTGGCACGGACCCCGTCCTGGATCGCGGACTCGGTGATACCGGTGGTCGCGATGTAGTCGAGAAGGGGTGAATAGCGGGAGATCGCCGCTGCGGCGATGAGTCCGCCAGGCCGGGCCACGCGGGCCGCCTCCGTCAGCGCGGAGATCCGGTCGGTCTTGTCGTGGAGGTGGTAGAGCGGGCCGAGAAGCAGAACGACGTCGTACGTCCGGTCCGCGGCGGTGAGGCGGCCGGCGTCGCCCACCTCGGCCGTCACGCCGTCGATGGCGGCTGCCTGGGTGACGTGCTTGCGGACGGGTCCACGACATGCACCGTGTAGCCGTCGCCGGCCAACCACCGGGCGTGCGTTCCGGGACCACCGCCGACATCGAGCACGCGGGCCGGTGCCGGTGGGAGGTGGCGGCGCAGTAACTCGCGGGTGCGCGCGAACTCCAGGGCGCCTGTGGCGGTGGTCTGCAGTCGTGCCGCTTCGTCGGACCGGGTGTAGAAGTCGATGATCTCAGGGCGCACGGTGGGGTTGCTCGTCATTGGGGCGTCCTCGTAAGCAGGGGCTGTCGGTGTCCGGCAGAGTAGGGGGGACAAGGAAGTGATCACTTTGATTTTCGGAGCCCTGCGACGGTCTGGCCCCACCGCCGCTGCCGCGGTGCCCGGCCCATTCTGACCAGGGCAGGGCCACGCATTCAGCCCTGGATGCGAGGTTGCGGAACCGCGGCTGGTCGTCGCACACCAAGCTGGCGAGGGGAGCAACTTCCCGGTCCAGTGGGTACAGGACGGTAAGAAGCGCACGTCGGCGGTGAGCCACGACCTGCCCAGCGCGTAGAACCGCGACATCAACATCGTGAAGGTTCAGCCCGGCCAGTAGGTGCCGGCATTCATGAGTGAGCGGTCACGTGGTTGTCCGGCGGGCGCTGCTCCGGCTGAAAAACGCGAGGACCCGTGCTCACCGCCCGGGCCATTCGTAACTGCGTGGATGGTCTCGGCCCTGCCGAGCGACTCTCCAGCAACGGCTGCGCCACCTCGCGTTCATCCCCAGAGCGAACAGAGTGGCCGGAAAGCTCAGTTCCGTGGCCAATCGGCCACGAGGTGGCCATTGGCCGCGAGATTTGGCCACGCCATCTGAGATCCCACAGCCATGTTGTGGATTCTCGTTCTCGGTGTCAGATACCGACGCTGTGACCTGGACGTTCCCGGCCCCGTCCTCGGCTCGCGATGTACGCTCGCGCGCACAACGCGCATCAGGGGGATAAGCACCGTGGACGTCATCAGTACTTCGGACCTACTCGTCTGGCGTAACGAACACCGAGGGCGCCAGCTCAAGCAGCTTCTCGCGGATCGGGAAGCCTACGAGCGGCGGCGCAGTCAGGCAGCGCAAGCTATCCGCGAGCGGTGCATGACTCACGAGACCGACGCCGACCGCCTCCTGTTCCAAGACAGCGGAGAGAGCCAGCGCGTTCGAGGACTGGCACGCGCGGACTTCGCTACCGCCCTCGACCCGATCCCCAGTGAACGTCAAGCCCTCGAAGCGCGGGAGGCAAGCTTAAGGGCCCATTGGAACGACCCCGTTGTCTGGACCCGGACCACCATCGGCGCTGCCCTCAAGATCTACCACTACAGCATGAGCTGCGGCCGCGTCTCCGGTGCCGGGCGGCATCCTGACTCGTTCCACACGCAGTTCGAGTCCGAAGCAGAGGCGCGTGGTCTGACCCCCTGCGGTGTGGACCACTGCCGCTGGGCCCGTGAAGAGCTGGATCGCCTGCTCCCGCGTGCGCGAACCTGACCACGGCGTTTGACATCCAATCCAGTCGCCGCAGATCAGAGAGTCGCCCCCGACTAACTTCGCTGTTGTAGGTTCTCAAGCCGCGTGTCATACGGCGACGCTGTGACCTGCGGTTCTGTCTGGCGTCTCGCGCCGTGGCACCCGTCAGCTATCTCAGCTTCCGTGCCATTTCCTCAGCGCTGGCGTTCAATACGAGCTGCTGACCTGCGGCACGCCCCCCAGCGTGCGCGGGCATGCCTGGCGTGGCGTACTGGTGATCGGGGTGCCGGCACAGGAGGAGCCATGGTGGAGGCACCAACACATCGGACGATTTTCGTGGCGTACCCGTGGACCTTGGTTCGACCGAGCCGACCAGAGTACAAGAGGGCTCTCAAGGAGGTTGAAAAAGGGTTCCAGGTGAAGTTCCAGTTCGCCGAGGTGTCCTTGTCGTCAGGAACGGTGCTGGACAAGATCAGGGGGATGATCGCTTCTGCGGCGTTCGGGATCTACGACTTCACTGGCTGGAATCCGAATGTGACCTTGGAGTATGGCCTCGCCCTCGGGATGGGGCGCAGGGCCTTCATAGGGTTCAACCCGGCTGTGACTCCGGCAAAGAACGTGCCCAGCGATGTTGAGGGATGGGACCGCTTCCAGTATCAAGACCTGGACGACCTGGTGCGGGAAGTGGAGAGCATCGTCATTGACCAGCTCGGTGTGATGAGTCCGGCGGACCAGTTCGAGGAGGAGCGCCTATCGGTGGTGCACGCCGTCACTGAGCAGCCGGGAATGTTGCTTCAGGGCGTCGCAGCAGCTGTGGGCAAGGACAAGGAGCTGGTCAAGGTCCTGCTCAAGAGAAGCGTGGGGGACGCCGGCGAGCTGGAGACGAAGGGCGTCACTAGCCTCGCGCTTTCGCGAGGTGGGTGTCCGATGCTTGATTAAATAAGCGGAGAGTGCTCCTGACCTGCAACGATGGGACTTGTCGAGGGTCCTGTTGGCTGCACGGAAAGAAGCACTCTCCAGGTGAAGAAGCGT